>JAEULW010000035.1 GCA_016793505.1 Methylobacteriaceae bacterium | reverse complement strand
CACCGCCGAGGCGCCGAAGGGCTGAGCGATCCGGCGCATTGCCGGGCGCGCCTTCATAAAACCTTCGCAAAGCCGCGCTAGCCTGGCGGCGGATGCAAGATCGACGTCAAGATCGACGAGACGCATGAGCGGCGCCCTGCTGAAGCTCCCGAAGGAGCAGCGCGCCCGCCTCGCCCGCGAACTCGGCCGCGGCGAGATCGTTCTGTGGGCCGCCGCGCCGGACTGGCGCTCCGCCATTCCCGCCGTGCTTCTCAAGCTCGTCTTCGCCCTCGTGGTCATGGGCTTCGTCCTGACCTGGGAGGGCCTTGCGTTCGGCTTCTTCTGGGACGCCTGGTTCGGCGCCAACCGCTCCAGGACGCCGCCGGTCTTCGCCGCGATCTTCGCGCTGTTCGGCCTGCCCTTCCTGCTGATCGGCCTCGCCGGCCTGGGGGCGCCGGTCAGGACGCTGCGCGAGGCGCGCTCGACCCTCTATGCGGTGACGACGCGGCGCGTCCTCACGCTGGTCGGACCGACGGACGGGCGGACGCGCTCGATCCCGCCCTCCGGCATCCGCCGGATCGAACGGCGCAGCGCGCCGATCGTCGGCGACATGATCACGCTGGTGCATGGCGTCGAGACGGACCCGGAAGGCGACAAGGTCGAATCGACCTGGCTCTACGGAATCGCCGACGCAGCCGCCGCCGAGGCGGCGATTCGCATGCTGATCGCCGCCGATCCCGCGCCTTCTTCGCCCGACGCCTCGGGCGCGGCGCGGCCGGCGTAGATCAGGCCTCAGCGCCGCCCGTAGCGCCGGGCGTTGGCGGCGACCTTGCGGCTCGCCGGCGCCGTGGCCGCGGCCGCGACGTCGAGAATGCCGACCATCACGTCGGCGGGCCCGCGCACCCGGCCGGTCATCGCCTTCAGCCAGAAGCCGCTGATCGCCAGACCCGCCGCCACCGCCCCTTGCGCAAAGGCGTCGACCTTCTCGGCCACCATGCGGCTGCGCTCGACGTGATCGTCGAAGGTCGGCTGCGCCGTCATCAGCCGCGGCAGGCGCGCGGCCAAGGTCGTCGCCGCATGCGCCCCGTCGCGGGCCATGCGCGTGCCGAGCTTTCCGACCTTCCGTCCGATCTTCCTGGACAAGCTGCGCCACTCCTGACCTGAGGGATGTCTAGCACGCGCCGGCGGCCGGCGCACGCGGCCTCGCCGCGCCGTCACAGAACCAGTACGGCCCGGAAATCGTTCACATTGGTCAGCGTCGGCCCGGTCGTGACGAGATCGCCGAGCGCCGAGAACACCGAATAGGCGTCGTTGTCGGCGAGCCGCGCCTTGGCCTCGACCCCGGCCGCCCGCGCCCGTTCGAGCGTGTCCGGGCCGATGATCGCCCCCGCATTGTCCTCGCTGCCGTCGATTCCGTCGGTGTCGCCGGCCAGCGCATGGACGCCGGCCGCGCCTTCGAGCGCCACGGCGAGGGCGAGCAGGAATTCGGCGTTGCGCCCGCCCCGGCCCTGCCCGCGCACCGTCACCGTCGTCTCCCCGCCGCTGAGCAGCACGCAGGGCGCGGCGGCCGGCTGGCCATGCCGCCGGCAGGAGCGGGCGATCCCCGCCATGACGCGGGCGACGTCCCGCGCCTCGCCCTCCAGCGCGTCGCCGAGCAGGATCGGCGTCACGCCGGCCACCCGCGCGATCTCCGCCGCCGCCTCGAGCGAGCGCTGCGGCGTCGCGATGATGACATTGGCGACCCGCGCGAAGGCCGGATCGCCCGGCTTCGGCGTCTCGCTCGCCGGATCGGCGAGCCGCGCCGCGACGGTCGGCGGCGGAACGATGCCGTATTTGGCGAGCGCCGAAGCCGCATCCGCCCGCGTCGTCGCGTCGGGAACGGTCGGGCCCGAGGCGATCACCGACGGATCGTCGCCCGGCACGTCCGAGATCATCAGCGCATGCAGCCGCGCCGGCGTTGCGGCGGCGGCGAGCCGGCCGCCCTTGATCGCCGACAGATGCTTGCGCACTGAGTTCATCTCGGCGATGTCGGCGCCGCTCTTCAGCAGCGCCCGGGCGACCGTCTGCTTGTCCTCGAGCGTCAGCCCCGGCGCCGGCGCGGCGAGCAGCGCCGAGCCGCCGCCCGACATCAGCGCCACGACCAGATCGTCCTCGGTCAGGCCGCCGACCATCGCCAGAATCCGCGCCGCGGCGTCGCGCCCCGCCGCGTCCGGCACGGGATGGGCGGCCTCGACGATCTCGATCCGCCGCGTCGGCGCGCCATGGCCGTAGCGCGTCACGACGAGGCCCTCGAGCGGCCCCGGCCACTGCGCCTCGAAGGCCGCCGCCATCGCCGCCGAGGCCTTGCCCGCGCCGATCACGATGGTGCGGCCCTTCGGCGCCGCCGGCAGGTGCGCCGGCACGCACAGCGCCGGCGAGGCGGCCCCGATCGCCGCCCGGAACATTGCTTCGAGCAGGCCCCGCGGATCGGCGATCGTCACGCCAGGCCCCGATAGGGCGCGAACCAGGCGAGCCCGTCCTCGGTGCGGGCGCGCGGCCGGTATTCGGCGCCGACCCAGCCGTCATAGCCGAGCCGGTCGATATGGGCGAACAGATAGGGATAGGCGATCTCGCCCTCGTCCGGCTCGTGCCGGCCGGGATTGCTGGCGATCTGGATGTGGCGGATGCGCGGCATCAGCCGCTCCAGCGTCGCGGCGAGTTCGCCCTCCTGCCGCTGCATGTGGTAGATGTCGTACTGGAAGAACAGGTTGTCGCTGTCCACCTCGTCGAAGATCTCCATCGCCTGACGCGAGGTGTTGAGGAAGAAGCCGGGCATGTCGATCGGGTTGATCGCCTCGGCGACCAGCGTGATCCCCGCCTTCTGCGTCTCCCGCGCGGCGTATTTCAGATTGTCGACGAAGGTGCGCCTCAGCAGCGCCGGGTTCACGCCCTCGAGGGCCAGACCCGACAGGCAGTTCAGCCGCGTGCAGCCGAGCGCCTGCGCATAGTCGATCGCCGTCGCCACCGAGCGGTGGAACTCGCCGATGCGGTTGGGATGGCAGGCGATGCCGCGCTCGCCCGCCGCCCAGTTCCCGGCCGGCAGGTTGAACAGCGCCTGAACCAGCCCGAAGCGTTTCAGCTCGGCCGCCACGACCTCCCTGGGATGCTCGTAGGGCGAGACATATTCGACCGCCTTGAAGCCGGCCGCCGCCGCCGCGCCGAAGCGCTCGAGGAACGGCCGCTCGGTGAACATCATCGTCAGATTGGCGGAAAAGCGCGGCATGTCAGGCCTCGTCGATAAAACGCTCGGGATCGAAATGGCGGACGAAATCGATGAGCGCGGCGAAGGCGGCGCCGGCGTCGGCGGCGGTGATCGACTCCGCCGGGTTGTGGCTGATCCCGCCCTTGCAGCGCACGAACAGCATGGCGGACGGGCACAGCGCCGCCATCGCCATGGCGTCGTGGCCGGCGCCGCTCGGCAGACGCAGCGGCGCATGGCCCTCGCGCGCCACGCTCTCGGCCAGCGCCGCGACGAGCCGCGGATCGCAGACGACCGCCGGCGCGTCATGCGACCGCGTCATCTCCAGCTTCAGCCCGCGCCGCTTCGCTGTGGCCGCGCACAGCGCCTCGATGTCGGCGACGGCGGCGCGGCGTTGCGCGTCGTCCGGGGCGCGGATGTCGAGCGTGAAATGCGCCGCGCCGGGAATGACGTTGATCGCCCCCGGCGCCGCCTCGATGCGCCCGACGGTCGCCACCAGATCGGCCTCGCGCGCCGCCCGCGCCTCGACGCCGAGGATGATTTCGGCCGCCCCGGCGAGGGCGTCGCGGCGGATCGCCATCGGCACCGTGCCGGCGTGCCCCGCCTCGCCCTCGAGCGTGCCGCGGAAGCGCGTCGCCCCGTTGATGGCGGTGACGACGCCGAGCGGCGCGGCGTTGCGCTCCAGCACCGGCCCCTGCTCGATATGCGCCTCGACATAGGCGAGCGCCGCCTGGCGCGTCATCGCCAGCCCGCCGATCCGCGCCGGATCGCAGCCGAAATCCCGCAGCGCCTTGTCCAGCGACACGCCGTCGGGGTCACAGGCGGCGAGCGTCGTCGGGTCGAAGCCGCCGGCGATCGCCCGCGAGCCGGCGAGCGTCGTCGGAAAGCGCACCCCCTCCTCGTCGCCGAAGCCGATCACCTCGATGGCGAAAGGCAGCCGCTCGCCGCGCCGCTTGAGCTCGGCGACCACGGCGACGCCGAGCGCCACGCCGAGCGTGCCGTCATAGCGTCCGGCGTCGCGCACCGTGTCGATATGCGAGCCGATCAGCAGCGCCGGCGCGCCCGGCGTCGCGCCCTCGTAGCGCCCGCGCACATTGCCGACATCGTCGAGAAAGGCGGCCATTCCCGCCTCGCGCATCCAGTCCAGCAGCCAGTCGACGCTGCGCCGGTGCGAGGGCGACAGGAACAGCCGCGTCACCCGCCCCGGCTCGTCGGTGAAGCCGGCGAGCGCGTCGAGCCGCGCCATGATCGCCGCGCCCGGATCGTCGTTGCGCAGGGCCGCGCTCACGGCAGCCGGCCTTCGAGCCTGAGCAGCGCGATGCGCTCGATCTGCGCCAGCGCCTCGGCGAATTCGCCCTGCGGATGATGCTGCAGCCGGCGCTCGAAGGCGGCGAGAATCTCCGCCTTGTTCGCGCCCTTCACCGCCATGATGAAGGGGAAGTTGAACTTCGCCTTGTAGGCCTCGTTCAGTTCGGTGAAGCGCGCCAGCTCCGCCGGCGTCAGCCGGTCGAGGCCGGAACTCGCCTGTTCGGCGGTCGAATCGGCGGTCAGTCCGCCGGCCAGCGCCAGTCTGCCGGCAAGGTCGGGATGGGCGCGGATCAGCTTCAGTTTCAGCCCCTCGTCGGCCTCGCGCAGCGCGCCGACCATCGCCGCGTGCAGGCCGCGCGCCGTGTCGCACGAGGCGTCGAGCCCGCGCCGGTGCGCCGCCCCGGCGATCTCCGGCGTATGCTCGAAGACGTCGCCATAGAGTTCGACGAACAGCCCGCGCGGCGTGCGCGAGGGCCTGTAGCCCCCCTGCGGCGGATGGCGCCGGATCCAGTGGCGGGCGATGTCGAGCCGCGTCGCGATCCACGCCTCGTCATGGCCTTGAACATGGTCGATGAAGCGCGCCAGCGCCTCGGCCCGGCCCGGCCGGCCGACCAGCCGGCAATGCAGGCCGACGCTCATCATCTTCGCCCGGCCCGCCCGTCCCTCGCGCAACAGTCCGTCGAAACTGTCCTTCAGATAGGCGAAGAACTGCTCGCCCGAATTGAAGCCCTGCGGCGTGGCGAAGCGCATGTCGTTGGCGTCGAGCGTATAGGGAATGACGAGCTGCGGCCCCTGCGGCCCGGCGAGCCAGTAGGGCAGATCGTCGGCGTAGCTGTCGGAGAGGTAGAGGAAGCCGCCCTCCTCCATGCCGAGCCGCACCGTGTTCATCGAGGCGCGGCCCTGATAGAAGCCGAGCGGCCGCGCCCCGGTCATCGCCGCGTGCAGGCGCACCGCCTCGGCGATGTGGGAGCGCTCCTGCGCCTCGGGCGTGTCGCGATAGTCGATCCATTTCAGGCCGTGCGTGGCGATCTCCCAGCCCGCCTCCAGCATGGCGGCGACCTGTTCGCGCCCGCGCGTCATCGCCGAGGCGACGCCGAACACGGTGACGGGCGCCTTGCGCTCGACGAACATCCGCCACAGCCGCCAGAAGCCGGCCCGCGCGCCATATTCGTAGATCGACTCCATGTTCCAGTGGCGCTGCCCCGGCCACGGCGCGGCGCCGACGATCTCCGACAGGAACGCCTCCGAGGCGGCGTCGCCATGCAGGATGTTGTTCTCCCCGCCCTCCTCGTAATTGACGACGAACTGCACCGCGACGCGTTTGCCGCCGGGCCAGTCGGCGTCGGGCGGCTCGCGCCCGTAGCCCGTCATGTCGCGCGGATAGGTCTGATCGAACGCCATGCCCTGCCGATTCCGTTTCCTGCCCGGCCGCCAACCTCGCCGCCCGGCGCGCCTGGCGCAACCCCCGCCCGCGCCGGCGCGCTGGACAGGGCGTCGCGCCCGGGCGAACCTGCCCCGGACAGCCCGCGCAGCGGGCGGAAAGGACGATGCGATGGCGCCCGGACGCTTGACCACCCATGTGCTCGACACCGCCGGCGGCCGCCCGGCCGAGGGCGTCCTCATCGAGCTCTTCGCCGCCGGTCCGACGCCGCGCCTGATCAGGACCGCGCGCACCAACGCCGACGGGCGCTGCGACGCGCCGCTGCTCGCCGGCGACGAGCTGCAATCCGGCCGCTACGAGCTGCGCTTCCACGTCGCCGACTATTTCCGCGGCCGCGGCGTCGCCCTGCCCGAGCCGCCCTTTCTCGACGTCGTGCCGATCGCCTTCGGCGTCGGCGACGCCGGCGCGCACTACCATGTGCCGCTGCTGATCGCCCCTTACGCCTTCTCCACCTATCGCGGCAGCTGACAGGTGCGGCAGGGCGTCCGCTTCCTGTTCGGCGAGGACTGGCGCGAGATCGCCGGCGGCGATCCGACCATGACCGCGCTCGACTGGATCCGCCTCGTCGAACGGCGCAGCGGAACCAAGGAGGGCTGCGCCGAGGGCGATTGCGGGGCCTGCACCATTCTGGTCGGCGCGCCGCACGGCGCCGCGATGCGCTACGCGCCGGTCGACGCCTGCATCCGCCCGCTGGCGACGCTCGACGGCTGTCATGTGCTGACCGTCGAGCATCTGCGCGGCGCCGACGGCGGCGCCCACGCCGTGCAGCGCGCCATGGTCGAGACGCATGCGACGCAATGCGGCTTCTGCACGCCGGGCTTCGTCATGAGTCTGGCGGCGCTGTGGCTGGAAAACCCGGCGCCCGACGACGCGGCGATCGAGGAGGCGCTGCAAGGCAATCTGTGCCGCTGCACCGGCTATGCGCCGATCCTCGAGGCCGGCCGCCGCATGGGGCCGTCCGGCGACGCCGACCGCGCCGCCTTCACGCCGATGGCGGCGCGCGCCGCGCAGCGCCTCGCCGGCGCCGCGCAAGAGTCGTTCTGCTTCGGCGCGGAAGGGCGCATGCTCTACGCCCCCGCCAGCCTCGACGAGCTCGACGCGCTCTGCGCCGCCCATCCCGGCGCGACTCTGTTCGCCGGGGCGACCGATGTCGGCCTGTGGATCACCAAGCGGCTGGACCGGCCCGAAACGCTGATCTGGCTCGGCCGCCTCGCCGCGCTGCGCGCCATCGACGAGAGCCCGCAGGCGCTCACCCTCGGCGCCGCCGTGACCTATGCCGAGGCGCGCCCCGCCCTCGCCCGCCTCGCCCCCGCGCTCGATTCGCTGATCGCCCGCATCGGCGGCGCGCAGGTGCGCGCCATGGGCACGATCGGCGGCAACATCGCCAACGGCTCGCCGATCGGCGACATGCCGCCGGCGCTGATCGCGCTCGACGCGCGGCTGACCCTGCGCGGCGCCCGCGGCCGCCGCACGATCGCGCTCGAGGATTTCTTCCTCGCCTACGGCCGGCAGGGTCGCGCCGCCGGCGAGTTCGTCGAAAGCGTGACGATTCCCGCCCCCGGCCCGAACGATCTCCTGCGCGTCTGGAAAATCTCCAAGCGTCGCGACGAGGACATTTCCAGCCTCTGCGCCGCCTTCCGCCTGACGCGCCG
>JAEULW010000183.1 GCA_016793505.1 Methylobacteriaceae bacterium | reverse complement strand
GCTTCTTCTCGCTCGTCGGCGAGGCGCTGGCCGACCGCATCCTGCTCGTCATGGCGAAGCGCGCGGGTCGCTGGATCGCCGGCGCGCTCAATCTTGTCGGCGACGACGCGCTCTATGGCCGCAACTGGGGGGCGATCGAGCATCACCCCTTCCTGCATTTCGAGCTCTGCTACCATCAGGCGATCGACTTCGCGATCGCCCGCGGTCTGAAGCGCGTCGAGGCCGGCGCGCAGGGCGAGCACAAGCTGGCGCGCGGCTACCGCGCCGTGCCGACGTCATCGGCGCACGCGATCGCCGATCCGCGCTTGCGCCGCGCCGTCGCCGACTATCTGAGGCGCGAACGCGCCGAGATGGAGGCGATCATCCGCCTCTATGGCGAGCACGCCCCGTTCCGCAAAGCCGCGCCCGCCGGGGCCGAGGCCGACGAAACATGACCGATCGTTAAGTTGGATTTCATCTGGCCCGGCGGCACCCTCTTCGCATCGGATCCAGCAAGAGGACGCCACGATGACCGACCAGACCTCCACCCCGACCGCTGCCGCGCCGACGCCGCCCGCGCCGCGCCGCTCTTTCCTGAAATCCACCGCCGGCCGCGTGACGATCATCGGCGGCGCGCTGCTGGCGCTCGGCGTCGGCGTCGCCGTCGCGCAGGGCGGCATGCGCGGTCAGGGCATGATGGGCGGCCATGGCATGATGGGCGGCGGGCGCGGGCTCGAGCGCTTCTGCGCCGCCGATCTCGGCTGGGTGACGCAGCGCATGGCTGACGGCGTCACGACGCGGCTGAACCTCACCGACGCCCAGAAGCCGGCGCTCGCCGATCTGCGCGCCACGGCGCTGCGCGTCGGCGGCGAGGCCAAGAAGCTGTGCGCCAATCGTCCCGACTTGACGACCGTGCCCGGCCGGCTCGCCGCCGCCCAGCAGGGCCTCGCCATGGCGAACGGCGCGCTCGGCGAGCTGAAGCCGAAAATCGAGGCCTTCTACGCCACGCTCAATGACGAGCAGAAGAAAACCTTCGACCAGATGGGCCCGGGCCGCCGCGGCGGCATGGGCGGCCCCGGCATGGGCCAGGGCGGCTGGCGTCGCGGCGAAGGCGGCGGCATGGGTCCGGGCATGGGTCCGGGCATGGGTCCGGGTATGGGCGGCCAGGGCATGGGCCAGCGCGGCTGGCGCCAGGGCGAAGGCCAGGGCGAGCGTGGCGGCTGGTGGGGCTATGGCGAAGGCCAGGGCGAACGCCGCGGCTGGCGTCAGGGCTTCGACGGCGAGGGTGCGGGCTGGGACGCCGGCGCGCCGCGCCGCACCGCCGCCTACTGATCGCAGAACGCCGGGCGGTCGGCGCCTGCAACCCGCCTCCTTGACCCCCGCCGACCGTCTTGCGACACCTCGGAAGGCTCCCCCTTCCGAGGTGTTTTCGTGTCCTACGATCCCCAAAACGTCTTCGCGAAAATCCTGCGCGGCGAGATCCCCTGCGTGAAGGTCTACGCGGACGAGGCGGCGTTCGCCTTCATGGACATCATGCCCCGCGCCGACGGCCATGTTCTGGTGATCCCCAAGGCGCCGGCCCGCAACATTCTCGACGTCGATCCCGCCGTGCTCGCCGCCATGGCCCCGGCGCTGACCCGTGTCGCCCGCGCCGTCAGGGTCGGCATGGGCGCCGACGGCCTGACGATCCAGCAATTCTCAGAGCCCGCCGGCGGACAGGTCGTCTTCCATCTGCATGTCCACGTCCTGCCACGCTGGGACGGCGTCAAACTGCGCCCGCACACCGGCGAGATGGCCGACCCGAAGCTGCTCGAGCAACACGCCGCCCGCATTCGCGCCGCGCTCTGAACCGCCGCTCAGCGCAGCGCCAGCGAGGCGATCAGCGTCGCCTCGCCCGCCAGCAGCGCCGCGAAGATCGAGCGGCGCGCGAGGAAGAACGCCGCGACCGCGATCAGGATCGCGCCGATGCGGCCGGTCGTCGTCGTCGCCGCCAGCGCGCCCGGCGGATTGGCGATCAGCTTGCCGACGACGCCGGCGAGCAGCGCCAGCGCCAGCCCCCGCACGAAGGCCAGCGCCTCCGACTGCTCGTCGATCCCGCGCGACAGCAGCACCCCGACGACGCGCAGGATCAGGTTCGGCGCCGCCGCCAGGATCAGCATCGCCGCCAGCGGCGCGACGGCGGGATCGACGAGCCAGCCCACGCTCATGCGCGCCGCCGTGCGCGCTGCGCCAGCCGCGCCGCATAGGCCGCAAGACCGGCGATGAGTCCGGTGACCAGCAGATCGAGCCCGCCCCCGACCAGCGTCTCGACGAAGGGCGCCAGCGTCAGCCCGAAGCCGAGCGCCACCCAGTCCATCGCCTCGCGCGCGCCGCGCATCGAGGCGGCGATGAAATAGATCGGCGTGATGAACAGCAGCGCCGCCGCCAGCGCCGTCGGCAGCATCCGCGCCGCCTCGTAGCCGACCAGCGTCATCCCCGCCGCCGTCAGGATGCAGCCGCTGGCGAGGCCGAAATAGAACGCCATGCGCTGCTCGCGCGGCACGCCGGGCGCGCGCCGCATCGTCTCGACCCATACCGTCACCGCGACGAAATGCGCCGCGAAAATCTGCGTCGCCAGCGAGGTGCGCGAGCCGCGGATCAGCGGCAGCAGCGACACCACCATCGGCACGAAGCGCACGCTGGCGAGCGTCACCGCGAGGGCGATGGCGAAAGGCGCGACGCCGGTGGCGATGGCGGTGAAGAAGATCAGCTGCGCCGGCCCCGCCCAGACCAGCAGCGTCGACAGCACGGCGTTGCTCGCCGACAGGCCGACGTCATGGGCGAGACCGCCGACGCTGGCGAGCGACAGGCCGACGATCCACGCCGGCCCCGACACGGCCTGCCGCGCGCCCTCGAAAAACCAGCCCGCCGATGTGCGCTGCTCGCCTGCCCCCGTCATTGCGCAAGCATAGCGCAGGCGGCGTCGCCCGCGCCTGCGCCCGCGCGCAAGGCTGTCATTCGCGCGCGGCTGACGATCCCGTCCTTCGACAGGCTCAGGACGAGGAGCGCAGAAGCACGACCTTGCACAAGCGCCTCACCCCGAGCGAAGTCGAAGCGCGAGGCGCGTCAGGCGCAGCGCAGGTCGCGGCCAGCGAGCTCGTCCTTCGACTGCGCTCCGGACGAGGCCGGCGGCAAGCCGCAACCTTGCAGAAGCGCTTCACGTCTTCAGCGGCACGCGCGGCGGCCGTCCGCCGCCTTTTGCGGCCGGAGGCGCGGGCGGCGGCTCGTCGCCCTCGTCCTTCTTGCGCGGCTTCTTCGCCGCCGGCGCGGCGGCGCGCTTCTTGCCGGCTTCGACGATGTCGCGCTCGGGCCGCGGCAAGACCGGACCTTCAGGATAGACGAAGCCGAGCTTCTTCCTGCCGTCCTCGGCGGTGACCACGACGCGCACTGTGCCGCCGGCGCGCAACCGCCCGAACAGCAACTCGTCGGCGAGCGGCGTCTTGATCGACTCCTGGATGACGCGCGCCATCGGCCGCGCCCCCATCGACTCGTCGTAGCCGTGCTCGACCAGCCAGTTGCGCGCCTCGTTGGTCAGCTCGATCTGCACGTTGCGATCGGCGAGCTGCGCCTCGAGCTGCATTATGAACTTGTCGACGACCTGGCCGATGACCTCGACCGGCAGCCGCCCGAACGGCACGATCGCATCGAGCCGGTTGCGGAATTCCGGCGCGAACAGCTTGTTGATCGCCTCGACGTCGTCGCCCTCGCGCTTGGCGCGATGGAAGCCGAACGCCTCCTTGGCGAGGTCCGACGCGCCGGCGTTGGTGGTCATGATCAGGATCACGTTGCGGAAGCTGATCTGCTTGCCGTTGTGATCGGTCAGTTTGCCGTGATCCATGATCTGCAACAGGATGTTGTAGAGATCGGGATGGGCCTTCTCGATCTCGTCGAGCAGCAGCACCGAATGCGGATGCTGGTCGATCGCATCCGTCAGCAGCCCGCCCTGGTCGAATCCGACATAGCCGGGCGGTGCGCCGATCAGGCGGCTGACCGTGTGGCGCTCCATGTATTCCGACATGTCGAAGCGCACGAGTTCGACGCCGAGCGCCTTGGCGAGCTGGCGCGCCACTTCCGTCTTGCCGACGCCCGTCGGCCCGGAGAACAGATACGAGCCGATCGGTTTCTCGTGATCGCGCAGGCCGGCGCGGGCGAGCTTGATCGCCGAGGTGAGCGCGGCGATGGCGCTCTTCTGCCCGTAGACGACGCGCCCCAGCGTCTCTTCCAGATGCGCCAGAACTTCCGCGTCGTCTTTCGACACCGCCTTGGGCGGAATCCGCGCCATGGTGGCGATCGTCGTCTCGATCTCCTTCGAGCCGATCGTCTTCTTGCGCTTGGGCTCGGGCAGCAGCATCTGGCTAGCGCCCGTCTCGTCGATCACGTCGATCGCCTTGTCCGGCAGCTTGCGGTCGTGGATGTAGCGCGCCGAGAGCTCCACCGCAGCCTTGATCGCCTCCTGCGTGTAGCGGACCTTGTGATACTCCTCGAAATAGGGCTTGAGCCCCTTCATGATCTCGATCGTGTCGGGGATCGAGGGCTCGTTCACGTCGATCTTCTGGAAGCGGCGCACCAGCGCGCGGTCCTTCTCGAAGTACTGCCGATACTCCTTGTAGGTCGTCGAGCCGATGCAGCGCAGCGTGCCCTGCGCCAGCGCGGGCTTCAGCAGGTTCGAGGCGTCCATCGCGCCGCCCGACGTCGCGCCGGCGCCGATCACGGTGTGGATTTCATCGATGAAGAGAATCGCGTTCTTGTGATTCTCGATCTCCTTGATGACCTGCTTCAGCCGTTCCTCGAAGTCGCCGCGATAGCGCGTGCCGGCGAGCAGCATGCCCATGTCGAGGGCGAAGACGGTCGCCCCGGTCAGCACGTCGGGCACCTCGCCCTGCGTGATCTTGCGGGCGAGCCCCTCGGCGATCGCCGTCTTGCCGACGCCGGGATCGCCGACCAGCAGCGGATTGTTCTTCTGGCGCCGGCACAGCACCTGGATCGTGCGCTGCACCTCGGCCTCGCGGCCGATCAGCGGATCGATGCGCCCGTCGCGCGCCTTCTTGTTGAGATTGATGCAATACGCCTCGAGCGCGCCTTCCTTCTTCTGGCCGCCGCCCTCGCCTTTCTCCGAGCCGCGCTCGCGCGACTCGGGCTCCTCGTCGGCGCCGCGCGGCGTCTTGCCGCCGTCGCTGAGGCCCGGCCGCTTGGCGATGCCGTGGCTGATGTAGTTGACTGCGTCGTAACGCGTCATGTCCTGCTCTTGCAGGAAATAGGCGGCGTGGCTCTCGCGCTCGGCGAAGATCGCCACCAGCACATTGGCGCCGGTCACCTCCTCGCGGCCCGACGACTGCACGTGAATCACCGCGCGCTGGATGACGCGCTGGAATCCGGCCGTAGGCTTCGCGTCCTCGCCGCCGCCGGTGACCAGATTGTCGAGCTCGTTGTCGATGTAGCCGACGAGATTCTTGCGCAACAGTTCGAGATCGACCGTGCAGGCGCGCATCACCGCGGCCGCGTCCTGATCGTCGATCAGGCTGAGCAGCAGATGTTCGAGCGTCGCATATTCGTGTCGCCGCTTGCTGGCGGCCGCGAGCGCGCGGTGGAGAGACTGTTCGAGATTGCGGGAGAAGGAAGGCATGGACCGCGCGTCCTCACTGCTTTTCCATGATGCACTGGAGCGGATGCTGGTGCTTGCGGGAGAACTCCATCACCTGCGTGACCTTGGTCTCCGCCACTTCGTAGGTGTAGACGCCGCATTCGCCGACGCCATTGTGATGGACGTGCAGCATGATCCGCGTCGCCTCTTCCGGATCCTTGCCGAAGAAGCGGCGCAGCACCTCGACGACGAACTCCATCGGCGTGTAGTCGTCGTTCAGCAGCAGCACGCGGTAGAGGCTGGGCTTTTTCGTCTGCGTCGTGGTCCGCGTGATGACCGACGTGCCGGCGCCGCCGCGGTCGCCGTCCCCGGGAGGCGTCTTGCCGGGCGATTTCGCGGCCTCGATCGCCGCGCCCGCCTGTTCGCCGATGCTCTTCACGGCCCTGCTCTCGATCCCATGCGCGCCCGAGGCTGCCGGCGCGTCCTGAGCAAGGGGAACGCGAAATTCGGTCGGGAGCAAGACCTATCTAGGCGCCGCCGCGTCGCTTCGCCAGAGGCCCGTTAACGAAAAGCCCGGCTCTTGCGAGCCGGGCAGGAATCCGCATCGGAGGGAGGGACCGACGTCGGATGTTGCGCCGGCAGGGCCGGCGAAGCCTGACGACGCGTAAAATCCGCGTCGTCCTGTGAGCGAAAACTTACTTCGCGGTCGCCTTGGCGACGGCGGTCTCGAACGGCTTGTAGGCGTCCTTGGCCATGGCGGTGTAGAGCTCGCCGACCTTCGTCGCGCGGGCGACGAACGCCTCATAGGCCTGCTTGGCGTAGTCGGTCTGGATCTCGATCGCCTTGTCGAGCGACTTGGCGCCCATCAGCTTCTCGAGGGCGGCCGCCCCCTGCTCCATCGAAGCCTTGGCGTAGTCCGAGGTCTCGAGAGCGAACTGCTGCATGTTCTTGCTGTAGGTGGAGGCGAACTTCGTCGCGGCGTCCATCTGGTCCTTGCCGAGCTTCTGGAAGTCTTCCATCGTCGTGAACATCGTCGTGTCCTTCTTGTTGGGGCTGCGCCCCGGTCGTGCCGTCCGCCGGCCTTGCATCCCTTATATGTGCGATGCAGCATTTTTGTCAAGAAGTTTTTGCACCGCACAATTTCGTAACCCGGCGCTAACGCCGCGCGCACATTTCCCCATCGGCGCTTAACCACCCCGTAACCGCGTTCGCCTTACCGTCGGCGGGTGTGGTGTTCGGGACACGCCTCCGCCTCGCGGCGCCGGCGAGCCTCGCGTGGTGGGGAATGCGTATGGGTTTCAGTCGCGTTGTTGCGGCGCGCGGGCGCTGGTCCGCGCTGGTCGCCGCTCTCGGCCTGGCTTTCGCGGTCACCTCGATCGCGGCGACACCCGCCGAAGCCCGCAAGCGTTACGGCTACAAGCGACATGCTGTGTCGAGCTACGCCCCGCCCTATGCGGCGCTGGTGGTCGACGCCAATTCCGGCCGCGTTCTGCATGCCCAGAACGAACATGCGCTGCGCCACCCCGCCTCGGTCACCAAGGTGATGACCCTCTACATGCTGTTCGAGCAGCTGGAGAAAGGTCGCTTCCGCCTCGATTCGCCGCTGCGCGTGTCGGCCCGCGCCGCCGCCATGGCGCCGTCCAAGCTCGGCTTCGACCCGGGCGAGACCATCGAGGTCGAGGACGCGATCAAGGCGCTGGTGACCAAGTCGGCCAACGACGTCGCCGCCGCCGTCGCCGAGAATGTCGCCGGCGACGAGGAGACCTTCGCCGAGCAGATGACGCGCAAGGCGCGCGCCCTCGGCATGTCGCGCACCGTGTTCCGCAACGCCTCCGGCCTGCCCGATCCCGAGCAGGTCACGACGGCTCATGACCTGGCCATTCTCGGCCGCGCCGTCCAGGACAGGTTCCCGCGCTATTACAAATACTTCGGGACCCATACCTTCCATTATGGTTCAGCCGCGCACCGCAACCACAACAAGCTGCTCGGCCGGATCGAGGGCGTCGACGGCATCAAGACCGGCTACACCCGCGCCTCCGGCTTCAACCTGCTGACCTCGGCCCGCCGCGGCGGTCGCCATGTCATCGGCGTCGTGCTCGGCGGCCGCAGCGGCCGCGCCCGCGACCTCGTGATGGCCAATCTCGTCGAGACCCAGATCGCCCGCGCCACGGTCGGCCGCACCTCGAGCATGGTCGCCGAGCGCCAGGTCGAGGACGCCCCGGCCCGCATGGCGCTGTCCGACTCCGCCGCGATGCGCGCCGAGCCGGCCGCCGAACGGCCGCGCGCTTTCGTCGCCCAGCCCGCCGCGACCACGCCGGCCGCGACGCCGATGGCGGTCGCCGCCGTCGCCGCCGCGCAGACGCAGAAGGTCCGTCCGGCCGTCGTTTCGGCGCCGCGGCCGGAGGCCGACATCGTCACCACCGCCTCGGTCAGGACCGGCGACGGCGCCTCGCCCCGCCAGATCGGCGCGCCGCGCCCGGCGGTCGCCGCCGCCACCACGCCCTCGCCGCTGCGCTGGGTCGCCGGCCCGACCGGCAAGCCGACGCCGCCCGCCGCCATTCGCGAGACCCGTCAGGTCGCGTCCCTGTCGAAGGCCGACGCTCCGCCCGCGAAGCCTGCGCCGGCCGCCCGCCCCGAACCGGCAAAGCCGGAAAAGGACGCGAAGGCCGCCAGGGGCAAGGCAGACAAGGCGGAAAAGTCCGAAAAGACCGTCGTCGCCCGCAAGGAGGAGCGCGAGCCGACGCCGAAGAAGGACGCCAAGTCCGGCGCGGTGATCCAGATCGGCGCGATCGACGATCTCGCCAAGGCCAACGCCCTGCTCGCCCGCGCCCGCGCCGAGAGCCGCTCGACGCTCGCCTCGGCCCATTCCTATACGGAGAAGGTGCAGAAGGGCGACGCCACGCTCTACCGCGCCCGCTTCGCCGGCCTCGAGTCGAACGAGGCCGAGGCCGCCTGCCGGCAGCTCAAGCGCTCCGGCTTCTCCTGCTTCACCACCCGCAACTGAGAGGCGATCCGCTCATGTCGACCGCCTCCCGCCTCGTCTCCCGACTCGCTGCGCGCCTTGGATCGATTGTTAACCCGCGTCTGCTGAAATCGCCGCAGCGTTCGGAGTTAGTGATGGCGTCGCATCAGGACATCCTTGGCCTCGTTGACGCGGGCGGCGAGGTGGGTCGTTCCGCCGGCGTCGGGGTGCAGCTTCTTCATCAGCTCCCGGTGGGCGCGCGCGATCTCGTCCCGGGAAGCGCCTTTCGCAAGGCCGAGGACCTCATAGGCCTCGTTCTCGGACATCCCGCCCGGCTGCGCGCGGCCCGTCGCGCTCCGCGGGTCGGCCTCGCCCTCTCCTGCCGCACGCCCTCCGGCAAAGCGGCGGTCCAGATAAGCCTCTAGCAGCCGCGCCCCTTCCGGATCGCCCGCCTCGCACTGCGCCAGCAGTTCGGAGAGTTCGGCGCGCGACAGGCTGTCGAGCGCCCGGCCCGCGAACGGCCCGGCGATCACCCGCCCGCTGATCGCCCCGCTCGCCAGATCGAGCTCCATGTCCAGCGTCGCCGAACGCACGCTCGAGCGCGTCTCGGCCTTGCGGCCGAAGCCGCCCCAGTTGACGCCGCCAAGTCCGCCGAACGGGTTGCGGTTCATGCCGAGCAGCCACAGCGCAAAGCCGGCGAGCAACGCCGCCAGGCCCGCCTGGCCGCGCACCGCCAGCAGCACCGCGCCGGCGAGACCGCCGACGCCGCCGGCCATGCGCGTCATCTTCGCCATCTTCGCCGGGCTCGCCGACTTGAAGGCGTTGATGAGCCACAGCGCGACGACGAGGGCCGCCAGTCCGAGAAGCAGATTGGGCATCGGCGCGAGACTATCGCATCTGGCCGAGCAGCGCCTGCGCCGACCCGCCGGCCTTGCGCGCATGATCCTCGAGGGCGGCGCGCCCGCCCGCCGCATAGGCCGCCGCCGCCGCCATGAGTTCGGCGAGGCGGGCCGGGGCCGAGGCGTCGAAGGCGGCCCAGGCGCCGCCGGTCAGCCGCGCGATCTCCCGAAAGGTCCGCTGCGCGACCGGATCGCTCCCCTCCTGGAACATGAAGGCCTTGACCCCGAGCAGCGACAATTCGCCGGCGAGCTGGGCGAGATCGTCCGAACGCTCCTCCATCGCGTCGCCAACGAAGACCAGCGCGCCGATCCGCCGCGCCTTCGCCTCCTCGCGCACATGCGTCAGCACCTTGCCGATCTGCGTATGGCCGCCGCGCACCGTGATTTTCGACATCAGCGCGGCGAGGCCATGTCCGCCGGTGACGAAATTCGAGGCCCGGCACTCGCCGAAGCCGCGGAAATAGACGAGTTGCACGGCCAGCCCGCCGAAACCGGCCGCCGTCTCGAACATCCTGCCCTGCAGCGATTGCGCCAGATCCCAGGTCGGCTGCCGGCTCATCGTGGCGTCGAGCGCGAAGACGAGGCGGCCCGAAACCTCGGCGTCGCGCGCCGGCGCGACCTCGCGGGCCTGTTTCAGGAAAGCGTCCACCGCGGCGCTGGCGCCGCGGGCGGGAACCGAGTCGGACGAGGCGGCCATCGACGGGCCTCCGCGAGAGTGAACCGGCCGTAAAGATCGGGATCGCCGCGCCTCGGCGCAAGGGCGCGCGCTCAGATCAGCCCGAGTTCGCGCAATTCCCGCCGCAGCGGTTCGGGCAGATGCGACACGTCGGCGTCCTGCGCGGTCAGATCGCGCGGCGCGTCGGCGGCGGGCAGATAGCGCCAGCCCTGAAACGGCCGGCAGGAGCGCGGCGCGACCGGGACGAGTTCGGGTTTCAACACCAGATGGCAGCGCGATATTCCGTCCGTATCGGTGAACGGGCGGATGTCGGTCAGTTCCTGCCGCGCCGCGACAAAACCCTTGATCACCCAGTAGAGCGAGCCGCCGTCGAGAATCTCC
>JAEULW010000146.1 GCA_016793505.1 Methylobacteriaceae bacterium | reverse complement strand
GGCGCCGATCCGGCGACGAAGCCGGCCGCAAGACGCAGTGCCGTCACGCCGGCGCACCGCGCCGACGGCGTCGATCCGGCGCTGGTGCGGGAACTGGCCGAGGTGCTCGGCGAGACCAACCTGACCGAGATCGAGGTGCGCCACGGCGCGCTGCGGATCCGCGTCTCGCGCCAGACGCAGGCGCCGGCGCAGTTCTTCGCGCCGGGCCCGGCGCACCATCCGGTGGTCGCCCCCCCGCCCGTGCCGACCCCGGTCGCGCCAGCGGCCGCCGCTGCGCCGGCCGCCGACATCGCCGATCATCCCGGCGTCGTGAAATCGCCGATGGTCGGCACCGCCTACAGCCGGCCGAACCCGGACGCCAAACCCTTCATCGAGGTCGGCAGCCAGGTGAAGTCGGGCGACAAGATCTTCCTCGTCGAGGCGATGAAGACCTTCAACGAGATCGTCGCTCCGAGAGCCGGCACGGTCACGCAGATTCTGGTCGAAGACGGTCAGCCGGTCGAATACGGCCAGCCTCTCCTGATCATCGAATAGCGCGATGTTCGACAAGATCCTCATCGCCAATCGCGGCGAGATCGCCCTGCGCATCCTCAGGGCGGCCAAGGAGCTCGGCATCGCCACCGTCGCGGTGCATTCCACGGCCGACGCCGACGCCATGCACGTCAAGCTCGCCGACGAGTCGGTCTGCATCGGCCCGCCGGCGGCGCGCGACTCCTATCTGAACATCCCCGCCCTGCTCGCCGCCTGCGAGATCACCGGCGCCGAGGCGATCCATCCGGGCTACGGCTTCCTGTCGGAGAACGCCCGCTTCGCTGAAATCTGCGAAGAGCACGACATCGCCTTCATCGGCCCGAGCGCCGAGCACATCCGCATCATGGGCGACAAGATCGAGGCCAAGCGCACCGCCGCGCGCCTCGGCATCCCCTGCGTGCCCGGCTCGGAGGGCGGCGTCACGGACGATGCGGCGGCGATGAAGATCGCCCGCGACATCGGCTTTCCGGTCCTCGTCAAGGCGGCGGCCGGCGGCGGCGGCCGCGGCATGAAGGTCGCGCGCACGCCCGACGACCTGTCGAACGCCCTCTCGACCGCCCGCCTCGAGGCCAAGGCCGCGTTCGGCGACGACGCCGTCTATCTCGAAAAATACCTCGAGAAGCCGCGCCACATCGAAATCCAGGTGCTCGGCGACGGCCAGGGCGGCGCCATCCATCTCGGCGAGCGCGACTGCTCGCTGCAGCGCCGTCATCAGAAGGTCTGGGAGGAAAGCCCCTCGCCCGCCCTCAACGATCACCAGCGCGAGGCGATCGGCGAGACGGTGGCGCGCGCCATGCGCGAGTTGCGCTACTCCGGCGCCGGCACGATCGAGTTCCTCTACGAGGACGGCCAGTTCTACTTCATCGAGATGAACACCCGCATCCAGGTCGAGCACCCGGTCAGCGAGATGGTCACCGGCATCGACCTCGTCAACGAGCAGATCAAGGTCGCCGCCGGCGGCAAGCTGACGCTCGCCCAGTCGGATGTGCGCTTCAACGGCCACGCCATCGAATGCCGCGTCAACGCCGAGCATCCCTCGACCTTCCGGCCCTCGCCGGGGCGCATCACCTATTTCCATCCGCCCGGCGGCCTCGGCGTGCGCGTCGATTCGGCGGTCTATCAGGGCTACGCCATCCCGCCGAACTACGACTCGCTGGTCGGCAAGCTGATCGTGCACGGGCGCACCCGCACCGAGGCGATGATGCGCCTGCGCCGCGCCCTCGACGAGTTCATCGTCGACGGCGTCGAGACAACGCTGCCGCTGTTCCGCACGCTGGTGCGCAACCACGACATCCAGAACGGCGACTACGACATCCACTGGCTGGAAAAGTTCCTGGCCAATGGCGGCATGCAGGCCTGACGCGCGGACGAGGCCGGGATGGACGACGTCGATCTCCTCGTCCATGGCGATTTTCTCTATCCCGTCAGCGACGGCATGCCGATCGTCGCCGGCGGCGAGGTGGCGATCGCCGACACGCGCATTCTCTACGCCGGCCCGCGCAAGCCCGACGGATCATGGCGCGCCGGGCGCGTCGTCGGCGGCGCCGGCAAGGCGATCCTGCCGGGCTTCGTCAACGCTCACTGCCATACCGCCTCGCTGATCTTCCGCAGCCAGACCGACGATCACGCTGCGCGCTCGGCGCTGTTCGACGTCGCCTTCCGCATGGAGAAGGACGTTTCGGACGAAGAGTGGGCGCTGCTCGCAGAACTCGGCTGCGCCGACATGCTGCGCGCCGGCGTCACCGCCATCAACGACATCTGGTATGCGCCCCATCGCCTCGCCGAAACAGTCGAGCGCTGCGGCCTGCGCGCGCAGATCGCCAACAAGGTGTTCGACGTCCGCCTCGAGGCCTTGCGCGACGGCGACTATGCGCATGACGCGGCGCGCGGCGAGCGTCGTCTGCGCGACGGCGTCGATTTCGTCGCCCGCTGGCATGGCGCCGCCGCCGGTCGGATCACCGGCCGGATCGGCGCGCATGCGACCGACACCTGCGCGCCCGAACTGCACCGCGCCGCCCGCGTCGAGGCGACGCGGCTCGGCGTCGGCCTGCACATCCACGCCGCCCAGAGCCTCGGCGAGACCGAGCAGATCCGCGCCGCCCACGGCTGCGGCCCGCTGGAATATCTGCGCGACCTCGGCGTTCTCGGCCCCGATGTCGTTCTCGCCCATCTCACCTACGCGACCGACGCCGATCTCGACGCCGTGCGTGAAACCGGCGCACGTTACGCCCATTGCCCGACGATCTATCCCAGGCGCGGCCGTTATCCGCGCCTCGAGGACATTCTCGCCCGCGACATCGTCGCCGGCTTCGGCACCGACTGGATGATGAACGATCCCTTCGAGGGCATGCGCAACGCGATGAACGCGATGCGCCTGCGCCTCGGCGATCCCTCCGCGCTCGATTGCGCCCGCGCGCTGTGGATGCACACGATGGGCGCGGCGCGCGTCATCGGCCTCGACGCCGAGATCGGCTCGCTCGAACCCGGCAAGAAGGCCGATCTGATCCTCGTCGACATCGACCGGCCGCACCTGCAGCCCTACTACGGCGCCTATGCGGCGCTGGTCTACTACGCGCGGGCGAGCGAGGTCGTCACCAGTGTGATCGACGGCCAGATCGTCCTCGAGGACGGCCGCCCGACGCGCCTCGACGAGCCTGCGGCGCGCGCCGCCGTCGCCGGGCGAACGCCGGACTGGCGCCGGCGGCTCGAAATGCTCGGCAGTCGCGCCGTGTTCGGGCCGGGTTGCGCCTGCTGCCTGTGAGCCGTGTTGCGCGCTCCGCCGGGCGGCGCTTAGTTTGCGCCATGTCGATCGCCGCCCCCTCGCAGCGCGAACTCGTCGCTGACCTCTGGGCGCTCGCCGGCCTCGGCGCAGCGCCGCTCGACGCGCTGACATTGACCGGCCAGGAACCGGTCTTGCCCTCTTCCTTCCGCGTCGACGCGCTGGCGCAGGCGACGATCGCCGCGGTCGGCCTCGCCGCCGCCGAACTGCGCCGCCGCGCCGGGCTCGGGATGCAGGCCGTCGCCGTCGACATCCGCCGCGCCGCGCTGGAGTTCCGCAGCGAACGTCATCTGCTCGTCGACGGCGGGCCGGCCCCCGAACTGTGGGACGCGCTCGCCGGCCTCTACCGTTGCGGCGACGGCCGCTGGGTCCGCCTGCACACCAATTTTCCCCACCACCGCGCCGGCGTCGTCGACCTGCTGGGCTGCGCGGACACGCGCGAGTCCGTCGCCGCGGCGCTCGGCGACCGGAGCGCCGAAGCGTTCGAGGGCGCAGCCTCGGCGCGCGGCCTCGTCGTCGCGGCGATCCGCAGCTTCGCCGAATGGGACGCCCACGACCACGCCGCCGCGCTCGCCGGCCTGCCGCTCTTCGGGATCGAGCGCCTCGCCGACGCGCCGCCGAAGCAGCTGCCGACCGGCGACAGACCGCTCGCCGGCCTGCGCGTCCTCGATCTGACCCGCATCATCGCTGGTCCGGTGGCGGCGCGCGCGCTGGCGGCGCATGGCGCCGAGGTTCTGGCGGTGACGTCGCCGAATCTGCCCGCCGTCGCCCCGCTGGTGATCGAGACCGGCCGCGGCAAGCGCCAGGCGGCGGTTGACCTGCGCCGGGCCGAGGACCGCGCGACGCTCGAGTCGCTGATCCGCGACGCCGACGTCTTCATCGAAGGCTACAGGCCGGGCGGACTCGCCGAACTCGGCTTCGGGCCGGAGCGGCTCGCCGAACTCAATCCGCGGATCATCGCCGTGTCGCTGTCCGCCTATGGCTGGCGCGGCCCCTGGGCCGACAAGCGCGGCTTCGATTCGCTCGTCCAGGCGGCGACCGGCTTCAACCACGCCGAGCAGGAGGCTGCGGGGGACGAGAAGCCGCGCGCCCTGCCATGTCAGGCGCTCGACCACGCCACCGGCTATCTGCTCGCCTTCGCCGCGCTCGCCGCCGTCATGCGACGGGCCGAGGCCGGCGGCGCCTGGCGCGTGCGCGCCTGCCTCGCCCGCACCGGCCTGTGGCTGCGCGGCCTCGGCCGCCTGCGAGATGGCCTTTCGACGCCCGAACCGTCGGCCGAGGAAATCGCCGCGGCGCGCGAGACCGCCGACAGCGGCTTCGGCCGGCTCGCGACCATCCGCCACGCCGCTGAACTCGCGCAGACGCCGGCGCGCTGGGACGCGCCCGCCATGCCGCTCGGATCCCATCCGCCGCGCTGGTCGGCATGACCTCGGGCGGCGAGTTCGAGATCACGCCGCAGACGGTGCTGCGCGCCTATTCGATCGGCCTCTTCCCGATGGCCGAGCGCGCCGACGATCCGCGCCTGTTCTGGATCGATCCGGAGCGCCGCGGCGTATTCCCGCTCGATGGGCTGATCGTCTCGCGCAGCCTGGCGAAGACCGTCCGGTCGGATCGATTCGCGCTGACCGTCGATGGCGATTTCGACGCCGTCATCGCCGCCTGCGCCGACCGCGGCGCCGGCGAGACCTGGATCAATCCGCGCATCCGCGCGCTCTATCGCGCCCTGTTCGACATGGGCGCCGTCCACACTGTCGAGGCGCGGCGCGACGGCGAACTCGTCGGCGGCCTCTATGGCGTCTCGATCGGCGGCGCCTTTTTCGGCGAGAGCATGTTCCACCGCGCCGCCGACGCCTCGAAAGTGGCGCTCGTCCACCTCGTCGCCCGGCTGCGCCGCGGCGGCTGGCGCCTGCTCGACGCGCAATTCGTGACGCCGCATCTCGCCAGCCTCGGCGCGGTCGAGATCGCGCGCGCCGCCTATCGCGCCCGCCTCGCCGCGGCCTTGACGGTCGAGCCCGATCAGGCCGTCTGGGCGCGCGATCTCGGCATGTCCGGCGCCGAAGCGCTGGCGGCGCTCGCCTAGTTGTTGCCGCCGCCGCGCACGATGTCGCGCGGCGGGGCGGCGTTGGTCGGAAAGAAGGCGCGCGAGGGAAGGCGCGGCTGCGCCGGCACCGGCGGCGGCAGCGCGCCCGGCGGCGGCAGCGCGCCCGGCGGCAGGCCGGCGGTCGCGCCCGGCTGCGTGCGCGGCCGGTTCGGGTCGCGCGGCGTCGTTCCCGGCCGCGGCTGGCGCAGCGGCTCGTCGAAGGTCGGGCCGGTGGAGGCGACCTCGGCGGGAGTCTTGATGATGTCCTTGCCGCCTTTGCAGTCGGTCAGCCAGACGTCGTAGACCGGATGCTCGACGCCGTGCAGGCCGGGACTGGCCGCGAACATCCAGCCGCTGAAGATGCGCTTGTAGTTGGCGGCCGCGCCGTCGCCGACGTCGTCGACCTCGGTGAAGGTGGTGGTCTGCGGCGCCTCCGTCGGCGGCCGCGTGTAGCAGATGCGCGGCGTCACCTGCAGCGCGCCGAACTGCACCGTCTCGTCGATCGCCACGTCGAAGGCGATGATCCGCCCGGTGATCTTGTCGAGGCCGGCGAAGACGGCGGTCGGATGCTTGATCCGGTCGGCGAAGGCTGGCCCGGCGAGCGCAGCCAGCGCCAGCGCGCCGATCGTCGCCCGGGTGAACAATCCTGCGATGCCTGTCATCGTCCGTCGCGCTCCTGACCGGCGCCCCTTTAGCATGCGCGCCCGTCCCGCCAAACGTCTGCGAACACGCAACGCGATTGCGACCGATTGATGTCGCAGCGGAACGCCGCCTTAACCGCAGTCTGCGACGGTGCGGCTCGAAAGCGGATCGTCTTGTCCGTCATCGGTTTGCGAGGTTCGTCCATGCGTCTTGCGCCCTTAGCCGCCCTCTGCCTGACGTCGCTCGCGCTCGCCGCCTGCAACTCCAGCGAGGCCAACATCCGCATGACGCCCGCCCCGCTGCCCGAACTCGAGGGCAAATGGCTGCCGGTTGGTCTCGTCGGCTCCTGCGCCGATGGCCACATCCGCTTCGCGCCGAACGCCATCTACGCCTTCAACGGCGCCGAGCCGCGCAAAATGGGCGACATCCTGCGCATCACCGTCGCCGGACCGAAACTGGATGTTCTGATCGCCAACGCCGACCGCAATGGCGAGCACCAGATCGTGGCGCTCGATTCGACCGGCGGCAAGATCGCCATGACCGATCTGAAGACAGCCCAGGGCGAGAGCCTGAAGACGCTGCCGGCAGGCGTGCCGACGACCTTCCGCGAGCAGGCGGCGGCGTCTGTGAAGTCGGTGGCGCCGCTCGAGAAGCTGGAGCGCTGCGGCGCCTGAGCCGCTCAGGAGCCCGGCGTCCAGGCCGAATAGTCGCCCGTCGCCGCCGGCCGGCGGCCATCGCGCAGCGTCGATCCCTGCGGCCGGTAGGCGTCCGGCGTGCCGGTCTGGTTGGGCAGATGCGGCTTCTCCCACGCTTTCGGCGTGTAGGTCTCCTGCGTCGGCGGCGTATCGACGGTGTAGTGCAGCCAGCCATACCAGCCCGGCGGCGTCGCCGAGCCCTCGCTCTGGCCGGCGTAGATCACCCAGCGCCGCTCGTAGCCGAGCGCCGGATCGCGCGCCCCGCCGCGGGTGCGGTAATAGGCGTTGCCGAACTCGTCATGGCCGACGAGCTCGCCGAATCGCCAGGTGTGGAAGCGCGTGTTGAGCGTCTGCCCGTTCCACCAAGTGAAGAACTGCAGCAGCCACGTCTTCCAGTCGTTTTTCATCGGATGAAATCCCGTCGTCGCGACGCGGCCGGACTATGGCGAGAGCGGCCGACTCTGTCCAGCCGATCGAAGGGCTGAGGGACGAAGCGCCGCGGATCGCCGATTCGAACCGCCTCGGACGTGGCCGCTCAAGGGCTTGCCGGATCGCGGCGCCGATGTCCCGGCGGGCGTGGCCCGCGTCGGGCCGGCGACCTCGGCTTGTGGTTAACGGGGATGAACCAGTCGAGTCGCGGCCCGGCCCGCTGGCCGCCCGCGCCGCGCCTTGCGGAAATTCCTGCCGCCGCCGACACTTGCGTCGGAACCTGGCGCGAATCCATGAACTGTGGATTGCGCCACTACATTTTGTGGGCCTTCGTCAAGCCGACACAAATTCTTGACTGCGCGGCGCGATTGGCGCACGGTTCTCGGGTCGCGGTCACACTGCGACGTCGCGGCCCGCCGACGAGGCCGGCCGCGCGGCGACCGTCGTTAGGCGGCGCCCGAGTTTCAGGGGCAATCAAACAGGGGCTGGGGCCACAACGGGCCCACCGGGCGCTCTTTGCGTCCGTTTCAGGGGGATTGGGATGCGCATCGAACGTCGTTACACGAAAGCCGGACATTCGCCTTACGCCGACATCGAATTCCGTCTGTCCAAGAGCGAGATTCGCAACCCTGACGGCTCGGTCGTCTTCTCCCTCGACGGCATCGAGGCGCCGGCCGCCTGGAGCCAGGTCGCCGTCGACGTGCTGGCGCAGAAATATTTCCGCAAGGCCGGCGTGCCGAAGGCGCTGAGGAAGGTCGAGGAGACCTCGATTCCCTCCTTCCTCTGGCGTTCGGTCCCCGACGAGGCGGCGCTCGCCGCCCTGCCCGAGAAGCAGCGCGCGGGTTCGGAAATCTCCGCCAAGCAGGTGTTCGACCGGCTCGCCGGCGCCTGGACCTATTGGGGCTGGAAGGGCGGCTACTTCGATTCGGAGGAGGACGCGCAGGCCTTCCTCGACGAGTTGCGCTACATGCTGGCCCGGCAGATGGCGGCGCCCAACTCGCCGCAATGGTTCAACACCGGCCTGCACTGGGCCTATGGCATCGACGGCCCCGGCCAGGGCCATTTCTATGTCGACCACAAGACCGGCGAGCTCACCGCCTCGCAATCGGCCTACGAGCATCCCCAGCCGCACGCCTGCTTCATCCAGTCCGTCGCCGACGACCTCGTCAACGAGGGCGGCATCATGGATCTGTGGGTGCGCGAGGCGCGCCTGTTCAAATACGGCTCGGGCACCGGCACCAATTTCTCGGCGCTGCGCGGCGACGGCGAAAAGCTGTCCGGCGGCGGCCGCTCCTCCGGCCTGATGTCCTTCCTCAAGATCGGCGACCGCGCCGCCGGCGCGATCAAGTCGGGCGGCACGACGCGCCGCGCCGCCAAGATGGTGGTGGTCGACGCCGATCACCCCGACATCGAGGCCTATGTCGACTGGAAGGTGAAGGAGGAGC
>JAEULW010000129.1 GCA_016793505.1 Methylobacteriaceae bacterium | reverse complement strand
TCGATGGCGAGCTTGGCCTCGTGCAGGGCGATAATCATCGCGTATTGGCCGTCGTCGCGGACGTGCAGAGAGAAGCTGTTCTCCTCTACTAGATCGTATATGGCGATTCGGCGCTCGTGCTCCTGATCGGCGCCGGCGGCGGCGAGCGAAGCTTCGTCGAGCACGATGGCGACGAGACGTCGCCTGTCGTCCGGCGGAGCGGGCTCGCTCACGCCGCCGGTCCGCGATTGGTGCGGATCGCCACCGAGCGGGCGTGCGCGTCGAGCCCCTCGGCGCGGCCGAGCGCGATCGCCGCCGGGGCGAGCGCGGCGAGCGCCTGCGCGTCGCATTTCAGCAGCGAGGTGCGTTTCAGGAAATCCAGCACGCCGAGGCCGGAGGCGAAGCGGGCGGAGCGCGCCGTCGGCAACACGTGATTGGAGCCGCCGACATAGTCGCCGATCGCCTCGGGCGTATGCGCGCCGAGGAAGATCGCGCCGGCGTTGGTCACCCGCGCGGCGAGCGCCTCGGCGTCGGCGGTGACGATTTCCAGATGCTCGGGGGCGAGACGATCGACCAGCGGCGCGGCGTCGGCAAGTTCGGGGACAAGGATGATCGCGCCGAAATCGCGCCAGCTCGCGGCGGCGACGGCGCGGCGCGGCAGGGCGGCGAGCTGCGCCTCGAGCGCGCGCTCGACGGCGGCGGCGAGCGCGGCGTCGTCGGCGACGAGGATCGACTGGGCGGCGGCGTCGTGCTCGGCCTGGGCGAGGAGGTCGGCGGCGATCCAGTCGGGATTGGCGGAGGCGTCGGCCATGACGACGACTTCCGACGGGCCGGCGATCATGTCGATGCCGACGGTTCCGAAGACGCGGCGCTTGGCGGCGGCGACGAAGGCGTTGCCCGGCCCGACGATCTTGGCGACGGGGCGGATGGTGTTCGTGCCATACGCCAGCGCCGCCACCGCCTGCGCGCCGCCGACGCGATAGATCTCGTCGACCCCGGCAAGATCGGCGGCGGCCAGCACCAGCGGCGACAGTTCGCCGCGCGGCGCCGGCACGGTCATCACCAGACGCCGGACGCCGGCGACCTTGGCGGGGATGGCGTTCATCAACACCGAGGAGGGGTAGCTCGCGGTGCCGCCGGGCACGTAGAGGCCGACCGCCTCGATGGCGCTCCAGCGCCAGCCGAGTTCGACGCCGAGCGCATCGGTCCAGCGCTGGTCGGCCGGGCGCTGCTTCTCGTGAAAGGCGCGGATGCGCGCGGCGGCGAAGGCCAGCGCCTCGAGATCGGCCGGGGCGCAGGCGGCGTGGGCGGCGGCGATTTCCTGCCGCGTCACCGCGAGGCCCGTCGCGGCCAGATCGACCGCGTCGAAGCGGCGCGACAGCTCGATCAGCGCGGCGTCGCCGTCGCGACGCACCGACTCGATGATGTCGGCGGCGGCGCGGTCGACATCCTCGGCGGCCTCGCGTTTCGTCGCCAGAAGCGCCTCGAAACGGGCGGCGAAATCGGAATCGGTCGTCGCGAGCCGCACGGGCATGCGCAAATTCCTTCGGAGCGGGCGGGCCGGCGGCGGCGTCCGGCGCGCCCTGCCTAGCGCGGGGCGCAGAGCCGCGCAATGCGCCGTCAGGCGGGCTCGACGCGGCCGGGCGAAACGCGCAGACGCTGCGCGCCGGCCGGCATGTCGGCGAAGGCGGCCGGATCGGCCCCGGTCATCCACACCTGGCCGCCAATGCCCTCGAGCGCGGCGAACAGCGCGGCCCGGCGCTTCGGATCGAAATGCGCGGCGATCTCGTCGAGCAGCACCAGCGGGGCGACGCCGCTCATCTCGGCGACCAGCCGCGCATGGGCGAGGGCGAGGCCGACGAGCAGCGCCTTCTGTTCGCCGGTCGAACACAGCGCCGCCTCGACGTCTTTCGGCCCGTGGCGCACCAGCAGGTCGGCGCGGTGCGGGCCGACGAGGGTGCGCCCCGCCGCCGCGTCGCGGGCCCGGCCGGCGCGCAGCAGGGCGCGGTAGCGATCCTCGATGGCGAGAGCCGGCTCGCGGCCGATCATCGCCTCGATGTCGCCGTCGAGGCGGATCGACGCCCAGGGGAAGGGCGAGGCGTCGTCGCGGCCGGCCGCGATCAGGGCGGCGAGGCGGGCGGCCGTCTCGACCCGCGCGGCGGCGACGGCGACGGCGAGCTCGGCGAGTTCGCGCTCGGCGGCGTCGAGCCAGGCGGCGTCGCGCGTTCCCATCTCGAGCAGGCGGTTGCGGTTGCGCAGCGCCCGTTCGAGCGCGGCGACGCGGGCGCCGTGATCGGAATCGACCGCCAGCACCAGCCGGTCGAGAAAGCGGCGGCGCTCGCCGGCGGCGGCGGCGAACAGGCCGTCCATCGCCGGCGTCAGCCAGACGATGCGCAGATGATCGGCGAAGACGCGGGCCGAGGGCTCGGGCGCGCGATCGACCCGGAACTGGCGCGGCGCGCCCTCGCCGGCGCCGGCCTCGACGCCGACGCCGAGCCGCACGGTCGCGTCAGGATCGTCGCCCTCGTCGCGCGTCAGCTCGATCGACACCGCCCAGCCGCCCGAGCCGCCGAGCCGGGCGCAGTCGCCGAACTCGGCGCGGCGCAGGCCGCGGCCCGGCGTGAACAGAGACAGCGCCTCGATCAGATTGGTCTTGCCCGCGCCATTGTCGCCGGTGAGCGCCACCATGCGGCTGTCGATGGCGAGATCGAGCGCCGGATAGGAGCGATAATCGGCGAGCGCGACGCGGCGCGTCATCGGCCGGCGCAGGCGCGGGGCGGTCGCAGGACGGAGCGGCGCGGTCATCGCCGTTGCAGTGGCGCGAAGCGGGGCGCCGCGCAAGGGGTCAGGCGCAGACGAAGCGCGCGAGCCGGGCGGCGAGCGCCGGGGCGTCGCGCGTCTCGCATTCCCAGACGACGAGGCTATGCCAGCCCTGCGCGGCGAGCGCCGCCAGCGCGGCGGCGTCGCGGGCGCGGTTGCGGGCGATCTTCTGCGCCCAGTAGTCGGCGTTGGCCTTCGGCGCGCGCGCGCCGCGGGCGCAGTCGTGGCCATGCCAGAAGCAGCCATGCACGAAGATCGCCTTGCGGGCGCCGATATAGGCGATGTCGGGCCGGCCCGGCAGGTCCCTGCGGTCGAGCCGGTAGCCCGGGGCGATCGGCCTGAGCAGGCGCCGCACGAGGCGCTCGGGCGTCGTGTCGCGCGATTTCACCGCGCGCATCGTCGCGGAGCGGACGGGGTCAGGCGGCGGCGCGGGCGCGGGCACGGCCGATCAGCGGCAGCAGCAGATGCTCGGACAGGAAGCGCACGGCGGGAACGCAGACGCCGTCGCCGACGAGATGACAGGCGTCGGTGTAGCCCGCCGGCAGGCGATAGGAGTCGGGCAGGCCCATGAGCCGCGCCGCCTCGCGCGCCGAAATGAGGCGGCTGCGCACGACGCCATTTTCGACGATCAGCAGCGTCTGCCGCGACGAACCGCCGGCCGGCGTGCGCAGACAGCCGGCGAGGCCGTCGAAGCGCGCCTCGGCGCGCTGCACGCGGCGGCCCTCCTCGTCGCGACGCATGCGGCGATAGAGCGCGCCGACGCGGCGCTCGCCGCTCGCCAGCGCCGCCGCGACGCGGGCGCGATGCAGCGGCGCCATCATGCCCATGAGGCGCTCGGTCTCGTGCGGGGCGCGCCAGGCGACATCGGCGGGCGCCTCCTCGACGAGCGCGGCCAATGTGAGATTGCGACGCGGCGGCGCGGGCAGACGCCACCAGCGCCAGGCGGCGCGCGTCGCCGCGTCGAACTGCGTCACGGCGCGCGCCAGCGCCGGCGGCGTCCACTCCGGCGCCGGCGACTCGCCGACGAGATCGGCGGGCAGGGAAAGATCGGCGCGCGCGGCGACGATGAACAGGCGCGGGCGCGATTGCGGCGTGAAATGCGCCGCGTCGATCACCGCGGCGCCGACGCGATAGCCGAGGCCGGCGAGCGCGGCGACAAGATCAGCGAAGTCGCGCCCGCCGCGCGCCGTCAGCAGGCCGACGACGTTTTCCAGCGCCAGCAGCGCCGGGGCGCGGCCCTCGGCGGACAGATCGCGGATCAGCGCGTGAAAACCCCAGAATGCGCCGGAGCGCGCGCCCGAAAGCCCCGCGCCGGCGCCGGCGAGCGACAGATCCTGACAAGGGAACGAGGCCCAGGCGAGATCGGCGCCGCCCGGCAGATCGGCGGGGGCGAGCGCATGAACGTCGGCGAGGCGCAACTCGGCGTCGCCCCAGTTGGCGCGATAGCTTTCGCCCTTCTTCGCGTCGACATCATTGGCGAAGAGGCAGCGCCAGTCAGCGCCGAGGCCGGCGCGGGCCATGCCGCCGCCGGCGAAGAATTCGTAGAAGCCGGGGCGCTCGGCCACCGCGCCGCTCACACCCGCATCGGCATCAGCACGTAGAGCGCGGCGGCGCCGTCGCGATCCTGCACCAGCGTCGGCGAGCCGGGATCGGCGAGCTTCAGCAGCGCGGTGTCGGAATCGAGCTGCTGGGTGATGTCGAGCAGGTAGCGGGCGTTGAAGCCGATGTCGATCGGGGCGGCGTCGTAATCGACTTCCAGCTCTTCCGTCGCCGAACCCGAATCGGGATTGTTGACGGTGAGCACCAGCCTGCCGTCGCCGATCGACAGTTTGACGGCGCGGCCGCGTTCCGACGAAATGGTCGAGACGCGATCGACCGCGGCGGCGAAGGGCGCCTTGTCGAGCACGAGGCGCTTGTCGTTGCCGGTCGGGATGACGCGCTGATAGTCGGGGAAGGTGCCGTCGATCAGCTTCGTCGTCAGCACCACGGCGCCGAAGGTGAAGCGCGCCTTGGTGGTGGAGAGCTCGACCTGAACCTCCTCGCCGGCGTCCTCGACCAGCTTCTGGATTTCCGACACGGCCTTGCGCGGCACGATGACGCCCGGCATGCCGGCCGCGCCCGCCGGCGCCGGCGTCTCGACGCGCGCCAGACGATGGCCGTCGGTCGCCACCGCGCGCAGCAGCGTGCGGCCCTCGACCTCGACCGTGTGCATGAAGATGCCGTTGAGGTAGTAGCGCGTCTCTTCGGTCGAGATGGCGAACTGCGTCTTGTCGATGAGGCGCTTGAGATCGGCCGCCGGCAGCAGGAAGCGATGCGTCAGATCGGCGGTCGAGATGTCGGGAAAATCGGTCTCGGGCAGCGACTGCAGCTGGAAGCGCGAGCGCCCAGAACGCAGCAGCAGCTGGCTCGAGTCGCCGGTCATGTCGAGCGAGACCTGCGCGCCTTCCGGAATCTTGCGGACGATGTCGTAGAGCGTGTGGGCGGGCAGCGTGGTGCCGCCGGGCTGGCCGACGTCGGCGGCCAGCGTCTCGGTGATCTCGATGTCGAGATCGGTCGCCTTGAGGGTCAGCGACGCGCCTTTGGCCTGCAACAGCACGTTGGACAGGATCGGAATCGTGTTGCGCCGCTCGACGACGCGGTGGACATGGCCGAGCGCCTTGAGCAGCGCGGCGCGTTCGAGCGTGACTTTCATGGCGATTCGGCCCTGTCCTGCGGTCTTTTCGGTCGCCCGGCCAGTCCGCCGGGGGCGGCGACTGTGCCGCGCCGGGACAGGCGGCGCAAGCCGCGGCGGCGGCGCGGACCGGCTTGTCCCACGTTTTTCGGCCGCGCCGGCGCAGACGCCGGTTGCCCTGAGCCGCGCCGCCCGCATGATGGCGGTCGGAACGAGGACGGACGCGGCATGAACGATCAGGGCGGGGCGCGAGGCGTGCGCCGGAGCGTATTCGCGCCGCTCGCCCATCCGGTGTTCCGGCGGATGTGGCTCGCCAGCCTCCTGTCCAATCTCGGCCTGTTCATCCTGAGCGTCGGCGCGGCCTGGAGCATGGCGCAGCTCACACCCTCGCCGACGCTGGTGGCGCTGGTGCAGACCGCCTCGATGGCGCCGGTGGCGCTGTTCGCGCTGTTCTCGGGCGCGGTGGCGGACATGTTCGACCGTCGCAAAGTGGCGATCGCGGCGCTGCTGGTCTCGGCCGCTGGCGCTGCGGCGCTGACCGGGCTCGCCGCCGCCGACCGGATCACGCCGGCGGCGCTGATCGTGTTCTGCTTCGTCGTCGGTTCGGGCTCGGCGCTGCTGTGGCCGGCCTGGGGCGCCTCGGCGAGCGAAATGGCGCCGCCGGAGCTGCTGCCCGCCGCCGTGGCGCTGAACGGCGTCAGCTTCAACGTGGCGCGCAGCCTCGGCCCGGCGCTCGGCGGGGCGATCGTGGCGGCGGCGGGCGGCGTCGCCGCCTTCGCCATCTGCGCGCTGGGCTATGCGCCGCTGCTCTTTGCGCTGGCGAGCTGGCGCCGGCAGGCCGAGCCGGCGCGGCTGCCGCCGGAGAGCCTCAGCCGCGCCGTGATCTCGGGGCTGCGCTATGTGCGCAACGCGCCGACCATCCGCGTCGCCATCCTGCGCACCACGGCGATCGGCTTTGCCGGCGGCGGCGTCGCCGCGCTGCTGCCGCTGATCGCCCGAGACCTGTTGAAGGCCGAGGCGACGACCTTCGGCCTGCTGCTCGGCTGCTTCGGCCTCGGCGCCGTGATCGGCGCGCTCAATCTCGGCCGCGTTCGGGCGCAGCTCAGCGCCGAGGCGACGATCCGCGCCTGCGCCGGGCTGATGGCGGTCGCCGCCGCGGCGATCGCCCAGAGCCGTTCGCCCTGGCTCACCGGGACGGCGCTGCTCGGCTTCGGAGCGGGCTGGACCGGGGCGATGATGTGCCTCAACGTCACCGTGCAGACCGCCAAGCCGCGCTGGGTGGCGGCGCGGGCGCTC
>JAEULW010000124.1 GCA_016793505.1 Methylobacteriaceae bacterium | reverse complement strand
TCGGCGACCAGCGACACGACCGCCTCGACCGTCTGCGAGCCTGCCCGGCCGCCGGCGTCGAGCGAGGCCTTCAGCGCATCGACCAGCGCCGTGCCGACCACCACGCCGTCGGCGCGCGCGGCGATGGTCGCCGCGGTCTGCGCGTTCTTGACGCCGAAGCCGACGGCCACCGGCAGCCGCGTGTGGCGCTTGATGCGCGCCACCGCGTCGCCGACCTTCGAATAGTCCGGGATCGCCGCGCCGGTGACGCCGGTGATCGACACGTAGTAGACGAAGCCGGAGGTGTTCGACAGCACCGCCGGCAGCCGCCGGTCGTCGGTCGTCGGCGTGGCGAGGCGGATGAAGTTCAGCCCCGCCTGCAGCGCCGGCAGGCACAGTTCGGCGTCCTCCTCCGGCGGCAGATCGACGACGATGAGACCATCGACGCCGGCCTCCTTCGCGTCGGCGAGGAAGCGCTCGACGCCATGCACGTAGATCGGGTTGTAGTAGCCCATCAGCACGATCGGCGTGGTCGCGTCGGCGCGGCGGAAGTCGCGCACCATGGCGAGCGTTCGCTTCAGCGTCTGGCCGCCTTGCAGCGCCCGCAGGCCCGCCGCCTGGATCGACGGCCCGTCGGCCATCGGGTCGGTGAAGGGCATGCCGATCTCGATCACGTCGGCCCCGGCCGCCGGCAGGCGCGCCAGAATCGCGGCGTAGGTCTCGGGGTCGGGATCGCCCGCCATCAGGAAGGTGACGAGCGCCGCGCGCCCTTCGGCGGCGAGCGCGGCGAAACGGGCGTCGATGCGTGTGGGAGAAGTCATGGCCGGCTGCTTAGCACAGCCCCGGCCGTCGCGGAACGCGCCCCGCGCGCCCCGGAGCGGCCTCAGCGCATCAGCGCATCAGCAGGGCGGGGATCACGCAGCTGCGCAGCAGGGCGGAGGCGGTCGAGCCGAGCACCAGCGTATGCAGGCGCGAATGGCTCGGCGCCCCCATCACCAGGAGATCGACGCCCTCGCGCGCGACGATTTCCGGAATGCGCCGCTCGGGCTGGCCCTCGACGAGGCGGGTCGAGACGGTGAGGCCGCGCAGCCTGAGCAGCGCCGCCGCGTCCGCCAGCGCCGCCTCGGCGTCCGGCGTCGCCGCGCCGACCGTGACGATCTCGATCGCCAGATCCTTCATCAGCGGCGAGGTGGAGGCCGCCGCCACCGCGTCGCGCGCGTGCTCGCTCCCGTCGAAAGCGATCAGCGCCTTGCCGATCGGCCGGAAGGCGCGGGCGGCGATCAGCAGCGGCTTCTGGCAGGCCCGCGCCGCGCGCTCCATGTTCGAGCCAAGGCGCAGCGTCAGGAAGTCGGCGGCCTCGCCGCGCTTGCCGATGACGACGAGATCGGCCGCGCCCGAATTGGCGACCAGCGCGTCGAGGAAGACGCCGTGTTCGACCCGCGTCGACACCGGCCCGATCCCGGCGGCGCGCAGACCAGCGGCCATGTTGTCGACCAGGGCCCGCGCCGCCGCCTCGACCTGCCGACCGACCTCCGCCGCGTCGGCATGCTGGCGCGCATGAATGTCGGGACGTTCGGGCAGCGCCGCGGCGACGCCGAAGTCTGTCGCCGCCCCGGCCCCGCCGATCACGTTGAGGAGATCGACCTGCGCCGCCATGCGCCGCGCCGCCCATTCGGTCAGCGCCGCGCAGCTCTGCGCATAGATCGAATTGTCGAGGCAGGTGAGAATCCGGCTCATGTCAGCCCTCTGATGCGCGCACTGTCGCCGCCGCGGCGGCGCTTGTCCAGTCTCGGCCGCCCGGCTCGGACCATGACAGACTCAGTGCCGGCGCCGGCGCGAAACGGCCATTCATCGCGGGCTTGCGCGCCGGACCGCGATCGGCGCGCACGTCGCAACGCGCTCGCCATGGCGATGGCGGCGGCCGGCCCCGGGGCCGGGCGGCGCGCCGATGGCCGCGCCGGGAAAGGCGCAGGTCGACGCTCAGGTTGATCGTCGTCACCGCGGTGGAAGCGCCAATCGCGAGATTGGCGAAGAGCTCCGTCTCGAAACCTCTCAGCGCTGCCAGGAATGCGGCACGAGGCCGTCGAACCACGAGCCGAAGATCGGCATCGGCACCCCGAGTCCTTTCACGAAGACGAGGACGCAGAACGCCGTCAGGCCGAACAGCGCGAACAGCGACATCGCGTCGTATCGCGATTGCTGCGAGGCGAGCGCCGAGATCGCGATCAGCGCCGGCAAGGCGAACAAGAGGCCGGCCCCGGGCAAGAGCGCGGCGAAGGCGACGATCGCCAGGCTGACGATCGCCAGCTTCTTCCAGGCGACGCCGCGGACGGGCTCGCCGTCAACGAAGAAGGAACGCGCGATCGACACGACGCCGAAGCCGAGCAGGATCCAGCCGAGCGTCAGCGGGAAATAGCCCGGGCCCATGCGCGAGGCCGCGCCCATCCTGTAGTCGCGACCCATCCAGAGGAAGGCGATCGCCAGCAGGGCATAAAGAACGCCGGCCCAGAAATCCTTCTCCGAGCGGATTCTGCCCACGCCGCTTCTCCCCCGTCATCGCCGTTCGGCCGCAAGTGTCGCGCCGCGGCGGCGTCTGTCGTCTATAGCAGGCCGCAGGGAAGCGGCAAGAAACGCCGCCGAACTCGGCGGCCGGCGTCGACTTGCCGATGACTTTCGGCGGATCGACGCGCGCCCATGCGCCCGGCCGCACACCGCCTCGTCGCCGCGCAGCTCTGCGCGTCGATCGGGTTGCCGAGACAGGCGAGGATCAGATGCATTGCGCGCCGTCGCCGCGCCGATGGCGCTTGTCCCGCGCCTCACTGGCGCTCGCCGAAGTCGACGAGCGCCTCGCTGATCGCCTGCAATTCGGCGTAGAGCGCATCGAGTTCGTGATCGTAGCTCGCGGCGACGGCGCGAATTTCGCTCGCGAGCCCATCGACCCTGCCGCCCAGACGTTTGAACAGCCCGGCGAGATTGTGGACGTCGAGCCACTGGTAATAGGCGACCGGAACGGCGGCGGCGACGGGGATGACCTCCCAGAACAGGTCTTCCAGATAGGTCCCTGTGCGGCCGAGAAAGTCGGCCCGCCGGCCGATGTCCCCGGCGATGGGATCGAGATCGAGCCGCAGCGCGGCGAGCTTCTCGACCACCCCGCCCATCGCCTCGACATAGGCGTGCGCCGCCGTGTCGAATTTCTTGACCGCGCCCTTGTCCGCCTTGACGCCCTTCAGATAGGCGACGAGCGCGCGCAGACCGGCGACGCGATCCTTGCCGAAGGCCTTCGGATCCGGCGGGCCGCGCCGGGTCGCGCGCATCGCATCAGCGAGCAAGGCGTTGATCGGCTGGCGCAGCGCGTCGAGGCCGGCCGCCTGCTTCAGCGAGGCGGCGGAAGGATAGTGCTTGCGAAACTCCTTCGCGCCTTCCTCGACCGCTTCTGCGTAGTGTTTCTCGATCGCCTCGTAGAGTTTGCCCTGCAGATAGCTGATCGCCATGTTCGCGCC
>JAEULW010000108.1 GCA_016793505.1 Methylobacteriaceae bacterium | reverse complement strand
GATCATCACGCTCCTGCCCGAGGGCGAACTGCGCCTTCTCGGTGAGCTGCTGGAGATGCTGGCCGGTGAGCTTGATGTGGCGCTCGGCCTGCCGGCGCTTCGTGCCGACGGCGGAGAGTTCGGCGCGCACGTCGTCGATGGCGCGGTCGACCTCGCGGATCGCCTCGCGCATCACCGCGGTTCCGCCGGCCTTCTCCATGGCGTCGGCGAGATCGCCGATGCTGGCCGACACCAGACGCCGCACCCGGTTGAAAAGTGATTCCGCCATAATCGAGCCGCCTTCTTCCCTGTCCCGATCGTCCTTGCGATCGCCGCGCAGCTTGCCGGCAATTCGTCGGCTTTGACTTAAGGGCGTTGGTGAACGCGGCCTCAACGTGATCGCGCGAATGCGATCGAGGCGGCGGGCGGCGCGGTTAACGGGCTTGCGCCAGACTGCCTTGCGTCACTTCCAGGGGATGCGAGGCGAAGATGGACATGTGGATGATGGCGCCGCTGGGCACGGCGGCGGTCGCGATCGGGGCCGGCGTTCTGACCTACAACCGGCTGCAGGCGCTCGACCAGCGCTGCGACACGGCCTTCGCCGACATCGACGTGCAGCTCAAGCACCGGCACAACCTCATTCCGCAGATCGTGCAGACGGTGAAATCATTCGCCGGCCAGGAGAAGGGCATTCTCGACGGCGTCGTGGCGGCGCGCGGCAAGGCGCTGGCGGCGCGCTCGCAGGAGGAGCAGCTCGCCGCCGAATGGTCGCTCGGGCGCCAACTGACCCAGCTGATGAGCGTCGTCGAATCCTACCCGCAGCTGCAGTCGTCGGCGCATTTCACCGAGTTGCGCCGCGAAATCTCCGACGTCGAGAACAAGATCGCCGCGGCGCGGCGCTTTCTGAATCTGGCGGTCGACGAATACAATGCGACGTTGCGTCAGTTTCCCGGCAACATGCTGGCGCGCGCCTTCGGCATGTCGCGCCGGCGCGGCTATGATCTCGGCGTCGAGCGCGTGCTGATCGACGATCCGGCGCCGCTGGCGCTGTGACTGGCGCATTTCGGCGCAGCGCTCCCTTCCCCCTCGCTTTCGGGCCCGATCCGCGCTAGGCAAACGGCAGGGCGGCCGCAGCGTTGCGCGGCCGCCGCCGCGCGTCGCGCGCGGGACCAGGAGGGAGTCGCCTTATGACCATGAAGCGTCGTCAGTTTCTCAAGACCGCGGGCGTCGCTGCGGCCGCGGCCGGCGTCGCCGCGCCGGCGATCGCCCAGAGCGCGCCCGAAGTGAAGTGGCGCATGACCTCGAGCTTCCCGAAGTCGCTCGACACGATCTATGGCGGCGGCGAGATGATCTCGAAGCTGGTCGCCGAGATGACCGACAACAAGTTCCAGATCCAGGTGTTCGCGGCGGGCGAGATCGTGCCCGGCCTGCAGGCGCTGGACGCGACGACCAACGGCACGGTCGAGGCCTGCCACACGGTGTCCTACTATTATGTCGGCAAGGACCCGACCTTCGCGGTCGCCTCGTCGGTGCCGTTCGGCCTCAACGCCCGCCAGCAGAACGCTTGGCAGTATCAGAACGGCGGCATCGAGCTCTTCAACGAGTTCTACAAGCCCTACAAGGTCGTCGCCTTCCCGGCGGGCAACACCGGCACGCAGATGGGCGGCTGGTTCCGCAAGGAGATCAAGACCCCGGCCGACCTTCAGGGCCTGAAGTTCCGCATCGGCGGCATCGCCGGGCAGGTGCTGCTGAAGCTCGGCGTGGTCCCCCAGCAGATCGCCGGCGGCGACATCTATCCGGCGCTGGAAAAGGGCACGATCGACGGCGCCGAATGGGTCGGCCCCTATGACGACGAGAAGCTCGGCTTCCAGAAGGTCGCGCCGTTCTACTACTATCCGGGCTGGTGGGAAGGCGGGCCGACGGTCCACGCCTTCTTCAACGCCGACAAGTACAACGCGCTGCCGAAGACCTATCAGGCGATCCTGCAGCGGGCGTGCGAGTCCACCAACCAGTGGATGCAGGCGCGCTACGACGTGCAGAACGTGCCGGCGCTGAAGCGTCTGGTGCAGTCCGGCGCGCAGCTCAGGCCGTATCCGCCGGAGGTGATGGAGGCCTGCTGGAAGGCCACCAACGAGCTGTGG
>JAEULW010000095.1 GCA_016793505.1 Methylobacteriaceae bacterium | reverse complement strand
GCAAGACGGTCGGCATGTACAACAACATCGCCGCCAAGCTGTAGGCCCTTCCGGCGCGTCCGGCGCGCCGCATTGACAGGCCCGACGCTTTGACGATCCTTCCGCATGGCGCGGGAGGATCGTTTTGACTCGTCTGCAACTCGGCATGGTCGGCCTCGGCCGGATGGGCGCGAATCTGGTGCGCCGGCTGATGCGCGCGGGACATGCCTGCGTCGTCTACGACCGAGATCCCGCGCCCGGCGCGGCGCTCGCCGCAGAAGGCGCGCAGGCCGCAAGCTCCCTGAAAAACCTCGTCGCGGCGCTGGCGCCGCCGCGCGCCGTGTGGGTGATGCTGCCCGCCGGCAAGGCCACCGAACAGGCGATCGCCGATCTTTCCGGCCTGCTCGAGCCGGGCGACGCGATCATCGACGGCGGCAATTCCTTCTGGAAGGACGACGTGCGCCGGGCGCGCGAACTGGCGCAGAAGGGCCTCGACTATCTCGACGTCGGCACCTCGGGCGGCGTGTGGGGCCTCGAACGGGGTTACTGCCTGATGATCGGCGGCGACGCCGACGTCGTCGCCCGGCTCGATCCGATCTTCGCGACGCTGGCGCCGGGGCGCGGCGACATCCCTGCGACGCCGGGCCGCAGCGGCCGCGATCCGAGGGTCGAGATGGGCTATCTGCACGCCGGCCCGTCCGGCGCCGGGCATTTTGTCAAAATGATCCACAACGGAATCGAATACGGAATGATGCAGGCCATCGCCGAGGGTTTCGACATTCTTCGCCATGCCGCGACGCCGGCGCTGCCGGTCGAGCATCGTTTCCACCTCGAGCTCGCCGACGTCGCCGAAGTGTGGCGGCGCGGCAGCGTCGTCACCTCCTGGCTGCTCGACCTGTCGGCGCAGGCGCTGGCCGCGGATGGCGAACTCGCCGGCTTCTCCGGCCATGTCGAGGATTCGGGCGAGGGCCGCTGGACGCTGATGGCGGCGATCGAGGAGGCGGTGCCGGCCGAAGTGCTGTCCGCCGCGCTCTACGCCCGCTTCCGCTCGCGCCAGGACCACACTTTCGCAGAGAAGATGCTGTCGGCGATGCGCAAGGGCTTCGGCGGGCATGTCGAGGCGAAGGCGCCGGCGCCGCCCGCCGCGCCGAAGGGCTGAGCGATGCCGGGCAGGACCGGCGCGGACATCGCCGCTCTCGTCGTCATGGGCGTCGCCGGCAGCGGCAAGAGCACCATCGCGGCGCTGACGGCGGGGCGGCTCGGCTGGACCTTCCGCGACGCCGACGATTTCCATCCGCCGGAGAACGTCGCGAAGATGTCGGCCGGCGCGCCGCTGACCGACGAGGACCGCAAGCCCTGGCTCGCCGCCATCGCCGCCTGGATCGACGAGCGGCGCACGCGCGGCGAAAAGGGCGTCGTCACCTGCTCGGCGCTGAAACGGGCGTATCGCGACGTGCTGATCGGGGCGCGGGAGGATGTGCGCCTCGTCTATCTGCAGGGCGATCGCGCGCTGATCGGCGGCAGGATGGCGGCGCGGCGCGACCACTTCATGCCGACGGCGCTGCTCGACAGCCAGTTCGCGACGCTGGAGCCGCCTGAGGCCGACGAGGCGCCCGTGATCGCGCATGTCGGCGGGACGCCGGAGGCGATCGTCGATTCGATTCTCGCCGCGCTCGGGCTCGGCGTCGTCACAAATCCTTAACATCGGCTTGCTAGGTCATGCGGGCGACGGCGATCGACCCCCCTCGACGCCATCGCATCTGAACGCCGGGCCGGAGGTACGCCCGGCGTTTTTTTTGCGCTGCGCGCTACGGACGGGCGCGCAGGCCCGCCTCGATCTCGGCGACGATCGAGCCGGCGATCTGCGCCGGGCTGTCGGCCTCGGTCACCGGTCGGCCGACGACGAGATAGTCGGCGCCCTCGGCGATGGCGCGTTCTGGCGTCATGACGCGCTTCTGGTCGCCGATCGCCGCGCCGCGCGGGCGGATGCCGGGGGTGACGATGACGAGGTCCGGGCCGACCACCTGGCGCATCGCGCCCGCCTCTTCCGGCGACATGACGAGGCCGCCGATCCCGATGTCGCGCGCCTGGCGGGCGCGCAGCGCCACCGTGTCGCGCAGCGACTGGCCGTAGCCGGCGGCGGCGAGATCGGCCTCGCCCATCGAGGTGAGGACGGTGACGCCGAGAATGCGGGTCGTCGAACCGGCCGCCGCGTCGCGCGCGGCGATCATCGTCTGCGGGTAGGCGTGGACGGTGAGGAAGGTCGCGCCGAGACGCGCCACCTGCGCCGTCGCCTTGGCGACCGTGTTGGGGATGTCGTGCAGCTTGAGATCGAGGAAGACCTGCTTGCCCTCGCCGACGAGCTCGCGCACCAGATCGAGCCCGCCGCCGTAAACCAGCTCCATGCCGATCTTGTAGAAGCTGACCGAGTCGCCGAGCCGCGCCGCCATGGCGCGCGCCGCCGCAACGTCGGGCAGGTCGAGCGCGACGATCAGGCGGTCGCGGGGACTGGGCTCGGTCATGTCGATTCGGCGTCCTCGATGCGTCGCCAGCCCCCTTGCACGCGGCGCGTCGCGATGTCGAACGAAAACAGGCAGCCGCCGCCGGCAAACTGGTCGTAGCGCCGGTCGATCAGCTCGCCCGCCAGCGCGCACCAGAGCAGCGTGCCGACGCCGCCATGGCCGACGAAGGCGACGTCGCCGGCGCGATGATCCGCCAGCGCGGCGTCGACCTCGGCGACGATGCGCGCCTGCGCGTCGACCGCCCGCTCCCAGCCGCGGACGCTTCTTGTCGGGGCGGCGAAGAAGGCGTCGGCGACGGTCTCGAATTCGGCCGGCGGCAGGAAGCCGGTGGCCGAGCGGTCGTTCTCGTGCATGGCCGGGCGGATTTCGACGGACAGACGGCGCGGCGCGGCGAGGATTTCGGCCGTCTCGACCGCCTTGCGCTCGGCCGAGGCGACGATGCGCGACAGGCCGGCCGTCCAGCCTTGCGCGGCGGCGATCGCGGCGCGCGCGCGACCGATGTCGGAGAGGCCCCAGTCGGGCACGGGCGTCGCCGGATCGATCCGCACCTGCGGATGGGTGAGATAGACGGCGCGGCTCACGGCTCGCCGGTCTTGCGCGCGGCGCGCTCCTTCGCCTCGCGCTCGCGCGCCTTCTCCTCGAGCTTGTCGCGCAGCTTGCGCGTGCCGTCCTCGATCTCGATGAGCAACTTGCGCGCGCCGGCGAGCAGGCCATCGCGGGTCTTGCCGGCGACGCCCTTGAGTTCGCCCTGCAGCCGCTCGACGCCGTCCTTGAGCTCAAGCTGCAGGCGGTCGACGCCATCCTTCAGTTCGGCCTGCAGCCGGTCGGCGCCTTCCTTCAGCTTCGCCTCGGCGCGATCGGACTTCTCGCGCCATTCGTCCTGCAGGCGCAGCGTCTTTTCCTTCAGCTCGGCCAGTTCGACCTGCGCCTTCTCGGCGCGTTCGCGCCACTCGTCCTTCACCTTGCCGGTGGTTTCCTTGAACCTGTCGATGAGATCAGGCTCCTCGGCGAAGACGCGACCCTCGACGCCGGCGCGGCGATAGGCCCAGACCCTGGCCGGCGGCAGATTGCGCAGGATCGGCGGCGAGGCCTCGGCCTGGAACCAGCGGTAGCGATGGCCGCGCCGGCCGCGCGGCACCGGCGAGACCATGCCATAGGTGAACTGCACGAAGACGCCTTCGGGCTCCATCAGCTCCAGCGCGTCGGCGAGCAGGCGCAGGCGCAGCGCCTCGGGCCGGTTGAGCAACGGCAGGCTGGAGACGACCGCAGCCGGCGGCGCGTCGAGCCTGTCGCGCAGCGTGGCGGGCAGGTTGTAGGCGTCGCCCTGCACGACTCGGGCCTGCGGGAAGCGCGTCGCGAGCAGCCGACAGAAGCCCTCGTCATACTCGACCAGCACCAGCCGGCCGGGCGCGACGCCGCGCTCGATCAGCGCCTGCGTCACCGGACCTGTGCCGGGGCCGAGTTCGACGATCGGGCCGGCGGTGAGCGGATCGACGGCGTGCGCCATCATCTTGGACAGGAAGCGGCTCGACGGCGACAGGGCGCCGGCCTGCAGCGGATTGTCGATCCACGACCGGATGAAGCGCGCCTCGTCGGCGATGCGCTTCTCGAGGTCGGTCTTCGGCGCGGACGCGTCGCGCTCTGCCGGCATCTTCGCCTTCCGACGGTGCGTTGAACTGGGCCGGCGCGGACGCCGGCGGCGAAGGACGGGCGGAGACTGAACCGGGCGGGCGGCCCGGTCAACCGCCGCCGGCCCGCGACGAGACGTCGCCTACTGCCCGCCGACGAAGAAATCGCGCATCTTGGCGAAGAAGCCCTCGGCCTCGGGATGGGTCTTGGCCGAGGATTCCTTCTCGAACTCCTGCAAGAGCTCGCGCTGGCGGCGCGTCAGATTCTGCGGCGTCTCGACGACGGCCTGGATATACAGATCGCCGACATCGCGCGAGCGCAGCACCGGCATGCCCTTGCCCTTGAGGCGGAACTGCTTGCCGGACTGGGCGCCTTCGGGAACCTTCACCTTGGCCTCGCCGCCGTCGAGCGTGTGGACGGTGAATTCGCCGCCGAGCGCGGCCTGGGTCATCGAGATCGGCACGCGGCAGAACAGGTCGGCGCCGTCGCGCTGGTAGAAGGGGTGCGGCTTGACGGAAATGAAGATGTAGAGATCGCCCGCCCCGCCGCCGCGCATGCCGGCCTCGCCCTCGCCGGCGAGGCGGATGCGGTTGCCGTCCTCGACGCCGGCGGGAATGTTGACCGACAGCATGCGCTCGCGGGTGACGCGGCCGGCGCCCTGACAGCTGGCGCAGGGATTGTCGATGGTCGAGCCGCGGCCCTGACAGCTCATGCAGGTGCGCTCGATGGCGAAGAAGCCCTGCTGGGCGCGCACCCGGCCCGTGCCGCCGCAGGTTCCGCAAGGCTTGGGCTTGGACCCGGCCTTGGCGCCGGAGCCGGCGCAGGCCTCGCAGGCGATGGCGGTCGGGATCTTGATCGTCGCCGTCTTGCCCTGGAAGGCCTCCTCGAGCGTCACTTCCATGTTGTAGCGCAGGTCCGAGCCGCGCTCGCGTCCGCCCTGACGCTGGCCGCGGGCGCCGCCCATGATGCCGCCGAACAGATCCTCGAAAATGTCGGCCATCGAGGAGGCGAAGCCCTCGCCCATGCCGGCCCCGCCCTGCTCGAAGGCGGCGTGGCCGAAACGGTCATAGGCCGCCCGCTTCTGCGCGTCGGAGAGGGTCTGGTAGGCCTCGTTGATTTCCTTGAAGCGCGTCTCGGCCTGCTTGTCGCCGGGGTTGCGGTCGGGATGGCACTCCATCGCCGCCTTGCGGAAGGCGACCTTCAGCTCCGCCTCGGTGCAGGTGCGGGAGACGCTCAGCACCTCGTAGAAGTCGCGTTTGGACATGAAGGTCTTTCGGGCGCGTCGCGGGCGTAGCGTTCAGGTGCGAACGGGGCAGGCGAAATTCAAGCGCCCGGAACGGGCGGGAGCTGCTCAACTCCTAGAGGAAAGCGCCGGGATTCGCCAAGGGGTCCGGGAGCGATGAACGTCGTTGCGAAGCGCCGCGCCTCATATCGGCACGGCTTCCTCGAGCACACGCGCCCTGAAGCGGGGAGGCAATTCGGCGGGGGTGACGAGATCGACCCTGCGGCCGAGGATCGATTCGAGGTCGACCTGCAGGCCTCCGAGGTCGAACAGGGTCGCGCCGGGCAGAGGATCGACCAGAATGTCGATGTCGCTGCCCGACCTGTCCTCGCCACGCGCGACCGAGCCGAACAGACGCGGATTGGCCGCCTTGCGGCGGGCGACCGCAGCCCGGATCGCCGCCCGGCTGGCTTGAACTTGATCGGCAGGCTTCACCTGCGCCTCCGTCTGCCGCCCGTCCCGGCGCGGCACCGCCTGGTCGAAGCAGTGTAATGGGGATTGCCCGGAGGATTCGCAAGCGCCGATGGCGCTTGGCGCCCCGATGGACGATGACGGCTCTTTGACTTGAGCGCCGCACAGAAAGGGGCGGGAGAAACACTCTCCCGCCCCGGTCAGACCAACGCAAACGTCTACGCTCAGCCCTTCTTGTCGCCGGACACGTCCTTGAACTCGGCGTCGAGGACGTCGTCCTTGGCGCCGGCGCCCTTCGGGGCCTCGCCGCCGGGCGCGGCGCCCGGGGCGGCGCCGGCGTCGGCCTGCTGGGCCTGATACATCGCCTCGCCGAGCTTCATCGAGGCCTGCACGACCTCGTTGGTGCGCGTCTTGATGACGGCGACGTCCTCGCCCTCGAGCGCGCTCTTCAGCGCGGTGATCGCGCTCTCGATGGCGCTCTTGTCGGCGGCCGAGACCTTGTCGCCGAATTCCTTCAGCGACTTCTCGGTCTGGTGGATCGCCTGCTCGCCCTGGTTCTTGGCGTCGACCAGCTCGCGCCGCTTCTTGTCCTCGGCGGCGTGCAGCTCGGCGTCCTTGACCATCTTGTCGATGTCGGCGTCGGAGAGGCCGCCCGAGGCCTGGATGCGGATCTGCTGCTCCTTGCCGGTCGCCTTGTCCTTGGCCGTCACCGAGACGATGCCGTTGGCGTCGATGTCGAAGGTCACCTCGATCTGCGGCATGCCGCGCGGGGCCGGCGGAATGCCCATCAGATCGAACTGGCCGAGCGGCTTGTTGTCGGCCGCCATCTCGCGCTCGCCCTGGAAGACGCGGATCGTCACCGCCTGCTGATTGTCCTCAGCGGTGGAGAAGACCTGGCTCTTCTTGGTCGGGATGGTGGTGTTGCGGTCGATCAGGCGGGTGAACACGCCGCCGAGCGTCTCGATGCCGAGCGACAGCGGCGTCACGTCGAGCAGCAGCACGTCCTTGACGTCGCCCTGCAGCACGCCGGCCTGCACCGCCGCGCCGATCGCCACCACCTCGTCGGGGTTGACGCCCTTGTGCGGCTCCTTGCCGAAGAACTGCTTGACGATCTCCTGCACCTTGGGCATGCGCGTCATGCCGCCGACGAGCACGACCTCGTCGATCTCGCCCGCCGACAGGCCGGCGTCCTTCAGCGCCTTGCGGCAGGGCTCGACCGTCTTCTGGATGAGATCGTCGACCAGCGCCTCGAACTTGGCGCGGGTGAGCTTCAGCGTCAGATGCTTCGGGCCGGTGGCGTCGGCGGTGATGTAGGGCAGGTTGATGTCGGTCTGCGTCGCGGACGACAGCTCGATCTTGGCCTTCTCGGCCGCCTCCTTGAGGCGCTGCAGGGCGAGCTTGTCCTTCTTCAGGTCGATGCCCTGCTCCTTGCGGAACTCGTCGGCGAGATATTCGACGAGGCGCATGTCGAAGTCCTCGCCGCCGAGGAAGGTGTCGCCGTTGGTCGACTTCACCTCGAAGACGCCGTCGCCGATCTCCAGCACCGACACGTCGAAGGTGCCGCCGCCGAGGTCGTAGACCGCGATGGTGCCGCTCTTCTTCTTGTCGAGGCCATAGGCGAGCGCGGCCGCCGTCGGCTCGTTGATGATGCGCAGCACCTCGAGGCCGGCGATCTTGCCGGCGTCCTTGGTGGCCTGGCGCTGGGCGTCGTTGAAATAGGCCGGAACGGTGATGACGGCCTGCGTCACCGGCGAGCCGAGATGGGCCTCGGCCGTCTCCTTCATCTTCTGCAGGACGAAGGCCGAGATCTGCGAGGGCGAATACTGCTTGCCGTCGGCGGCGACCCAGGCGTCGCCATTGCCGCCCTTGACGATCTTGTAAGGGACGAGACCCATGTCCTTCTTGGTCATCGGGTCTTCGAAGGTGCGGCCGATCAGGCGCTTGATGGCGAAGAAGGTGCGCTCGGGATTGGTGACCGCCTGGCGCTTGGCCGGCTGGCCGACGAGGCGCTCGCCGTCGTCGGTGAAGGCGACGATCGAGGGCGTCGTGCGCGCCCCTTCCGCGTTCTCGATGACCCGGGCGTTCGACCCCTCCATGACGGCGACGCAGGAGTTGGTGGTGCCGAGGTCGATGCCGATGACTTTACCCATGGTCCTGTCCTTTCCTGTCGCAAGACCGCCGGTCCCGTAGCGACCCGGCCTCGGAGCGATCAGGACGGCGATTCCGCCGGCCCGGCGCCCGGTCCCCGAATGGGATGTCCAAGCTGATTTCCCGCAGGATCGCGGGGTCGAGGCGGATATAAGAAAGGGGGTTTCGGGGCGCAAGAACGCGCGCCGCGGAAATCGCGCGGTTTTCCGGCGCGGCAGGCGCGGCGTCAGAGCGGCGCGAGGCCGACGACCAGCGGGTCGGCTTCGGCCATGGCGCGGGTCACGAAGCCCTGCCAGGTCGCCTGCCAGACGGCGTTCGCGCCATGGTCGGTCTGCAGGTCGTAGAGGCTCTGGGCGAGATTGACATTGGAGGCGGCGGCCACGCCGAGCTCGGCGGCGATCTGGTTGGCCTGGCGCGTCAACCCCGCCTCGGAGACGGCGCGCAGCGCCGCGAGCCGCGACGCGACGCGGCGGGCGCCGAGCAGAAAAATGTCCCAATGCGCCTGCTCATGCGCCAGCAGCGCGCCGGCGACCGTCAGCCCGGCGCGCTTCTGGCACGCGCCGAGGGTCAGGAACAGGAAGGTGTTGGCCGGATCGAGCCGGAAGAAGCGGCCGCGCCGGGCGAGCGCGGAGCGCGCGAGGTTGCCGGCCTCGGTCGTCACGCGCTCGACCAGCGGAGCGCCGGGCGCGGCGACCGCCGGGCGCGGCGGCGGATCGACCGTCTCGAAGACTTCCGTCGCCTTTCCGACGAAGCGGAAGTCGGGGACCGTCAGCGCGTCGACAGCCCTGCCGTCGGCCGGATCGACGAGCGTGGCGACGGGCGCGAAGTTCCAGTCCTCGAGCAGCTGAAGCTGCCGGAACACCAGGATCGCCATCGACGCCTCCATCGCGAAAGCGCCCCGGCCGCGAGCATCGCCCCTGCACGTCATGACGGCGGTGCGCCGGCGCACCGAAGGCGAGGGCTGACGGCGGCGGCGCGACGCGCTAGAATGGCGCCAATTGCGCCCCGGACTGCGTTGCGACGGACGGAATGACTTTGCGACCGCCTCTCTCCCTGATTCTCGTTCTCGCGCTGACAGGCGCCGCGCCGGCGCATGCGCAGTTCACGCCGCCTTGGGCCGCGCCGCCGCCGCCGGCCGGCGGGCTGGCGCCGGTTCCGCTCGATCCCGCCAAGGCCAAGCCGAAGCCCAAACCCAAGCCCAAGGCGGAGGCCGCAGGGCCGGTGAAGGCCCCGGGCGAGGAGGCGGTGATCGACCGTTCGCTGCTGCTCAACGGGGCGACCGGTCGGATGGAGTTCGAGCGGCGCGACAAGATTCTGACTCTCGTCAAGCTGTCGCTGGCCGGCGAGGAGCCGGGCAAGCCGGGCAGCGCCTGCCGCGTCGACCCGGTGAAAGCGCCGGTGGCGGCGACGCCGGCGGGCAAGCCCAAAGGCCTGCTGCGCTACGAAGTCGACGCGCCGGGCTGCAAGTTCAGCATCGACGTGCTCGACGGCGCGGTGCTGGTCGAGGCGGCGACGCGCCAGTGCGAATTTTCCGAACCGGCCTGCCGGGTCGAGATGAGCGGCGTCTGGGGCCCGCCGGTCGCCTCGCTCGCCGGCGAGCGCGTCAAGGACATCGAGAAGGCGCGCACCCGCTCCGAAACGGCGATGCGCGCCAATTTCAAGACGCTGCTCGCCCGCACCTCGGGCAAGGAGGAGGTCAAGCTGGTCGCCCGCGAACAGGCCGGCTTCACCTCGCAGCGCGAGATGATCTGCCGCGACTACCAGCAGGAAACCAAGCACGGCTACTGCGCCTCGCGCATCACCGAGGCGCGGGCGGTCGAGCTTTCGGCCAAGATCGCCGCGCCGCAGCAGACGGCCGAGGCCGATCCGGCCAAGAAGAAGCCGCGCAAGAAGCCCAGGCCGAAGCCGGCGCAGGCGACCGGGCCGCTCGCCGCGCCGCCGCCGATGTGAGCGACATGCAGGACGCCGCGCAGGGTTTTCCGTTCGGCGACGTCCTGATCTGGCTGGTCGTCATGAGCGCGATCGTCGGGCTCGTCACGGTGATCGTGCGCCGTCGCGCCGCCGGACGCGGCCGCCCGACCGGCATGCGGCCCGGCGTCACCGGGCAGACCGGCGGCGGCGATTCGGGCCCGATGGTTTTTCTTGGGGGAGCGGGCGGCGGCGGGGACGGGGGCGGCTGAGCCGCGCCTGCGCCGGCCTGTCGATTGCGGCCGGATCAAAGTCCGCGAGGGACCGTCCGGCTGTTCACCTTGACTTCGACCGGCGCGCCATTCGCCGCCATCGCCCGCCTTGCCGTTACGGATCCGCGACGCGGCGCCGCAGCACGGACGGACTGCGGCGGACGAACTTCGTCCGCTCCGGCGCGTTATCTTTCGATGTCGCCCGTCGCCGCGGGCCCGGGCGACGCGCCCCGGTCAAGGAGCCGCGTCATGACCAGCATCACGCCCTGCCTGTGGTTCGACGGCGTCGCCGAGCAGGCGGCGCGGTTCTACGCGTCGGTCATTCCCGACAGCCGCGTCGACGCCGTGCATCGCGCCCCTTCGGACTATCCCTCCGGCAGGGCCGGCCAGGTGCTGACGGTCGAATTCACGCTGATGGGCCGGCCTTTTCTGGCGCTCAATGGCGGGCCATATTTCAAGTTCAACGAGGCGATCTCGCTGCAGATCCCGGTCGAGACGCAGGCCGAGGTGATCCGCCTTTCCGACGCGCTTTCGGCCGTTCCCGAGGCCGAGCAGTGCGGCTGGGTGAAAGACCGCTACGGCCTGTCCTGGCAGATCGTGCCGGTGCAGCTGACGCGCCTCATCACCGACCCCGACGTCTCGCGGGCGCGGCGCGCCTTCGACGTGATGATGACGATGAAACGCATCGACATCGAGGCGCTGGAGCGGGCGGTGAGCTGAGCCGCCTCAGCCGGCGACGCGCCCGGCCTCCCAGCCGAGAATCGCCTGCTTGCGCGTCACGCCCCAGTGGTAGCCGGTGAGCGCGCCCGAGGCGCCGAGCACGCGGTGGCAGGGCACGACGAAGGAGATCGGGTTGCGGCCGACCGCCGTTCCCACCGCCCGCGCCGCGCCCGGCTTGCCGAGATGTCGGGCCACCTCGCCATAGGTCGCGGCGCGACCCACCGGGATGCGCAGCAGCGTCTGCCAGACGCGCATCTCGAAGTCGCCGCCGATCAGCACCACCCGCAGCGGGGTCTCCGGCCGCCACAGCTTCGGATCGAAGGCGCGGGCGACGTAAGGCGCCGTCGCCGCCCCGTCCTCGACGAAGGCCGCCCTGGGCCAGCGCCGACGCATGTCGGCGAGCGCGCCGGCGCGGCCCGCGGCGGGTTTCGCCAGATCATCGGCGCGCTGCGCATCGACCCAGCCGAGACCGGCGAGGCCGCGGTCGGTGATCACCGCCAGCGCCTCGCCGAAGGGCGAGGGGTGGAAGCCGTAGCGCAGCGTCAGCCCCTCGCCGCCGGCCTTGAAATCGCCCGGCGACATCTTTTCGTGCGTGACGAAGAGATCGTGCAGGCGGCCGGGGCCGGAATAGCCGACCTCGTAAGACGCCTCGAGCACCGAGGCGCTGTCACGCAGCAGCGCGCGGGCATGGTCGAGCGTGATCGCCTGCAGAAAATCCTTCGGCGACAGGCCGGCCCAGCGGCGGAAGAGATGCGTCAGATGCGAGGGCGACAGGCCGACGGCGGCCGCCACCTCCTCGACCGCGGGCTGCGCCTTGCGCCGGCGCGAGATGAACTCGATGGCGCGGCGCACCCGGTCGTAATCCTGCAGCGGCGCGCCGTCGGCGGCGACGGGCGCAGCGACGGCGGGTTCGGGAACGGACAGCATCGGCGGCTCCTCGTCTTGACCGCAGAGTTAGGCCGGCGCGGCCCCGCCCGCCACCCGAAAGCGCGGACTGTCATTCCCGGCCGAGCGGAGCGAGGGGAAGGGAACCCATCCCGCCGCCGCCGCGCTCTGCGCCGGCGCGTCTGGATCCCCTCGTGCAATCGAAATCTGCTCTTGTCGGTTCGCTTCCCGGCGCGCGGCGCGCGCCGCCGGGGATGACAGGCGCCTTCCCGGCGCATTGCGCGCGCCTTGCGCGCCGGCCCTCCCCCACTATAGTCGCGCCGCTTTCGCGCCGGGGGGCCGGCGCTTTCTGCGGAGTTTGTCGCGCCATGGCCGCCAGGAACGATGTGAAACGGGTCGTCCTCGCCTATTCAGGAGGGCTCGACACGTCGATCATCCTGAAATGGCTGCAGACGACCTATGGCTGCGAAGTCGTCACCTTCACCGCCGATCTCGGCCAGGGCGAGGAGCTGGAGCCGGCGCGCAAGAAGGCGGAGCTGCTCGGGATCAAGCCCGAGCACATCTATATCGACGATCTGCGCGAGGAGTTCGTGCGCGATTTCGTCTTCCCGATGTTCCGCGCCAACGCCCAATATGAAGGCGACTATCTGCTCGGCACCTCGATCGCCCGGCCGCTGATCGCCAAGCGGCAGATCGAGATCGCGCGCATGGTCGGCGCCGACGCGGTGTGTCACGGCGCCACCGGCAAGGGCAACGACCAGGTGCGCTTCGAGCTCGGCTATTACGCGCTCGAGCCCGACATCAAGGTGATCGCGCCGTGGCGGGAATGGGAATTCCGCTCGCGCGAGGCGCTGATCGACTTCGCCGAGAAGCACCAGATCCCGATCGCCAAGGACAAGCGCGGCGAGGCGCCCTTCTCGGTCGACGCCAACCTGCTGCACTCCTCCTCGGAAGGAAAGGTGCTGGAGGACCCGTGGACGGAGCCGCCGGAATATGTGCACATGCGCACGATCTCGCCGGAAGAGGCGCCCGATCGCGTCACCGAGATCACGGTGGATTTCGAGAAGGGCGACGCGGTCGCGATCAATGGCGAGAAACTTTCGCCGGCGAGCCTGCTGACCCGCCTCAACGAACTCGGCAAGGAGAACGGGATCGGCCGGCTCGATCTCGTCGAAAACCGCTTCGTCGGCATGAAGAGCCGCGGCGTCTACGAGACGCCGGGCGGCACGATCCTCATCGCGGCGCATCGCGGCATGGAGTCGATCACGCTCGATCGCGGCGCGGCGCATCTGAA
>JAEULW010000085.1 GCA_016793505.1 Methylobacteriaceae bacterium | reverse complement strand
CTGTGAGCCGCGCCGCGAGCTTCAGCGCGGCGATCAGGCTGTCGGGACGCGCGAGGCCCTTGCCGGCGATGTCGAACGCCGTGCCGTGATCGGGCGAGGTGCGCACGAAGGGCAGGCCGAGCGTGACGTTGACGCCCTCGTCGAAGGCGAGCGTCTTCAGCGGGATCAACGCCTGATCGTGATACATGCAGACGGCGGCGTCGTAGCGCTCTCTCGCGCGCGCGTGGAACATCGTGTCGGCGGGCAGCGGGCCGGCGACGTCGTGACCCTCGGCGCGCAGTTGCGCCAGCGCCGGCGCGATGATCTCGATCTCCTCGCGGCCCATGGCGCCGCCCTCGCCGGCGTGCGGATTGAGTCCGGCGACCGCTATGCGCGGCTGCGCCAGTCCGAAGCGCGCGCGAAGATCGCGCGCGACCACGCGGATCGTGTCGACGATCAGGTCGCGCGTCAGCGCGGCGCGCACGTCGGCCAGCGCGATGTGGATAGTCACCGGCACGGTGGCGAGCCCGGGCGACCACAGCATCATCACCGGGCGCGCCTCGACGCCCCAGAAGCGGCGCGTCAGCTCGCCGAGAAATTCAGTATGGCCGGGATGGGCGAAGCCGGCGGCGTAGAGCGTTTCCTTGGAAATCGGATTGGTGACGACGGCGCGGGCCGCGCCGTCATGCACGCAGGCGACGGCGCGCTCGATCGACTCGATCGTCGCTGCTGCGCCGCGCGGATCGCCGCGCCCGGGCTCGACATCGGCGCGCGCGGCCAGCGGGGCGACGGGCAGAGCCTCGGCGAAGACCGCCGCCGCCTCGTGCGGCGCGACGCGGCGCAGCGGCGCGGCGACGCCGAGGCTTCGCGCGACATGCTCCAGATGCTCGGGATCGGCGAAGAGAATGAAAGGCGGCAGGCCCGCTTCGTCGCGCCGCGTCCAGGCGGCGAGGGCGAGTTCGGGGCCGATTCCGGCGGGATCGCCCATCGTGAGCGCGAGCGGGGCTTCGCTCACGATCAGGGCGCGGCCGTGTGCAGCGAGTCGCCGGTGGTGATCTGCGTCGTGCCGCCGCGCACGCGCACCTCGCCGAGCGTGCGCAGCTCGAGGCGCAGCAGCACCTGCTGCGTGCGCACGCGCGTGCCGTTGACGACGTCGGTGAGCGAGTTCGTGTATTGCAACGAGAAGGTTGTGCACTCGTCCTTGTAGCCGATGCCGAGGCCGAGCGTGGCGGGATAGACGAGGCTCGTCTTGGTGTTCAGGTCCCTGTCGGCGAGATGGCGATCGAGATCGAGCAGCGCCGAACCGGTGATGTAGTAGTTGTCGTTGATGTTGAAGCGCGCCGTGGCGAGCACGCCCTCGCGGCGATAGGGGAAGCCGATCTCGGGCTGCGACACGTAACGCGAATAGTAGATCTGCGTCTGCAGACGCGAGGAGAGATTGAACGAGGCGCCGATGTCGAGACGGCGCAGCGCCCAGTTGGTCTCGTCGAAGCGACCCTTGGCGATGAAACTGTAGCCGGTGACCGGCGTGAAGGCGATGCGGCCGACATAGTCGGACCGCCGCGTCTCGAGGCCGGAATTGACGCCGACATTGGCGACGTCGCCGAAGGCGTAGGAATTGCGGCCGGCGAGCTGGAAGGACTGGCCGGCCATGACGCTGAACGAGCCGCCGTTGGAGAAGGTGCTGGCATATTGCACGCCGAGATTGGCGCGCGTGCCGCCCTCGAGCCGGTCATAGCCGGAGAACTTGTTCCACTCGAACAGGTTGGAATCGTCGAAGATAAGGCTCTGGGCGTCCTCGTTGGGGCGCTTGCGGGCGTTGCGCTCGTTCGGCCTGACGACGATCTGGGCGATCGGCTCGATGACATGCGCGCCCCAGCCGGTGCGCGCGATGAAGGGATAGCGCCACTCCATGCCGAAGCCGGGCGTGATGCGGCCGACGAAATCGGGCGAGGAGGCGAAGAAGTTCGCCTGATCGGCGTTGGCGATGGTCGACAACGTGACGCCGTTGGTGAAAAGATAGGAGCGGCTGCGGTCGATCGACATCCAGGAGGCGTCGGCGCGCAGGAAGGCGAAGGGCGTCCACACCTGGCCGATCGGATCGATGAACTGGCGCTTCCAGCTCGCCTGCACGGTGGCGCGCGTCACGTCGCCGCCGACGCCGCGCAGCAGGCAGTTCGGCGGCGAATAGGCGCGCGTCTTCGCCGCGCCGAACTCGCAGACATCGTAGAGCGAATAGGCCTGATCGAGACGGCGCAGGCCGGTCGCCTGATAGACGGCGGCCTGACGGCTCAGATGCGTGACGTTGGCGTCGATCTCGAGCTGGCCGCCGATCCCGGTCGTCGCCGGCGGCAGGTCGATCGTCTTGTTGTAATCGAGCACCGGGCCGACGAGCGGCTGCTGTTTCTGCCAGTCGTAGGCGGACAGGCCGCGGAAGTGATAGCCACGCAGATCGAAGAAGCCGCGATCGCCCTTGCCGTTGAGGTAGAGCGTCGAGATCGCTTCCTTGAAATAGGTCGTGCCGATCGCCTCGGTGCGGACCTTGTAGTCCTGGTGATACCAGCGGTCGGTCATGGCGACGCCGGACCAGCCGAAGCTCCACTTGTCGGACAGGAACATCTTGCCGGTGGATTCGAGCGCGCCGCGCCAGCGCCGGCTGCCGGGGCCGGAGGGCGGATCGTAGAACGCCGTCTGATCGGCCTGGAACAGGCCCGAGGCGCGAACATTGTAAGAGCCGGTGATCCACGGCGTGTCGATGCGGTGGCGCCAGAGCACGTCGCCGAGCACGCCCTGACGCGACAGCAGCGTCGGCGTCAGAGTCAGATCGTAGTTCGGCGCGATGGCCCAGAAGAAGGGCGTGGCGACGCCGTAGCCGAGCTTGGTCGAGGAGACGAAATGCGGCGCGAGCCAGCCGGTCTTGCGCTTGACGCTCGGATCGGGGGCGGACAGGTAGGGCGCCCAGGCGAGCGGCACGCCGAGAAACTCGAGCCGCGCGCTCTCGTAATAGACCATCTGCTCCTGGTTCTTGTGGATGATGCGCTTGGCGCGCACCTGCCACAGGGGCGGGCGCTCGGGATCGTCCTTGCAAGGTTCGCAGGCGGTGTAGGTGCCGGAGTCGAAGACCGTGGTTTCGCCGTCGGTGCGCTCGGCGCGCGGCGCGGTGAAGCGCGTTCTGTCGCGCGAGATGGTGCTCAGGCTGTCGATGAAACCGTTCTTGAAATCGTCGGTCAGATCAAAGCGGCTCGCATAGGTGACGCCGCCGGTCTCGTCGGTCAGCTTGGCGTTGCCCTCGGCGTAGACGCGGTTCTTCGTGCGGTCGTAGATGACGCGGTCGGCCTCGAGGATGCGGCCCTGATAATAGAGCTGGACGTCGCCGCGCGCCTCGACGGTGTTGGCGTCGCGATTGTAGACGAGCTCGCGGGCGTCGACGAGAAGACGGTCCTTCTCCTTCTTGCCGCCCTTGTCGCCAGTCTGGTTGAGGCGGGCGGACAGCGTGTCGGACAGGGTCTGCGCGGCGAGCGGGGCAGCCGCCATCGCCCCGCTCGCCACCATGGCGATGAGCAGGGCGGACCGGGCCGCGCCCGGCATCCGGCGGGGCCGCGCCTTGCGGGGCGGGGCCTGGCGTGAACGCCGCCGTTTCACCCGTCCTCCTGATTCAACACAACCAGCGTCCCGAACAACGCCCCGACCAGCGCAGGCGACCACGCCGCGACGGGCGCGCTGATCAGGCCCGCGCCGCCGAGATCGGCGACCAGTTTGGTTCCAACATAAAGCACGAAGCCCGCCGTCACGCCACCGAGAACGCTCCGGGCGACGCCGCCCATTCGAAAGAATCTTAACGAAAAGGAAGCGGCGATCATAACCATGGCGACGAGGAAAAGCGGCCTCGCCAGAAGGGTTTGGTAACGGAGTTCGTAGCCGGTTGCGTCGAGGCCGGCCTGGCGGGTGCGGTCGCGGATGTCGGGCAGGGACCAGAACGGCACCGTGTCCGGCGGGACGAAGGACTGGGCGACCTGATCGGGGGCCAGATTGGTCGCCAGATAGTAGATCGCCGAGTCGCGCGGCTCCTCCGCCGGGGCGATGACGCGGGCGTCCTCGAGCGTCCAGACGCCCGGCGCAAGGCGGGCCCGCGCCGCCTCGACGCGCTCCATGAAGCGGCCGTTGGGCTCGAACAGGAAAACCGTCACGCCGGCCAGCACCGCGCCGGCGTCGCTCGACTTCTCGGCCCGGATGATGGCCTGGCCGTCGACGCTGCGCTGGCGGATCCACATGCTGGTGTCGACGTCGGTCGAGCCGGTCTTGCCGAACAGGCGGGTCTCGATGCGGTCGGCGCGCTGTTTCAACGTCGCCGAGACGGGATTGTAGAGGCCGACGAAGAACAGGCCGAAGGCCAGCGCCGCCAGCGCCGGCGGCGTGAGGAACTGCCAGGCCGACAGGCCGGCGGCGCGGGCCACCACCAGTTCGAGCCTGCGCGACAGGTTGAGCAGGCTGACCATGGCGCCGAACAGCACCGCGAAGGGCAGGATCTGCTCGGCTACGGCCGGCACGCGCAGCAGAGACAGACCGGCGACCAGCAGCGGATTGGCGCCTTCGACATCGCCCGAGCGACGCAGCAGCTCGACGAAGTCGACAAGGAAAATAAGGGCGAAAAAGCCCAGGAATACGAACAGGATGGTGCGCGCGAAGCGCAGCCCCACGTAGCGACCGAAGACGCCGAGGATCATCGCGCGCTCCGCGCCGCGAGACGGCCGAGGCGCTCGGTCAGCGTTCCGGCGAGCCGCGCGCCGAAGCCGCCGAACAGGCTCGCCCGATTCGGCGCGACGATCACCCCTGCGGCGACGGCGGCGGCGAGCAGCGGGGCGAGATACATCAGCGGCGCCGCGACGGCCGAGCGCGCCGCCATGGTCGTCGCCCCGACGCCGGCGAGGCGCAGCAGGCCGAAGGCGAGGACGGCGGCGAAGACCGCCGCGCCGCGGCCCTGGCGGGTGGTGCGCGCCTGGCCGAGGGCGGCGAAGGCGATCAGCACGGCCGCCAGCGGGTAGAGCGGATTGGCGAAGCGGTCATGAAGCTCGGAGCGGAACCGCCCCGGCCAGCGCTGCACCTGAGGATCCTTCGGATCGAGGGTCAGGAGTTCGCGGGTGGAGCGCTCGCGCGGCTTGTAGCTGTCCTCTCCCTGGGCGGCGAACTGGGCGAGGTCGATCGCATAACGCTCGAAGACGATGATCGCGACGTCGCGCGAATTGGGCTGCTGGCGCTGCACGCTGCCCTTGTCGAGCACGAGGTAGTTCTGGCCGTCGATCTCGACGGTCTGGCCGACCTCGGCGAGATAGGACGAGATGCGCGCCGGGTCGCGCCGGTCCTGCATGAAGACGCCGCGCAGCTCGCCGCCAGGGCCGCGGTCGCGATAGTGGAAGACGAAGCCGAGATCGAGAGTGGTGAAGGTTCCCTCTCGCACGACGCGGGTCAGGAAGTCGGCCCTGATCTTCGTCACCAGATCGCGGATTTCGCGAAAGCTCGCCGGCATCAGCCAGAGCGAGATCGTCCCGACCAGCAGCGAGACCAGCAGCGCCAGCGCCAAGAAGGGCCGCAGAAGCTGGACGGGCGACAGGCCGGCGGCGCTCATGACGATGAGTTCGCTGTCGCCGTTCAGCCGGTTCAACGCGTAAAGCGAAGCGCCGAACAGGGCGAAGGGCGCGATCAGCATCGCCAGCGAGGGCAGGGTCAGACCGGTGACGGCAAGGAAGACGACGACCGACTGGCCCTTGGTGGTCAGCAGGTCGAACTCGCGCAGCGCCTGGGTCAGCCAGATCACCGTGGTCAGCCCGACGAGCGCCGCCAGGAAGGCGACGAACGCGATCCGGAAGATGTAGCGCTCGGCGATGCTCATCGCCGTCGTATGGGCAAGAGGGCGGGCGGAATGTCAACGATTTTGCGGCCCCGACGCGGCGGCGCGCCGCCTTGCGCGGCCGATCCGATTGCGTCAGGGTCGCGCCCGCGCTCCGCGCGCGTCGCATGTCCCCACGAGGCCGTCTTCCCATGCCAGAGCACGTCAGAATCGACTTCGGTCCCCTCGCGGCGCCGAAACAGGGGACGCTCGTCGCCCTCGTCGGCGAGGGGTTGCGCATGGGCGAGGCGACGAAGGCGATCCTGGCGCCGGCGCAGGAGCAGATCGCGACGGCGGCCCGCGCCGCGAAATTCCGCGGCAAGGCCGGCGCGACGATCGAAATCCTCGCCCCGCAGGGGCTGGCCGCCGAGCGGCTGATCCTGTGCGGGCTCGGCGGCGAGGCGGACCGCGCCGAACGCAACTGGACGAAGACCGGCGGCGGCGTGATGGCGAAGCTGCCTCGTTCCGGCGCGACAACCGTTCTGTTCGATCCGGCCGGCCCCGAACCGGCCGAGCCGGCGGCGGCGGCCGCCTTCTGCCTCGGGCTGCGTCTGCGGGCCTATCGCTTCGATCTCTACAAGTCGAAAGCGAAGAAGGACGAGGAGGACGCGGCAGGGCCGACGCGCGTGACGATCGCGCTCGCCGAGGCGGGCGCCGCCCGCAAGGCGGCCCGCGCGGCCGAGGCGGTCGCCGACGGCGTCGATCTGGCGCGCACGCTCGTCAACGAGCCTCCGAACGTGCTCAATCCGGTCGAGTTCGCCCGCCGCGCGCAGGGGCTGACCAAGCTCGGCGTCGAAATCGAGACGCTGGACCGCAAGGCGCTCGACAAGCTCGGCATGCGCGCCCTGCTCGGGGTGGCGCAGGGCTCGGCGAACGAGGCGCGCGTCGTGATCATGCGCTGGAACGGCGGGCGCAAGGGCAAGCCGCCGGTCGCCTTCGTCGGCAAGGGCGTCACCTTCGACACCGGCGGCATCTCGATCAAGCCGGGCGCCGGCATGGAGGACATGAAGGGCGACATGGCGGGGGCGGCCTGCGTCGTCGGCCTGATGCATGCGCTCGCCGCCCGCAAGGCGAAGGTCAACGCCATCGGCGCGATCGGCCTCGTCGAGAACATGCCCGACGGCATGGCGCAGCGGCCGGGCGACATCGTCACCTCGATGTCCGGCCAGACGATCGAGATCATCAACACCGACGCCGAGGGCCGGCTGGTGCTCGCCGACGTGCTCTGGCACGTGCAGACGAAGTTCAAGCCGACCTTCATGATCGATCTGGCGACGCTGACCGGAGCGATCCTGGTGGCGCTGGCGCAGGAGCATGCCGGCCTGTTCTCGAACGACGACGAACTCGCCGATCGTCTCCTGGCCGCGGGCAAGGCGACCGGCGAGACCTGCTGGCGCATGCCGCTCGGGCCGGGCTACGACAAGATGATCGACTCGAAGTTCGCCGACATGAAGAACTCGGCCGGCCGCCATGGCGGGTCGAGCACGGCGGCGCAGTTCCTCAAGCGATTCGTCGGCGAAACGGCATGGGCGCATCTCGACATCGCCGGCACGGGCATGGGATCGCCACAAAGCGACGTCAATCAGAGCTGGGGCTCGGGCTGGGGCGTGCGGCTGCTGGACCGACTCGTCGCCGACCATTACGAGGGCTGAGCCCGGCCCGACACGGATTCGCAACGCAAGATGGCGCATCGACCACTTCACCTGCCGATCGCGGCGGCGGCGCTCGCCGCGGCGCTCGCGGCCGGGCCGGCCCAGGCCAGGTCGATCGGCTGCAACCAGTTCATGGACGCCTATAATGCGGCGGCCGGCGAACATCGGCAGTCGTTCTCGCGCGCCCTGACGGTCGGCCGCTCGGCCGAGGCGGGGCACGACTATTTCGACGCCGGGGCCGGCGATGTCGACGTGACCGTCGTCTGCCGCGGCGACCACTTCGTGCGGCTCGAGGTGCGGGCGGCGACGCCCGTTCCGGCGCGGGTCGAATCGCGTTTCGCGCGGTTGCAGCAGGCGGGCGTGCAGGTCGTCGTCGGCGGCGACCGCAACCGTGCGGCCGGCGTCGTGCGGGCGCTGACGCGCGAGGCGGACGAGTATCTGCGCGGCTCGCAGCAGCGCGGCGACGTCTATGTCGCAGGCAAGACCGAGCGGCACATGGCCGGCGGCGTCGATCTCGGCATGATCGCCACCGAAACCGACCGCACCTTCATCATCGTCAACGGCCTCTGATCGGCCGGCCGTGACCGAGGTCTGGTTCTACCATCTGGAGCGGCGCAGCCTCGAACAGGCGCTGCCGCCTTTGCTCGAGAAGACGCTCGACCGGGACTGGACCGCCGTCGTCGAGTCGACCTCGGCCGAGCGCGTCAAGGCGCTCGACGATTTCCTGTGGACCTGGTCGGACGAAAGCTTTCTGCCGCACGGGACGCTCGGCGACGGCGAGCCGTCGGAGCACCCGATCCTGCTGCTCGCCGGCCCGGAAAACCCGACCGGGGCGCAGGCGCGGTTCCTGATCGACGGGGCGGACGCGAGCGCGGCCATCGCCGCTTCGCCCAGCCCTTACGAACGGCTGGTGCTGCTGTTCGACGGTCGCGACGAGGAGGCGGTCGCCGCCGCCCGCGCGCAGTGGAAGACGCTGAAGGCGGCGGGCCACGCCGTCGCCTACTGGCAGGAGAACGCCGAGGGGCGCTGGGAGAAGAAGGCCTGACGGCGGCTCAACCGGCGAGCCATGCCGACAGGTCGGCCGCCGCCCGGGCGCTGAGCGCCTTCTTGCGCGCCACGCCTTTTTCCGGGCCGCGCAGCTTCCTGCCGTTCGCATCGACCAGCGGCGTCTCGGGCAGGGGCGGGAACAGACCGAAATTGACGTTCATCGGCTGGAAGGAGCGCGGCCCGGCGTCGATGGTCTCGATATGGCCGCCGGTGATGTGGTTGAGCAGCGCGCCGATCGCGGTGGTCGGCGGCGGCGGCTCGAGGGTGCGGCCGAGCCGCTCGGCGGCGGCGAGACGACCGGCGATCAGGCCGACGGCGGCGGATTCGACATAGCCCTCGCAGCCGGTGATCTGGCCGGCGAAGCGCAGCCGCGGCGCCGCCTTCAGCCGCAACTGTCGGTCGAGCAGTTTTGGGGAGTTGAGGTAGGTGTTGCGGTGCAGCCCGCCGAGACGCGCGAATTCGGCGCGCTCAAGGCCGGGAATCATCCTGAAGACAGCGGCTTGCGCGCCGTATTTCAGCTTTGTCTGGAAGCCGACCATGTTGAACAGCGTGGCGAGCGCATTGTCCTGCCTCAGCTGCACGACGGCGTAGGGTTTGACGCCGGGACGGTGCGGATTGGTGAGGCCGAACGGCTTCATCGGCCCATGCCGCAGGGTTTCGCGGCCGCGTTCGGCCATCACTTCGATCGGCAGGCAGCCGTCGAAATAGGGCGTACCCTCGAAATCGCGGAACTCGGTCTTCTCGCCGGCGAGCAGGGCGTCGACGAAGGCGTCGTAGCCGTCGCGATCGAGCGGACAATTGACATAGGCTGCGGCGTCGCCGCCCGGCCCGACCTTGTCATAGCGCGACTGACGCCAGGCCACTCCCATGTCGATCGAGTCGGCGTGAACGATCGGCGCGATGGCGTCGAAAAAGGCGAGGCCCGCTTCGCCGGTCAGCGCGCCGATGCGCGCCGCGAGCCGGTCGGAGGTCAAAGGCCCAGTGGCGATGATCACACTGCCCCAATCGCTTGCCAGAGGGTCTTCGACTTCCGTGCGAAGAATCGTGACGAGCGGCTCGGCCTCGAGAGCGGCGGTGACGGCGGCGGAAAAGCCGTCCCTGTCCACCGCCAGCGCGCCGCCGGCCGGCACCTGATGGGCGTCGCCGGCGCGCATGATCAGCGAGCCCATCGCCCGCATCTCGCGGTGCAGGACGCCGACGGCGTTGGTCTCCGCGTCGTCCGACCGGAAGGAGTTCGAGCAGACGAGTTCGGCGAAGCCGTCGGTCTTGTGCACGGCGGTCGGGCGGACCGGGCGCATCTCGTGCAGCACGACCGGCACGCCGGCGCGGGCGATCTGCCAGGCCGCCTCGGACCCGGCGAGGCCGGCGCCGACGACATGGATGGGCGGAAGGGCGGCGTCGGGAGGCATCGCCACTTCCTAGTCAGCGGGAAGGCGACCTGCAACCGATGCGCCGCCTGACGGCGCCGGCAAAGCGGGCGACGCGGCCCAAGGCTTGCATTTGACACATGCGCGTCACCTTTTGTAAATCAAGCTGCGGCGCTCGAAGGAGAAACAGCGATGGCTCGGCTTGCGGTTCTGGCAGGCGCAGCGGCACTTGCGTCCGCGACATGGGCGGGATCGGCGCAGGCCGGCTTGCTGACGTTCGACGGCGCGATTTGCGGCGGTCCCTGCAGCAATTATGCTCTGATCGACGCCAATTACGGTTCGGAAGCCAATCTGACGGTGTCCTACAATCATGACGTGACCGGCGTTTCGCCCGGCTCGCAGCTACAGCACTGGGACAGCGGCTACAGCAATCTGACGAATGTCGCCTGGGGCGGCTCAAATGATTCGAGCGGCCGTCCCGCAATCATTCTGACGCCCGCCGCTGGCTACAAGGTCACTCTCACCGGCTTCGATTTCGGCGCCTGGCCGAATACGTCGAGGACGACAAGCTTCGCCATCCTCAGCGGCTCGACCGTGCTCTACAATTCCGGAACTGTGACCGTTGACGGGGCTACGGCGCTGCATTTCGGCACACCGTTCTCGAGCACCGCGCCGCTGTCGATCCAGTGGGGGCCGAGCGGCTACAATGTCGGCATCGACAATGTCGCGTTCCGCGTCGAGGCGGTGTCCGGCGGCGTGCCGGAGCCCTCGACCTGGGCGATGATGTTGATCGGCTTCGCCGGGCTCGGCTGGGCGGCGCGGCGGCGCCGGGTCGCATTCGCCTGACGCATTCGGACAGTCTGGTCGATTGGCTCAGGGGCGCCCAGGCGGCGCCCCTTTTTCATGTGTTCAGGCAGGCGGACAAAAGAAAAACGCCCGTCGGGGGAGGACCGACGGGCGCTCTCGAACGCGAGACGCCGATAGGGAGGGGAGAGGCGCCCCGCGCGAAAGGATCAGCGGGCGCGGGCGCTCTTGCGCGCGACGAAGTCGATATCGCCGCGGCCGATGCCGAGATCGTTCAGTTCGCGGTCGGACAGGCGCGAAAGCTCCCGCACCGACACGCGGTAACGGCGCCACTGATGCAGCTTGCTGGCGAGTTTCTTGAAGGTCATGATCGTCACTCTCTCGGTTTGCCGACGCTGCCTTGTGCGGCGCGCCGTGAATTCGATGAATGCGATATAGTCCTGCCGACGCCGCCTGGGCAGACCCCTGAACGTTGTTCCGGCATGCGTATAACGCATGGCTTGTTCATAGTGCGTTTACGGAACCTGCGACGTTCTGGCCTATCAGGCTGACAATGCGCTCTTAAAAACATATTGCGACGCACTCTCGCTTTGTGCGAAGCAGCATTTTTGCACATCAAACGCATAGCTTAGGCCTGCCCGGCTTCGATTGCGCGGCGACGCCGCAGCGCCGGCGCGGCGACACCGGCGGCGGCCGCCGGCTTGGCGCGAGGCGTCAGGATCGGTTAACCGTGGCGGCCGAAAGGCCGGCGGTCGGAGGCCGGATCGCGGGCGCATGGGACGATCGCTCTTCGTGATTCTCGGCGGCGTCGTCGCGGCGGCGCAGATCGGCAAGGCGATCGCGGCGCTGCCGGCCTTGCGCGCGGAGTTCGGCCTCGGGCTCGATTCGGCGGCCTTCATCCTGTCGGTGTTCGCCGCGCTGGGAGCGGGGCTGGCGATTCCGGCGAGTCTGGTCGCCAGCCGGATCGGGGCGCGGCGCAGCTTTTCCGGCGGGCTGGCGCTGATCGCCGTCGCCTCGGCGGCCGGCGCAGCCGCGCCGACCGCAGGGGTGTTGCTGGCGACGCGCTTCGTCGAGGGCGCGGGCTTTCTCGGCGTGATCCTCGCCGGGCCGGGGTTGATCGCGCGGCTCGCCCAGGATTCGCGCCGGCCGGCGCTGATGGCGGCCTGGGGCGCCTTCATGGGTCTCGGCGCGGTGGTCGCGCTGCTGGCCGCGCAGGGGCTGGCGACGATCGGCTGGCGCGGCCTGTGGCTCGGCCTCGCGGCGGCGGCGGCGATGGCGGGCGCCGCCGGCTTCGCGCT
>JAEULW010000003.1 GCA_016793505.1 Methylobacteriaceae bacterium | reverse complement strand
CGCCGCCTCGGCCTCCTCGAAGAAGGGCTGGTCGGCGTCGAGCTCGTAAGGCGCGGCTGCGCGACTGATCGGGCGGTCGACATTGGCCGGCGGCGAAGGCGTCGGAAACCAGTCGAGCGTAGACGCCTCCGGGCGCGACGGCGCGAAATCCGGCGTCTCGAATTCGGCCAACGTCAGGGGCGCGACGCGACGCGCGGCGGGCGCGGCGCGCGCCAGAGTCTCCTCGAAGTCGCGGCGCGGATCGGGCGCGGCAGGCGGCGGCCGGGCGGCGGGCGACGCTGGCCTGGTCGCCGGCGGGGCCGGCCGGGCGGCTGCCGAAGGCCGGTTGGCGGCGGCGGCCGGACGCAGCGGCGGCGGCGCCGCCGCCGGGCGGGCGGGCGGCGCAGTCGGCTTCGACGGCGGCGTGGCGGCGGCAGGCGGCGCGGCGGGCCGGCGCGGCGCGGCCGGGGCCGGCTCGGGCGGGGCCCAGGGCTCGATCGCCGGCGCGGCGGCGACAGGCGCCTGGCGCCAGTCGAGCGCCGGCGGCGGCGCGGCCGCCTCAGCGCGCGCTTCGTCGCGCCGCGTGCGCGCCAGAATTTCCGAGAAGAACCGATCGAGCGCGCCGAAGCCGGTTTCGGTCGCGCCGATCACCGCGAAGGCCAGCCCGGTGGCGATGACCCATTGCGCGACGGTGACGACATAGCCGCCGGCCGGCTGATTGAGATGCACGAGCACGAGGCCTGCGATGAGCGCCGCCCAGCCGACGCAGGCCAGGGCGAGGCCCGCGCATTTGCCGCACTTCATGGCGGATCTCCCCGACGCGCCGCGATGCGCGTCATCGCAGGTCGCTCTTGGCGACGTAGTTGAACTCGTGGACGAGCACTTCCCGGACGACGTCGGACTTCAGACGCGCGGCGACCTTCTGGTCGAGCGCGCGCTTCAGGCGGTCGACGTCGTATTTCTCGAGCCGGCGGAAATCGAGCGAGGCGTCGGCGTAGACGTGACGGAACGCCTCGTCGAGCAGATAGGGCTCGGGATCGAACGGCGCCTTCTTGATGGCGGCGGAATCGACCATGTAGGCGAGCTGGATGACGACATAGCCCTGGATGTCGCCGTCCTGCACGACCGGCACGGTGATCGGACGCGCCTTGCGCATCTCGACCGGCGCCGGCGGCTTCTCGAGCGCGGCGGCGGCGCGGCGCGCCTCCCAGCAGGTCCAGCCGTGGCTGGCGCCGAGCGCAACCCCGGCGCACCACAGGCCGACGATCAGCGACTTCATCATCGCATCGGCGCCCGCACCAGACTCGTCGCCGCGTAGGTGCCGTCCGACTCGACGTCGGCGACCAGTCGCTTCAGCGTTTCGGCGACACGCCGCGCGGCGTCGAGATGCAGCCCGAGCGTCGCCTGGTTGCGCGCCACAGCGTCCTGCAGACGGATCAGGGCGAGCCGCAGTTCGGGATCGGCGGCGAGCGCGGCCGCCTCCAGCCCGCCGCGCGCGGCGCGAATGAGTTCGAGCAGCAGCAGCGCCTTGCGTTCGGCGTAGCCGCCATCCGGGATGCGGCCGGCGACGAACTGCGCCGTTTCCTCCTCCACCGTCTCGACGATGCGCTCGGCGACGCGCCGCAAGGCGAGGAGCGTCGCGGGATCGGCGGACGGCGCGCTCATGCCGGCGCCGCGCCGGCGCGCGGCGGCGCGAGCCGCGCGGCGACGCCGACGCCGCCGCCCTCGGCCACCGAACGGGCGATCTGCTCGGCGAGGAAGCCGCGCCAGACGCGCCCCGCCGTGCCCGAGCCGTAGAAGGATTTCGCGTCGTTCGGCAACATCGCCTCGACGAGCCGGGCGAGGAGCACCTCCTCGAGCCCGCGATAGGCGCGCCCCGCCGCGTCCGGCGCGCCGGGGGCGACCCGGCCGGAGGCGCGCGTCGAGGCGACCTCGCGCAGCGCGACGTCGAAGGCTGTGGGCTTGTCGCCGGCCAGCATGGCGGGCGCCGAGGCGCCGCCGAGCTTCGCCTGCGCCTGCGCGAGGCGCGCAGGATCGGCGGCGCGGGCGACATCGAGGACAATGTCCGAGGGCGGACGAATCACGATCCGGCTCCAGGCCAAGGTGCGGCGGCCACGCTAGGTCGCGAGGCTGACCGCAGGCTTGCGCCTCAGTCCGCATCGGGACTGCCGAAGGCGACGTCGAGCCAGGCCTCGAGGCTGAGCTTCTCGGCGGCGCGGGCGGCCTCCTCGTCGAGCCGGCCGGCGACGCGCTCGACGCCGCGGGCCAGACGCCGGTCGCGCCGGCCCGCTTCCGCGAGCTCGGCGCTGTGGCGGCGCAGCGCGGCGCGGCGCGCATCGAGATCGGCGAGGCGTCGGGCCAGCGCCGTCGCAATCTGGCGCTCGCCCGCCACGGTGGCGGCGAAATCGAGCGTCTCGACCTCGCGCGCGTCGATGTCGACGATGGCCTGCTGCGCGGCGGCGCGCTGCAATGACGTGAGCCTGCGGCGCGCATGCAGGGCGCGCGCGAGGCGCTTCAGACGATCGGCCCGCTCGGCGCTCACAGCGCGCCGATGCGCCGCGCCATGGCGGCGACGAACAGCTCGTACATCGGCCGCTCGGCGAGGAACACGAGCAGCAGGCCGACGCCGATGAGCAGCGGCGTCGACACGAAATAGATCGGCGCCTGCGGCATGAAGCGCGACAGCAGGCCGAAGACCACATTGCCGGCCAGCGACAGGGCGAGAATCGGCGCGGCGAGCTGCAGGCAGACGAGCGAGGCCTCCTGCAACGTATCGAGGACGAGACGCAGACTGACCGCTGCGGCGAAGGGCGCCCCCGGCGGGAAGGCGACATAGGAGCCGACCAGCGCGCGGAGCGCCAGCGCATCGAGCCCGGCGGCGAAGAAGATCATCGTCGCCACCAGCGTCATCACGCCGGCGAAGGCGGGCGCCATATGATCGCCCTCGACCGGCGGCGCGAAGGCGGCGGACAGTCCGATCGCCGTCGACATCGCCGAAGCCATCATCTCGAAGGCGAGGATGTAGAAGCGGGCGACGAGGCCGATGGTCGCGCCGGTCGCCGTCTCGCGCAGGATCGCAAGGGCCTGACCGGAGACATGCGGCGTCAGCGCCGGCGCGACGGCCTCGCGCGCCAGCGGCGCGATCAGCAGACTCGCGGCGATCGCCAGGAACAGCCGCAGACGCATGGCGATGCGCTGGCTGGAAAAACCCGGCAAGGTCATCAGGCAGGCGCCGATCCGGCAGAAGACCAGCACGCCGGCGAACAGCGACTGCTCGACGCCGCTCACGCGATGGCGCCCAGCGGCGCGACCTCGACGCCGCGCGCGATCTCCAGATGCGACAGGGTCTGCAGATTCGGGAACATGCGTTCGACGATCATGCGCACGAAGGGCCGCGCCTCGGCCGCCGCGAGGACGACGAAGACATGACCCTCGTCCATCCGGGCGCGGATCACCGGGGCCGCCTCCTGACTGAACTGTTCGACCATGCGCGGATCGAGATCGATCTCGACGACATCGCCCTTGGCGTCGCGCTTCAGCGCCTGATGGAAGGCGAGGTCCCACTTGGCGCCGAGACGCAGCACCTTGAGCACGCCACTGTCCATCAGGTCGCCGCAGATCTGCTGCGCCATGCGGATGCGCACATGTTCGGCGATCTGCTCGGGCCGGCGCGCATGCGGGGCGATCTCGGCCACCGCCTCCAGAATGAGATGGAGATTGCGGATCGACACACGCTCTGCCAGCAGGAGTTTCAGGACGGCCTGAAGGCCCGACATCGACAGATGCGCGGGGCAGATGTCGTCGACGAGGCGGCGATACTCGGGCTCGAGCCGGTCGATCAGCGCGCGCAGGTCGCGATAGGCGAGCAGATGGGCGAGATTGCCGCGGATCACCTCGCTGAGATGGGTGAGCACGAGCGACATGTGATCGATCGGCTGATAGCCGTCGCGGCGAAGGCCCGCGGCGAAGGCCGAGGAAATCCACAGCGCCTTGACGCCGAAGGCCGGCTCGCGCGTCTCCTCGGCCGGATAGTCGGGGCGGCGGCCGTCGCCGACGACGACGAGGCTCTCGCCCGGACGCAGCGCGCAGCGCGCCACGGCGGCCCCGTGAATGCGGATCTCGTAGGTCTTGCCGTCCATGCGCAGATCGTCGCCAAGCCGCACCGGCGGGACGACCAGACCGTATTGCCGCGCGAATTTTCGGCGCATGCGAGCCAGACGATGCGACAGCTCGTCCTGGCTGGCGAGGAACTCGACCGCGATCTGCTTGCCGAAGCACAGCTCGATCTCGGGGGCGCGCAGATCGTCGCGCACCGAATCGCGCGCCGCCTCCTCGTCGCCTTTGGGCGGCGGGACGGGCGCGGCGAGGGCGCGCTCGACGTCGCGCGCGGCGGCGGCGCGCCCGACGAGCGCCATCGCGCCGCCGAGCAGGGCGAAGGGAAAGAACGGCAGACCCGGCATCAGACCGAGCGCGAAGAGCAACGCGGCCGACACCGCCATGGCGCGCGGATGACCGGAGAGCTGGGCGAGGACGGTGCGCTCGGCCGAGCCGCGCACGCCGCCCTTGGCGACGATCAGGCCGGCGCCGAGCGAAACGATCAGCGCAGGCACCTGCGAGACGAGACCATCCCCCACCGACAGTTTGGTGAAGACGTCGGCGGCCGAGGAGAAGCTCATGCCGTAGCGCGTGACGCCGAGCACGATGCCGCCGAAGACGTTGATCGCCAGAATGACGATCGAGGCGATGGCGTCGCCGCGCACGAATTTCGAGGCGCCGTCCATGGCGCCGAAAAAGGCGCTCTCCTCCTCGAGCTCGCGCCGGCGGCGGCGCGCCTCCTCCTCGTCGATCAGGCCGGAGGAGAGATCGGCGTCGATCGCCATCTGCTTGCCGGGAATGGCGTCCAGCGTGAAGCGCGCGCCGACCTCGGCGATGCGCGTCGCGCCCTTGGTGATGACGAGGAAGTTCACCGTCACCAGAATGAGGAAGACGATGAGGCCGATGATGAAGTCGCCGCCCATCACGAGCTGCGAGAAGCCCGCGATGATGTGGCCGGCCGCCGTCACGCCTTCGGCGCCATGCGACAGGATGAGTCGCGTCGTGGCGATGTTCAGCGCCAGCCGCAGCATGGTGGCGACGAGCAGGATGGTCGGGAAGGCCGAGAATTCCAGCGGCCGCTCGATCCACAGCGCGACCATGAGGATCAGCACCGAAAGCGAGATCGAGACGACGAGGCCGATGTCGACGAGGATCGGCGGCGCAGGCAGGAAGAAGACTGCGAGAATAAGCAGGATCGCGCCGGCGAAGGCGATGTCGCGCGAGTTGCCCTGCGGCGTGGCGGCGATCGGGGCTGCGCTCACGGGGCGGTCCGGTCAGCGTCCGAAGCCGCGCTCGACGCGGGCGTAGATCTGTTCGCTGAAGGCGTTGACATGCGCGCCGACCATGCTCGCCGTCATCGCGAAGGCGAGCGCCATGACGATGATCTTCGGCAGGAAGGTCAGCGTCGCCTCCTGGATCTGCGTCAGCGCCTGAAACAGCGCGACGGCGGTGCCGACGAGCGTTGCGGCGAGGATGGGCGGGCCGGCGCCGACCAGCATCAGCCAGAGCGCGGCCTGAAACAGATCGAGCGCGTCTGCGGCATTCATTTCTGGCCGATCGACACGCCGTCGCCGATCTTCAGCGTCGCGCCGTCGACCAGAGTCGCGGCGATTTCGCCATTCATCAGCGTGACGAAGGCGACCCGGCCGGCGACGGCGCCGTCGGCGGAGACGATGTCGCGGCCGATCAGGCCGTTGGCTTCGGCGAGGCGCGAGGAGGCGAGCATCTGCTCGAGCTTCTGATTGGTCTGGATGCCCTGCTCGACCGCCGAGAAGGAGGCGAGTTGCGACAGATACTGTGTCGAGTCGGTCGGGTTGGTGGGGTCCTGATTCTTCGCCTGCGCGACGAGCAGCTTGAGGAAGGCGTTGTAGTCGACGGTCGCCTTCTTCTGGGCTTCGGCGGAGAGGGAGGCTGTGGTTGCGGCGGCCGACACGGTTGTCATGGCGCGGCTCCTTCGGCAATGCGCAGCGGGGCGCGCGCCCGCCGGGCGATGATCTGATCCTCGACGGGAAACAGCGCGCGCAGCCGCTTCATGGCGTCGAAATGGCGCCCGGCCTCGATCTGCCGGGCGATCTCGGGAAGCGCCTCTGCGATCTCGCGCGTCTCGACAACGGGCGCGAGACGCAGCAGCATGCCGCCGGCGAGGCCTGCTGCGCGCATGGCCTCCGCCGGGTCCATCAGCGCGCTCTGCACGGCGAAATAGATCTGCCGCAACGGCGTCGTCGCCTCCTCGACCTGCATCACATGCGTGTCGAGCAGAAACGTCACGTCGTTGAGGAGTTGCAGATTGACGCGGCGATCGACCTTGATCACCGCGCCGTTGATGTAGGCCTTGGCGCCGGCGCGCAGCGAGAGAATCACTCAGTGTTCCTTCAGACCGTCGCGGATGAGGACGTTGACTTCGATCAGCGCGTCGAACGAATGGTTGCGGCCGAGCCGCAGCGCCTCGATCTCGCGCAGCACCCAGATGCCGACGGAGATCAGGCTCGCCTTCAACGACTGCGGCAGGCCGTTGTCCGGGTGGGCAAGATCCTCGAGCAGGATTTTCCAGAACCGGTCGAGATAGATGAACGCCTCGACCGCCTCGCGCGATTCCGGCCCGCGGGCGCGCGCCGTCTCGAGCCGGCGCACCGCTTCGTCGAAAGCCTGCCGTTCGACGCGACGCGCCTGCGCCATGTCGTCGGAGAGGATGTCTGCGTAGGTGAACTGGTACACGGACGTCCTGCGGTTTGAGGATCAGAGATAGTTGAGCAGCGACAGGCCGCGCAGGCGCGCAGTCAGAGCGTAGGTGGTCTCGAGACGGGTGCGCAGCTCGTTGACGCGCGTCGCCGCCTCGAAAGCGTCGACGCCCTCGTCGGCGCCGATCTGCAGATCGAGCGAAGCGCGCAACGTGCGCATCGCCTCCTGCGCCTTCGCCATCTGGTTCTGCGCCACGCCGACCTGCGCCTCGATCGCCTCGATGCCGGCGCTGGCGCGCGAGATCGCCTGCAGCGCGGCGTCGGCCAGCGCCTCGAAGGCCTGACCCGACAGCTTTTCGGCGCCGAGATCGGCGACCATCGTCGCCGCCTTCGTCATCAGCGCGAAGGAGGGGTCGTTGGCGCTCAGCGAATTGGCGATGGCGCGGCCGGGCGCGATCTCGACAGTCGTCGTCGCGTCGGTCGCCGACGACCAGTCGGCGCTCCAGCCGGCGGGCTGGAACAGGGCGTCGAAAGACCCGGCCAGAAAGGCGTTGAGCGCCGGCGCCGTGATGGTCGACACGGCGGCGTCGTCCTGATCGAAGCCGAAGGCGCCGACGAAGGCGGCCTGGAGAGTCGCGGCCGGGCCAGTCGCGCGCGTCGGATCGTAGTCCGCAAGGATCGGCGCCTGAAGATTGCGGCCGCCGAACAGCGCCGCCCCCGCCACGTCGCGTCCCATCGTCGCGACGATGTCGTTCAGAAAGGCGCGGGCGACATCGACGAGGCCGGCGCGCTGCTGCGGCGCCGCCTTGGCGGCGATCAGCGCCTCGCGCAGCGAATCGGCGCCGGCGCGCAGTCCGCCGAGCGAGGCCTGCGTCGCCGACAGGCGCGTGTTGACCAGCGCATCGCTCGACTCGAACGCATCGAGACGGACGCGCTCGACGCGCGCCTCCACAGGGCGGCCGAGCTGCGCGCCGAGCGCCAGGCCGAGATCGGCGTGGCGACCCGTCGACATCTCGCGATTGGCGACATCGAGCGCGCGGGCGATCGATGTGGCGGCGAGACGTAGAGCTTCGGGCGGGACGGAGCTGGCGATACGCATGACTCTTACCTCACGGCCTGCAACAGCGTCGCGAACATCTCGTCGATCGTCGACATCAGCTTGGCCGACGCCTGATAGGCGCGCTCGACCTCGAGGAGGCGCGACATCTCCTCGTCGACATTGACGCCGGCGGAGTTGGACAGGCTCTCGACGGTGCGGTCGCGCACCGCCTGCTCGCGCTGCGCCGAGGCGGACGCCTCGGCGCGGCGGCCGGACGTCCAGTCGAGCGAGGCGACAGCGAAGTCGGCGAGTCCGACATTGGTGGGCAGGCCGGCGCCTGGATCGAAGGCGAAGAGCGAGCCGAAGCTGTCGGCGAGCGCCACGAGCCGCGTTTCGAAGCCGGCATGGCCCGTCGCATTGTAGCGATAGACGGGATTGAACGGATCGCCGACGCCGCCGTCGCGCAGCCGCGTCACGTCGCCGCCGCGCGCCGGATCGGCGTTGGCGTTGACGGCAAGGCGCGCGGCGAGGCCGACGGCCGCGACAGCGTCCGGCACGCCGGTTGTGCGCGGATCGACGAAGAGTCCGGCGAGCGTCGGCGCGACGGGCAACGCACTCTGGTCGCTCTCGGAAAAATTGGCGACGAGCGCGCGGGCGGTCTCGTCGGCCTGGGCCTGCATGCGCACGCCGACATCGTCGCGCAGCGCGATCAGCGCCGCGATGCGGCCGACGCCGACCGCCATGGTCGAGGCCTGGCTTGTGGCGTCGACGCCGTCGATCATCACCGCGCCGCCGGACGCGCCGGCGACGAGCGGGCCGGATCGCGTGAATTCGACGCGGCGCGGCTCGCGGTCGTAGAGCACGAGGCCGCCGTCGGCGTAGAGCGCGAGGCCGCCATTGCGCTGCGGACGGGCGGTGACGCCGATCTCCTTCGACAGCGCGGCGAGAAGCGCGTCGCGCTCGTCCTGCGCGTCGGAGGGGTCCTTGCCGGTGGCCAGCGCGGCGACGACGTCGGCGTCGGCGGTCTTGAATCGGCCGAGCAGCGTGTTGACGTTCGCGACCGAAGCGGCGATGTCCTGATCGGCGCGATCGCGCAATTGCGTCGCCGCGTCGGACAGGCGGTTCAACCGGGCCGCGACGTCGCCGGCTGCGCGAACCGCGGCCTCGCCGAGCGCGGCGCGCGAAGGATCGTTGCCGTAGGCGGTGAGCGAGTCGCGCAGCGCGCCGAGCAGAGCGGGCAAGGTGTCGTCGCCCGATCGCGCGCCGACGACGACGTCGAGCCGGTCGAGCCCGGCGAGCAACGTCTGGGCGCCTTCGGCGCGCGCGCCGGCTTCGAGCGCGGCGTCGCGCAGCGCGTCCTCGATGATGCGCTTGACCGCGACGTTGACGCCGAGGCCAGCGGAGTCGGCCACCGTCTCGGACATGCGGCGGGCGTAGCCGGCCTGATCGACCGAGGCGACATTGCGCGAGATCAGCGCGCTTTGCAGCGCGGCGTTGGCCAGCGAACTGCGCGCGGTCTGCAGGGCTGCGGCCAGGGTCATCGCGATCTACTCCTTCACGCCTTCAGGCTCATCAGAACGTCAAGCAGTTCCGAGCCGGCCTGGAACACCTTGGAATTGGCCGTGTAGCCGCGCTGCGCCTCGATCATCGTGGTCAGCTCGCCGGCGAGATCGACGGTCGAACTTTCGAGCGCCCCCGAGATGATGTCGCCGCGCAGGCCCGTCTGCGCCTCGCCGATGACGATGCCGCCGGAATCGGCGGTCTCCCAATGGATATTGCCGGTGGCGTTCGACAGATTGTCGGGGCTGACGACATCGGCGAGCGGGATGCGGTAGCGCGGGATCAGCGTGCCGTCGCGATAGATGGCCGTGACGACGCCGTCCGGTCCGATCTCGACGCGATCGAGCTGGCTCGGCGCGTGACCGTCCACCGTCGCCTGCGCGACGGCGAAGGGGCTCGCCAGCTGGGTCATGCTGGACAGATCGAGCTGCATCGTCTGGCCGGAGGGGATGGTGAGCGAGACGAGACCGCCCGCCGGCGCCGTCAGGGCGCCGTTGAGGGCGCTGAAGCTCAGTGACGCGGTGGCCAGAGGCGCGGCGGCGTAAGGGAAGCCGCCGCCGACGGGCGCGCTGGCGGCGTCATAGATCGCCAGGTCCCAGGTGTTGGCCGCCGACTTGGCGAAATGCAGGTCGATCGTCACCTTGTGGCCGAGATTGTCGTAGGTGACGAGCGAGGTCTTCGACGTCGAGGTGGAGGTCGGCGCGTTGGCCGAGGGCAGATCGGCGGCCGGCACGACGGCCGCGTCGGAATCGAGATTGGCGCTGAGCATGCCCGAGGTGGTCGGCGTCGCCGACAGCGCCGTCTGGATGACGTCGATGCGGCGCAGCGATTCGACGCCGTTGGCGACGGGACGGGCTGTGGAGTCGACCTCGTAGCCGAGCAGGAATTCGCCCGCGGTGTTGACGAGTTCGCCCTGCGCGTTGGGCGTGAAGGCGCCGGCGCGGGTCAGCGCAGGTTGGCCGGCGGCGTTCTCGACGACGAAATAGCCGCGGCCGCGGATCGCCAGATCGGTGGAGCGGCCGGTCTGCAGCAGCGTGCCCTGTTCGGTGTTCAGGGACTGGAAGCGCGTGCCGACGCCGCCGTTGTAGAGAACGGTCGGCGACTGCGAGCCGACGAGCGTCTCGAACTCGGCGCGCATGCGCTTGTAGCCGGTGGTCGAGACGTTGGCGATGTTTTCGGACACCGCGCTCATGCGGTTCGCCTGCGCATTCATTCCCGATACGCTGGTGCGCAAGGCGCCGAACAGACTCATGGCCGCAAGTCTCCATTTCCGCAGTCCGCAGCCTGCGCCTCTTCGCTTGCGCGAAGCTCGCTTGGCCGCGCTCTGCCGGGCGATGCGGTCATGGCAGCCGATAGCCGAGGAAGCGCCGGGACTCGATCGGATCGGCGCCGAGGGCCTGAGCGAGCTTGCGGCGCAGCTTGCTGACATGGCTTTCGACGACGCTCTCCTGCACCTGATCGTCGAACAGGCCATAGGTCGCCGAGAAGACCTGCTGCTTGGTGAGCCAGCGGCCGCGATTGCCGGCGAGAATTTCGAGAATGCGGCGCTCGCGACGCGGCAGCGGCAGTTCGACGCCCTCGACGTCGGGCGAACGGCCGTCGAAATAGACGCGCAGACGGCCGACCGTCACGGCGCGCGCCTCGGCGCGCTCGCGCCGCCGCACGGCTTCGACGCGCGCCAGCAGTTCGCGCGCATGCACGGGCTTGCGCACGACGTCGTCGGCGCCGGCCTCGAACAGGGCCAGCGTGCGTTCGAGCGAATTGGAGTCGCTCATGGCGATCACCGGCGCCGGCGAATGCGAGCGGATGAGCTTGGAGACCTGGTCGGGATTCTCGCAGTTGCCGACGAGGAAGGCCTCGACGGAGCGCAGATCCTCGCTCGGCGCGGCCGAGACCCAGTCGAGAAACTCGCCGGGCAGGAAGCTTGCGAGCGGCACGCCCTCGCGGCCGAGGCTCGAAGCGAAACCGGTCGCGACGAGTTCGCTCGGTTCGATCAGTATGTACATGCAGTCCCCCGCATCGTCCGGAGGGCGGCTGTGGCCCGCCGCGCCTCGCGCCGTTGTCTTCAACCTGGACGCGAACAACACGAGAAACACAACTGATGGTTGTGTAGGGGACGATTCGGCGATCCGCAAGCGTCGCGAAGGCGTTGCGTGAAAATTCCGTGCCTCGAACGCGTCGAAACGCGCAATCGTTAACGCGTCGGCGCGCAATGGTTAACGAAACGGCGGCAAAGGTTAACGTGTGCGTCGTTCTACTGACAGAAGGCGCGCGCCTGCGGCGTCCATTGCCCGACGCCGACCGCAACCATGTTGCGAATCACCGCGCAGACGTAGCGCTTCTGCGCCGGATCGTTGTGCGGCCCGGCGTGATAGCGCGCGACCGCCAGAGTCCAGGAGCGCTCGCTGGCGTGCAGGCGATTGAGGAAGCGCGCGGCGTAATCGACATTGCGCGCCGGATCGAACATCGCCGTCACGCTCGGAAAATTGCGGGCGTGATAGTGGTGGTTGATCTGCATGCAGCCGACATCGATGAGACGCACGCCGCGCGCCCGCGCCTCCTCGAACTTGCGCAGCGCGTCGGCGAGATCGCGGGCGAAATAGGCGGCGCCGGCGATGTTCATCGCATAGGGCTGCAGCGAGCCGCGGCGACCGGTCTCGGTCAGGCCGACGGCGTAGAGCACGCCGATCGGCACGGCGTGCCGACGCGCCGCCTCCTGCATCGCCGACTCGCAGATCGTCGAGGCCGCCGAGGCTGCGGCCTCAACCGGCGTCCAGATCGTCGCGGCGAAGGCCGCGCCAGCGACGACGCGCGTCGCGATCCTCCTGCGACCCGCGATCGCCGCGGCGGCCGCCATCGTCCTGCGCGCCATCATCCCTGCGCTGCTCCCCTGGCTCGCGTCGCTCCTGCGCCGCCTCGCGCGCCGCCTCGCCGCGCCGCGCCGGTTCGACGGCCGGCGGCGCCGGCGTGAACGACCATTGCTCGATCTCGTAGCCGGCGCGCCGCAACGCGTCGGACAGTTCGGCGCGGCGGCCTTCGAGAAGCGCGGCGGTCTCCGGCCGCTCCGTCGCCAGACGCGCTTCGAGCGCGTCGCCGCGCAGGCGCAGCGTCACCGTGACCGCGCCGAGGCGCTCGGGCTCGAGCGTCAGGCGCAGCAGATTCATCGCCGGGCGCGGCGGCGCATCGGGCGCGGCCGGCGCGGCCGCAGCGGCGGCGCGCGCCTCGTCCGCCGCCGCGACGATGCGCTCGACCGTCTGCGGCCAGCGCGCCGGCAACAGATGCGTCTCGACGGCGCTGGCGAGGTCAGGCGCTGCGGCGAGAGCGGCGACGTCGGCGTCGGCGAGCGACGGCGCATCGGCGCGCGACGGCGCCGCGCGCTCGCCGCCCTGCCGAGCCTCGAACGACACGGCGGTCTGCGGCG
>JAEULW010000002.1 GCA_016793505.1 Methylobacteriaceae bacterium | reverse complement strand
CGAGCTCGGCGTCGGCGCGATCTTCGATCACGAGATCGTCGGCGTGCGGCGCGAAGGCAACCGCCTCGTCGCGACCTTCCGCAACATGGCGACGCTGGCGACCATGGAGCGCCTCGCCGATCACGTCGTCGTCGAGCACGGCACGTTGCCGGCGGACGAGGTGTTCCGCCAGCTCCGGGACGCATCGAGCAATGACGGCGTGACCGACCTGACGGCGCTGGTCGGCCTTGCGGCCCAGCCGCGCGACTTGCGACCGCAGGGCCGCTTCGAACTGCATCGCGTCGGCGACGCCGTCGCCAGCCGCAACGTCCACGCCGCGATCCTCGACTCACTGCGCCTGTGCATGGCGCTTTGACGCCCGCCGACAGGAGATTTTCATGGCCGAACCGTTTCCGCTCGCACCCTCGCTCTGGGCCGCCACGGCGCCGCCGCCGGTGGAGACGCCGCCGCTGGATCGGGATACGGAGGCGGATGTCTGCGTCATCGGCGGCGGCTATGCCGGCCTGTCGACGGCGCTCCACCTTGCCGGGCGCGGCGTCGCCGTCGCGCTGCTCGAGGCGCACGAGCCGGGCTGGGGCGGTTCGGGCCGCAACGGCGGCCAGGTCATCCCGGGCATCAAGTACGACCCATCGGAACTGACCGCGAAATATGGGCCGGAGGCGGGAGAGGCGCTCGCCGCCTTCGTCGGCGGCACGGCCGACATCGTCTTCGACCTCATCGCCCGGCACGGCATGGACGTTCCACATGTGCGCGCCGGCTGGATCCAGGGCGCGCATACCGACGAGATGATCCGCACCGTGAAGCGCCGCGCCGCGGAATGGGCGGCGCGCGGCGTCGCCGCCGAAGTGCTCGACCGCGACCAGGTCGCCGCGGCGCTCGGCTCGCGGCAGTATCTCGGGGGATGGCTCGATCCGCGCGGCGGCGGCGTGCAGCCGCTCGCCTACGCCCGCGGCCTCGCCCGCGCGGCGCAGAAGGCGGGCGCGGCGCTGCACGGCGGCAGCCGCGTGACTGCGCTCGACCGCTCAGGGAACGGTTTCGTTGTGACGACGGCGCAGGGCGCCAGAGTGAAGACGGGGAAGGTGGTGATGGCGACCGGCGGCTACACCGGCGATCTCGTGCCGAAGCTGCGCCAGACCATCATCGCACCGAACTCCTTCATCGTCGCCACCGCGCCGCTCGGCGACAATGTCGCCAAGTCGATCCTGCCGGGCGGGCAGGTGACGTCGGATACGCGCCAGCTGCTGCTCTACTTCCGCAAGGACCATCAGAACCGCGTGCTTATGGGCGGGCGCGGCCCCTTCCGCGAGCCGGGCGCCGCATCGGATTGGGCGCATCTCGAACGCGTGCTCACGAAATTCTATCCGCAGCTTGCGGGCGCGCCGATCGAGCATCGCTGGTGCGGGCGGGTGGCGCTGACGCGGGATTTCCTGCCGCATATCCACGAGCCGGAGGCGGGCCTGATCATCGACATCGGCTGCATGGGACGCGGCGTCGGACTGCAGACGGCGATGGGGCGCGCACTCGCCGCCTACGCCGCGACCGGGGAGCGCAGCGAGCTGCCCTTCCCGATCACGCCGATCGAGCCGCTGCCGTTCCACGCGCTGCACAAGCTCTACGTCTCGGCGATCATCGCCTGGTACCGGATGACGGACGGCGGCGTGAAAGCGGCGGCGTGAACGGCGCCAGGCGTCGGGGTGACCTGACCTATGACCGGCCGGAAAACGGGCAGCACGTCAGAGCACGTCTCGGGTATCGGTCGTGCATCATCACGGCCCGCCGGACGATCTTGGGCGACAGCAATCCGATCTCGTGTCTGACACGGCCCTCCGCACCGCCGTTGACAGGACGAGCGGTCTGCTCAATACAGGAACCATGTTCCGCTATTGACTGATGGCATGAACCAGTCTGCCGCCAAGCGTGCCCTGCTTGTCCTGGAACATCTGACCGGGCGGCCCGAAGGCGTGGCGTTGACGGAGATCTGCGAGGCGCTCGACCTGCCCAAGAGCATCGGCCACCGGTTGCTGGTCCTGCTGGTCGAGGCAGGTTTCGTAAGCCAGGTCGAGAGCAGCGGCCGTTACCGGCTCACGCTGAAACTGACCATGCTCGGCCTGCGCCACTATGTGCGAACCGGCCTCGACGATCTTGCCCAGCCCATCCTCGATCGGCTGGCCAAGGAGACGGGCGAACTGGCGCGGCTGGCCATTGTCGATGGGGAGCGGTTGGTCTGGGTGGCCAAGGCGCAGGGAGCGCGGTCCGGCCTGCGTTACGACCCCGATCTCGACCATGATACCGGCCATGACGTGGTGCTGCATGCCACGGCAACCGGCAAGGCCTGGCTCGCCACCCTGCCCGAAGCGGAGGCAATGCGGATCGTGGCGGCGACGCAGCTCCGGACGCCGCAGCGCTTCGGGCCCAATGTCGTGCAGGATCTCGAGGCCTTCAGCGCCATGCTCGGGGCCACGCGCAACGCCGGGTTCGGCGAGGCGGTCGAGGAGGGCGAGCCCGGAACGGCCGCGGTGGCGGTGGCGATTGCCGACCTGTCGGGGCCGGGCGCCGGGCCGATCGTCGGTACGCTCAGCCTGGCCGGGCCGCTTCTGCGCTTCGGGGCCGAGAGGCGAGTCCTGCTCGCGGCGCGGATCGCCCGGGCGGCCGAGGAACTGGGGGCGATCTGGCCGCTGCGCCAGAGGCCCGGCACTGCCGATATGCATGCCGGACGGTCGGCTCCGGCTGGCCCGGATCACAGGGGGACGCCGCATGGGCGATACCGCGTCACCGCAGTATAATGGACCGCTGGCGCTGGCCGAGGCGAAATCCCGGCTGAACCTGCTGCCCTTTCGGGAGGCGGATTTCACGCGGGACGGCCCGCGCGCCGATGTGGAATATCGCGATCTCGGCCTCGCTGCTGCGACCGGCGGGCGGATCGGCGCCAAGCATATCCGGGCGTTCAAGCCCTTTCCGAAGGAGACGGGCTGGCACTGGCACGATATGACCGGCCATTTCGTCTTCGTGATCAGGGGCTGGATCCGGTTCCGGTTCGAGGGCGTCGAGGAGCCGGTCACGGTCGAGGCAGGGGGCTGCCTGTCGCAACCGGGCGGGGTGGCGCATAATGTCGTGGCCCGGTCGGATGATCTCGAACTGATCGAGATCAACTTGCCGGCAGCCTATGGCACATTCGATCTCGAGCCGACCGGGGCCGGCGCGGCATGAGCGGCGCCGGCGCCTCCCGCCCGCTGCCGGCGCGGATCCTCACCGGGCTGCAGCAGCGGATCGGCATGATCGCAGCCTTCCTCATGCTGTTCCTGCTCTGGGAATTCGCGGTCAAGCTGTTCGGCATCAAGGAATACCTGCTGCCGCCGCCCAGCAAAATCTGGTCGGAGTTCCTCAAGCGGCAAAACGTGGTCATGGCCGGCGCCTGGACGACCCTGACCGAGATCCTTGGCGGTTATGTGCTGGCGGTGGCGATCAGCATTCCGCTGGCCATGGCGATCGCCTATTCGCGGTTCGTCGAGACGACGATCTATCCGGTGATCGTGTTCCTGCAGATTATCCCGAAGATTGCGATCGCGCCGCTCTTCATCATTTGGTTCGGCTTCGGCCTGTTCCCGAAGCTGTTGATCGTCTTCCTGCTCTGCTTCTTCCCGGTCGTCGTGTCGAGCGTGGCGGGGTTCAAGTCGGTCGATCCGGATGTAATGGATTTCGCCCGCTCGACCGGCGCGAGTCCGGCGCGGATGTTCTTCAAGATCCGCCTGCCGCAGGCCCTGCCGGAAATCTTCACCGGGCTGAAGATCGGCGCCGCGCTGTCGGCCACGGCTGCTGTGGTGGCCGAATTCGTCGCCTCGGACCGGGGCCTGGGCTACCTGCTGCAGCAATATAACGGCCAGCTCGAAACACCGATGGTCTTCGCGATCATCGTGCTGCTCAGCGCGATCGGGCTGGCGATCTACTACCTGGTCGAATTCATCGAACGCCTCGTCATCCCCTGGCATGTCTCGCAGCGTCCGACGGAGATGACCGGTCTATGAAGCCTCAGAAACAGGCCAAACCACGAGAACGGGAGGAAACCATGACCATACGACGCCTTCTCGGCAAAGCCTTGCTGGGTCTTGCCGCCGCAATGCCCCTCATGACGGGTGCGCCCACACAGGCGCAGGACAATGTGTCGCTGCGCCTCAACTGGTATCTCGGCGGGCTGCATGTGCCGTTCTATTACGGCGTCGATCGCGGCTTCTACAAGGAAGAGGGGATCAACCTCACCATCAACGAGGGCCGTGGCTCAGCCAATACGGTGCAAGTGGTCGGGGCGGGAACCGACACGTTCGGACTCGCCGACAGTTCGAGCATCATCAATCTCGTCTCCAAGGGGGGCGAGATCAAATCCGTGATGAACATCCTCAGCTCCACCGGCTTCTCGGTGGTCTCGGCCGCCTCGGCCGGCATCCGGACGCCGAAGGATATCGAGGGCAAGACGCTGGCCGTCTCGCCGGGCGATCCGATCCGTGGTCTGCTCGAGGCGCTGGCAGCGCACAACAAGGTCGATATCAGCAAGGTCAATTTCGTGCAGGTCGATCCGGCGGCGAAGGTCGTCACCGTACTTGAAAAGCGGGCCGATGGCCTGCTTGGCGGGGCGGATGACCAATACTTCCTGCTGAAATACCGGGGTGTGGAGCCGCATGCGCTGCGCTTTGCCGATCACGGCGCGAATATCGTCGGCATGGCGATCTTCACCGGCAACGCTACGATCAAGAACAATCCGGATCTCGTCCGGCGTTTTGTCAAGGCGACCAAGCGCGCCTGGGAAGAAGCGAAGAAGAACCCGGATCCGGCGGTCGATGTGGCGATGAAGGTCAAGCCAGATCTCAACCGGCAATCGACCAAGGACCAGATGCTGGTCGATTTCGAGCTGATGGATTCGGCCAATGTGAAGGGCCAGACTGGCCTTGGCCACGAGAAGGACTGGAGCCAGACGATCGAGTTGCTGAAGAAGTATCGTGGGCTGGAGACCAATCTCACCTGGACGGCGTTCCATACGAACGAGTTCCTGCCCAAATGAGGCTCACCGTGGCGAGGCCGGTCGCCGCGATGTCCGACAGCGCATCCTCCAAGCTGGCGGAGCCAGACACGCCCCGCCCGGCTGCCGGCGTTCCGGTGGAGATTTCGGGCGTGGCCCATGTCTTCCGCCGCGCCGGGATGGAGACCCGCGCGCTGGAGCGGATCGATCTTTCCGTGCGAGCGGGCGAGTTCGTCGCGGTGGTCGGCCCGTCCGGCTGCGGCAAGTCGACCCTGCTCAAGATCATTGCCGGCCTGCTGGCGCCGGCGGCCGGGCAGGTCGAGATTGCCGGGCGGTGCGTGGCCGGACCACATACCGATCTCGGTATCGTATTCCAGAGCCCGGTCCTGCTCGACTGGCGGACCATCCTCGACAATGTGCTCGTCCAGATTGACCTGCGCGGCGGCAGGCCGGCCGCCTACCGTGACCGGGCGCGGGCGCTGCTCGCCAAGGTAGGGCTCGGGGAATTCGAGAACCGCATGCCGCGCGAATTGTCGGGCGGGATGCGCCAGCGCACGGCCATCGTGCGGGCGCTGATCCATGACCCGCCCTTGCTGATGATGGACGAGCCGTTCGGCGCGCTGGATGCGCTAACGCGAGAACAGATGCGCATTGATCTCGAGAAGCTCTGGCGGGAACGCGGCCAGACCACGTTCTTCATCACGCATGGCATTTCGGAAGCGGTGGCGCTGGCGGATCGCGTCATCGTCATGACGCCGCGGCCGGGGCGAATCGAGCGCATCATCGAGATCGACCTGCCGCGGCCGCGCCACAAGGAGGTCGTCACCAGCCGCCGCTTTGCCGAATATTGCGACGAAATCACCGAATGCTTCATGCGCCACGGCGTCATCCAGTATTGAGGCCCCATGCTCAACCGTCCCTGCCATGGCTTGATCGCCGCCCCCTTCCTGCCGATGCAGGCCGATGCCAGCATCGACTGGCCCGCCCTCGAACGCTACATGGACTGGCTGGCCGGCCAGAAGCCGGCGGGCATCGCCATGAACATGGACGCCTCCGAGGTCATCGCCCTCACCGAGGAGGAGCAGGAGCAGGTGATCCGCACCTGTCTCGGCGTGTTGAAAGGGCGGGTGCCGTTCCTCTCCGGCATCGTCGCCGGGTCGACCCGCGCCGCCGCCGCCAAGGCCGAGCGTTATGCCCGGATGGGTGTCGATGGATTTCCGGTCTTTCCGCCCTTCCCGACCTTTTCCGGCGCGCCAGTGCCGGGGGAGATGATCTACCGCTACCACAAGGCGATTGCCGATGCAGCGCGGTTGCCGATCATCTGCTTCCAGTTCCCGAAAGGCTGGGGGCCGGATTACACGCCGGAGATCCTGCGCCGCGTGACCGAGATCCCGGAGGTGGCGGCCATCAAGGAAGCCTCCTTCGATGTGGCGCAGACGCTCTCGACCATCGAGGTCGCGGCGGGCCTGCCCCGGCCGATCGGCGTGCTGACCGGCAGCGACACCTTCATCTTCGAGGCGATGATGATGGGCTGCAACGGTGCGCTGATCGGCTTTGCCGGCGGTTTCACCGCCGAGCTGGTGGCGATGAATGAGGGGGTGCAGGGCGGCGATATCGCGAATGCCCGCGCGATCTGGCAGAAGCTCGGCCCGATCGCCCGCTTTTGCTGGCGCCCGCCGATCCGGGATTTCCGGCCCCGGATGAAGGAGGTGCTGCGCCTGCAGGGCCTGTTCCCGCAGGCGGCCGTGCGCGAGCCGCAGCTTGGCGTCGACGAGGCCGAGCGGGCCGAGATCCGGCGGCTCATGCTCGCCAACGGGCTGCTGCCATGAGCGGGGCGGTTGCGATTTGGCACGATATCGCCTCCGAGGGGCTGGAAGAGTTCTATGCTTGGCATGGCGAGGAGCATGTGCCGGAGCGCGTGTCGATTCCCGGATTTCGCAACGGGCGCCGCTTCATCGCCCGCGAGGCGGATCTCGCTTTCTTCAATCTCTACGAGACGGATTCCCCCGAGGTCGTCCGCAGCGCGGCCTACAAGGCCCGACTCGACAACCCGACGCCCCGCACGCTGTCGGCCGTCCGGCATTTCCGCCATGTCGCGCGCTCGCTCTGCCGTGTCGAGGCGCTGCATCAGGGGTCGGAACGCGGCATCGGGCAGGGCGGGCTTGTCGCCACCCTGCGCTACGATGTGGCCGAGGCGGGCGAGGCGGCGGATCTTGCGCGGTTCCGATCGGCCATCCTGCCGGATCTCGCCGCCAGCCGGGGCCTGGCCGCAATCCGGCTGCTCGTGGCGGATCGTGCGGCCAGCGGCTATGTCAATGCCGAGCAGCGGGCCCGCGGCGCGGCCAATGCGGTGCCGCCGGTCGTGCTTGTCATCGAGGGTTGGGCCGAGGAATGCGCGTTCATGGCGTTCTTGAAGGCGCGTCTTTCCGCCGGGGCGCTGGCGAAACATGGGCTGACCGGCCCGTCGAGCCTCGGCTTCTACCTGCACCAGCTGACGGTTCTCGCGCCATCCGACTGATCAGCCATGAGCGCGACAGGGATTTGAACCAAACGTACGCCTCCACCAGCTCTTGGACCGGACTTCGCTGCGCGGGCAAGCATTGCTTGGTCGACCGTTGGAGGAGCGCCTCGGCTGGAGGTCCCCGCAGGCGATTGGCCTGAGCGGGGCCGTCGCGGTGACGGGGCGATCGGGCGCCGTCGCAGCGACGGAGATATTTGCATGATCACGAAGAGCAAGAGCCGGATGTCGGCGCGCGGGGCGGGTGCGGGCTCAGGGCAAGACGTCGGGCGTCGCCGCGACTGCGCCGAGGAGCGCGAAGGCGGCCAGCAGGCCTGGCGTCGACAAGCATGGCAAGCACGAGCATAAGGCCGCCGCCTCGCCGGCGCCGCATGAGGCGGTGGTGGAGATGCATCGCGCAGGCGCCGGCTCCAGCTTGAAGAAGGAACGGCCCACGACACGCGGCGTATCCTCATCCACGCCGTCCCGCAGCATGGGCGGCGCACAGCGCCGGCTGCTACCGCGTCGGTCCACTGGCGCATCTGTTGCGGAACAGGTTCTACATCGGCGAGATCGTTTATCGCGGCGAGGTCCATGTCGCGACGCATGAGCCGATCCTTGGCCGTGATCTGTTCGAGGCAGTCCAGGCGAGGCTCGACGCGCAAGCGGTCCAGCGCCGGAAGCTGCGGTCCAAGACCCCTGCCCCTCTCGCCGACCTGCTGTTCGACGCCGCCGGCCATGCGATGAGCCCGAGCTATGCGACGAGGCAGGGCGTTCACTATCGCTACTATGTCTCGCAGGCGCTGCTGCAGGGGCGGCGCGAGGACGCCGGCGCGGTCGCGCGCGTGTCGGCGCCGGAGATCGAGGCGGCTGTGGCCAAGGCGCTGCGGGCGACATCCGCGACTGGCGCGGATGACGCGGCATGCGGCGTAGGCGAGGCTGCCGCGGGCGAAGCACCGCGTGCGTCGACCGATCCCGACGACATCCAGCCTCTGCTCACTTCGGTCGCCCGTGTGACGCTGCACGCCAATCAAATCGTCATCGCGTTCAGGCCGGGCGGAGCCGACGGCGCGTCGCCGGCCCCGCTCTCCGTCCCGTTCCGCAAAGCTTCCTCGCCGCGCAGGGGCGTGGCGCACGCGCCGGCAGGCCTCGCGTCCGATCCGCGCCGGCGCGACGCTCTGCTCACGGCCATCGTCAGGGCGCGGCGTTGGATCGACGATCTCGTCGAGGGCAGGGCGGCTTCGTTCGAGGCGATCGCGGCAAGCGAGGGCATCGCGGTTCGTCATGCGCGTTTCCTCGCGCCGCTCGCCTTCCTCTCTCCGAACGTTCTAGCGGCGATCGCTTCGGGTTCCGCCTCCAGCGAACTGACGGCGAGCGCGCTTGCGCGCGGCCTGCCGGTGTTGTGGTCCGAGCAGGACGCCAACACCATCGCGCACCAATAGGGTTCCCGACCTCCCGGTGTGATTGATCCGAAAGCGGCCGTGCATCGGTTCCGTCCGAGCCGCGATCAGCACGGCCGGCGCCGTGATCTATCCGCAGTTTGGAGATTTTCGATCCGCCGCCTGAGACCGGCGGGCGAAATGGGCGGCAAAGACGGCGGATCGAGCGCCAATTTCCGCGCCGAGACGCCAGCCATCCCCCTAACCCGCGGACATTGCGCAGTCTCTGCGCCCTTCGGGAACCGTCTCCGGTCGCCGCAAGTGCCTGGCTGGGGCGGGAGGATTCGAACCTCCGGATGGCGGAATCAAAATCCGCTGCCTTACCACTTGGCGACGCCCCATTGCGCGGCGCGGACCATAGTTGTCGTGTGGAAGCGCCGCAACTGGGCGGAACGACCGAGAGTCGGCCAACGGCGCGATCCTTGGCCCGTGGGGACCAACCCCAGCCTGATATGTCCTGAACCCGGACAGCGCTTGCCCCGGCCCCCGAAGGCGGCTATACCGCCGCCGTCCGAAGCGGCTCGACGAGCCGGGATCGGCGTCGGAGTGTAGCGCAGTCTGGTAGCGCACCTCGTTCGGGACGAGGGGGTCGGAGGTTCGAATCCTCTCACTCCGACCATTTTTCCCCTGCTTTTTGCATACCGGGCGCCGTCCGCCCACGTCGCGTCGGCGCAGACCGTCGGCGGGCGTGCGGCGGGCCTTTTCTTGCTAAATCGATTTGTCTAACATCGATGAAGGGGCGCGCGCCGTCCCGAACCACAATGCCGCCGAACCACGGCGCAGCGCTTGCCTGGGAGGAAATTCGCGATGAAGAGAACGCTCGGCCTTGTCGCGTCCGCCGCCGTCGCGGGGGCGCTTTTCACCGGCCTGTCCACTCCGGCGCAGGCTCAGGAGAAGCTGACCGTCTGGTGGGTGAAAGGCTTCTACAAGTCCGAAGACGATGCGCTGTTCGAGGCGATCCGCAAGTTCGAGCAGAAGGCGGGCGTCAAGATCGAGCTGTCGCAATACGCCGTTCAGGACATGATCCCCAAGACGGTGGCTGCGCTCGATTCCGGCACGGTGCCGGATGTGGCCTATTCCGACACCTATGATTTCCAGGTCGGCAGCAAGTGGGCCTATGAGGGCCGCCTCGAGGACCTGACCGACGTGCTCGGTCCGATGAAGGAGCGATTCGCGCCGAACACCATCGAGACCGCATTCCTCTACAACGACAAGGCCAAGAAGCGCGCCTACTACGCCTTCCCGATCAAGCAGCAGACGATGCACATACAGTACTGGAAGGACATGCTGCAGCAGGCCGGCTTCAAGGAGGCCGACATTCCGACGGGCTGGTCCGACTACTGGTCGTTCTGGTGCGACAAGGTGCAGGCGGGCGTGCGCCGGGCGAGCGGCTCGCGCGCCTTCGGCATCGGCCAGCCGCTCGGCGTCGATTCCACCGACAGCTTCTATTCGATGCTGACCTTCATGGACGCCCATGGCGTCAAGATGGTCGACGACGAAGGCAAGCTGCTGGTCGACGACCCGGCCAACAAGAAGGCGATGGCCGGCGCCCTGAAGGACTACACCGACATTTACAGCCGCGGCTGCGCGCCGCCCTCTTCGACGAGCTGGAAGGATCCGGACAACAACGTCGCTTTCCACAACAAGACGACGGTGCTGACCCACAATGCGACGATTTCGATCGCCGCCAAGTGGCTCGACGATTCCAACAACGCCTCTCTCAGCGCCGATGACCGCGCCAAGGCCAAGAAGAACTACGACGAGCTGATCGCCACCGCAGGCTTCCCGAACCGGCCCGACGGCAAGCCCATGGCCTATCGCGCGGCGATCAAGACCGGCGTCGTCTTCGCCAATGCGCCCAACAAGGCGCGCGCCAAGGAGTTCGTGGCCTTCATGTTCGACGAGGCCAATCTCAGGCCCTATGTCGAAGGCTCGCTCGGGCGCTGGTTCCCGGTGACCAAGGCGAGCCAGGAGAGCGCCTTCTGGCAGGCCGACCCGCACCGCAAGGCCGTCTACGGGCAGTTCAAGGCCGGCACCTCGACCTTCGAGTTCACGAAGAACTGGAAGTTCACCATTCTCAACAACGAGAATGTCTGGGCCAAGGCCGCAAACCGCGTGCTCAACGAGAAAGTTCCCGTCGACAAGGCGGTGGACGAGATGGTGGCGCGCATCAAGGAAGTCGCCAGCTCGATGAACTGACGCATCGCGCTCACGCGACGGCGGTCCTCGAGAGATCGCCGTCGCCGCGAGGGGAGGGCAGCGCATGACGGCGGCAGCGGATGCGTCGTCGCCGGCAGTCGCGCCGGCGAGAGCTGCGAACGGCTGGAGTTCGGCGCAGATCTGGGGCGCGATTCTCGTCGCGCCCTATGTCGTCGTCTTCTTCGCGTTCGTCGTCTATCCGGTGCTCTACGCTTTCTGGCTGGCGCACGAGCCGGAAAGCTACCGCAAGCTCGCCGCCGACCCGATCTTTTTCCGTTCCTACGCCAATACGCTGATTTTTCTCGTCGTCGCCATCAATCTGAAGATGGCGGTCGCGCTCCTGCTCTCCGGCTTCTTCACGATCCCACGCTGGTGGATCAAGGCTCTGACGGTGCTGTTCATCCTGCCATGGGCGGTGCCGTCAATTCCGACCATTCTGTCGGTCCGGTTCATGCTCAATCCGGAATGGGGCGTGATCAACCAGACGATCTTCCGTCTGACGTTCCAGGACGGGCCGAACTGGCTCAACGAGCCCTGGCTGGCGCTGTTCTTCGCCATGATGGTGCATATCTGGAAATCGTTGCCGTTCTGGACGCTGATCCTCCTGTCGGGCAGGCTCGCCATCGCCAAGGATCTCTACGAGGCGGCGTCCGTCGACGGCGCCAATCGCTGGCAGCAGTTCCGCTTCGTCACCTGGCCTTCGATCGCCCAACTCTATCTGACCTGCCTCTTGCTCTCGACGATCTGGACGCTCGGCGACTTCAACTCTGTCTACCTGCTCACCGGCGGCGGGCCGGCGGACCTCACGCATGTGCTGGCGACGCTTGGTATCCGCTATCTGCGTCTGGCCGAAGTCGACATGTCGATGGCGACGATCGTCACTGCGTTGCCGCTGATCCTGCCGCTCGTCTATTTCATGATGAAGAGGCTGTCGCGATGAGCGCGCAGAGCGAAGAGAAAGTCTCGATCGCCGGCGACGCCAAGCTGCTGCTGATCGCCATTCCGCTGGTGATCTGGACGCTGCTGCCGCTCTACAACATGCTGCTGTTCGCGCTGTCGAACAAGCAGTCGGTGTTCGCCGGTCATTTGTGGCCGGCAGAGCCGACCTTGCGCAATTTCGGCATCGTGCTGCGCGCCGATCATCATCATCTCGAGCATTTCTGGACGCAGTTCGGCAATTCGGCGCTGGTGGCGGCGGCGACGGGCGCGATCACATTGCTTATCGCCACCTTCGCGGCTTTCGCCATCAGCCGTCTGCGCGTGCGCGGCGGGCGCACCGTGCTCAACATGGCGCTGTTCACCTACTTCATTCCGGCCGCCTTCCTCGCCGTGCCGATGTATCGCACCATGGGCCTTTACGGCCTGCTCGGGTCGAAATGGGCGCTTATCCTCGCGATGGTGGCGATCGCCAGTCCCTACGCCATCTGGGTGTTGAAGCAGGCCTCCGACAAGTTGCCGCTCGAACTCGACGAGGCGGCGGTGGTGGACGGCGCCTCGCCGGTGCAGCTGTTCCGCATGGTCTATCTGCCGTTGATGGGGCCGTCGCTGGTGGCGGTCGGCATCTATGCGCTGCTGCTGGCCTGGAACGAGTATCTCTACGCCTTCCTGCTGCTCACCAACGACACGTCGTTCACGCTGCCGGTGGCGCTGGGCAACTTCCTCGCCGCCGACGATTCGCCGTGGGAGCTGTTGATGACGACGGGGCTGATCTATGCGCTGCCGCCCGCCGCCGTCTACTACGCCTTCCGCCGCTACATGGTGTCGGGCCTCACCGCAGGTGCGGTGAAGAGCTGACGCCGCTTGCCTTCGCGCCCGGCCCGCGCCACATCAGACGACATGGCAGACGCTCCGCTCGTCGTTCCCGATCCCGCTGATCCGCGTCTGACGCGGCGCGTCGCCGGCGTCGATCAGTCCGGCGCGCGCATCGAGACGTCTGTCGTCGTCGAGCGGCCGCTGACGCTCTATCTCAACGCCCGCGAGATCGTCACGATGATGACGATCGGCGACCATCCCGAGGAGCTGGCGCTCGGCTATCTGCTCAATCAGGCGATGTTGAAGCCGACCGACGTCGTGGACGCGGTGGAATATGACGATGATCTCGGCGTCGTCGTCGTGCGCACGCCGCAGGAGACGAATTTCGAGGCGAAGCTGAAGAAGAAGACGTTGACCTCCGGCTGCGCGCAGGGGACCGCCTTCGGCGATCTGATGGAGGCGCTCGACAGGGTGGAACTGCCGCGGACCGAGCTTCGCACGTCGTGGCTCTATCGCCTGACGCACGCCATCAACACCATGCCCTCGCTCTATCTCGAGGCCGGCGCCATTCATGGCTGCGTGCTGTGTCGGGCCGATGCGCCGCTCGTCTACATGGAGGATGTCGGCCGCCACAACGCCGTGGACAAAATCGCGGGCTGGATGTTCCGCCATGGCGAGCGCGGCGACGACAAAATCTTCTACACGACGGGACGGCTCACGTCGGAGATGGTGATCAAGACGGCGCGCATGGGCATTCCGATCCTCGTCTCGCGCTCGGGCTTCACCGCCTGGGGCGTCGAGCTGGCGCAGAAGGTCGGGCTGACGCTGATCGGCCGCGCCAAGGGCAAGCGTTTCATCGCTCTGGCCGGCTCCGAGCGCATCGTCTTCGATCAGGACCTCGCCTATGTTGATGAGGAATCGGCGCGCCACCGGCGCAAGAGCGCGGCCGATGACTGACGCGCCGCCGACTCTCGGCCTCATCCTCGCCGGCGGCCTGTCGCGTCGCATGGGCGGCGGCGACAAGCCGCTGGCGCGAGTCGGCGGCGTTGCGATCGTCGATCGCGTCATCGCCGCGTTGCGACCACAATGCGCCAGCCTCGTGCTCAACGCCAATGGCGATCCGGCGCGCTTTGCCGCGCAAGGGTTGCCGGTCGTCGCCGACGACGTGCCGGGATTCGCCGGGCCGCTCGCCGGCGTGCTCGCCGGGCTGGATCATTGCGCGCGCGCGCATCCGCAGATCGCATGGGTCGTCAGCGTCGCGGCGGATTCGCCGTTCCTGCCGGCCGATCTGGCGGCGCGGCTGCAGGGGGCGCGCATCGCCGGGGGCGCGCGCCTCGCCTGCGCCGCCTCTGGCGGCCATACGCATCCGGTGATCGGCTTGTGGCCGGTCGATCTCGCCGCCGATCTCAGGCGCGCGCTCGTCGAAGAGGACATTCGCAAGATCGATCGCTTCACGGCGCGCTATCCGATCGCGACAGTGGAATGGCCGGCGACGCCGGTCGATCCCTTTTTCAACGCCAACACGCCGGAGGAGCTGGTCGAGGCGGAGCGGATCGCGGCGGGAGAAGTCTCGCGTTGAACGAGGGCGCGGCGCCGGGCGAGGCGCGTCAGGCGAGCATCGCCCAGGGGATGAAGCCGACAGTTTCGCCCGGCGCGACGCGGGTCGTCTCCTCGGCGAGTTCGACCAGCCCGTCGGTGCGGGTCAGCGAGGTGACGACGCCGGCGCCTTCGCGCTCGAATTTGCGCGCCAGCGCGCGTCCTGCATCGACGACGAGCGAAGCGCGCACATATTCGCGGCGGCCCGCTTTCTTGGCGTAGGCGAAGTCGGCGATCACTGGCAGCGCGCGCGGCGCTCGCCACGCCTCGCCCGACAGGGCGGCGATCACCGGCCGGGCGATCTGCGCGAAGGTGACGAACACGGCGGCCGGATTGCCGGGCAGGCCGATCAGCGGACAGCCGGCAATCACGCCCATGGCCACCGGTCGGCCCGGCTTGATGGCGACGCGCCAGAAGGCGAGCGCGCCTTCCGCCTCGAGCGCGGCGCGCACGTGATCCTCCTCTCCGGTCGAGACGCCGCCGGAAGTGACGAGCAGGTCGCAGCGCGCGCTCGCCTCGCGCAGCCCGGCGCGGATCGCGGCGCGATCGTCGGGCAGGCGGCCGAGATCGACCGGCGCGCCGCCGGCGCGGGCGACAAGGGCGGCGAGGGCGAAGCGATTGGCGTCGTAGATCGCGCCGGGGCTGAGCGGCGCGCCGGGCTCAGCCAGTTCGTCGCCGGTCGAAAAGACGCCGACGCGCGGGCGGGCGCGCACCGTCAGACGATCGGCGCCGAGTGCGGCGGCGAGGGCTGCGTCCTGCGGCGTCAGCCGGCGCCCGGCCGCGATGGCGATCTCGCCGCGGGCGATGTCCTCGCCCGCCGGGCGCAGGTTGGAAAAACGCGACAGGCCGTGCGGCAGACGCACGCGGTCGCCGGCGATCTCGACGTCCTCCTGCATGAACACGACGTCGAGCCCGGCAGGCGTCGCCGCGCCGGTGAAGATGCGCAGCGCCGCGCCGGCGCGCGCCTCGCCCTCGAGCGGCCGGCCGGCGGCGGCGCGGCCGCTCACCGGCAGTTCGGTCGGGCCATCTGCGGCGAGATCGTCGAAGCGCGCCGCATAGCCGTCGACGGCGGAGTTGGCGAAGGGCGGCAGATCGATCGCGGCGATCAGCGGCGCGGCGAGGACGCGGCCGTCGGCTTCGGCCAAAGTGATTTCCTGCGTCGCCGGCAGGGGTGCGACGCGCTCGGCGATGAGGCGGTGCGCCGCCTCGAGGCGCAACAGAGCATCGCCGAACGCGAAGGCGTCGGAAGAAAGCTGGGCCATGGCTCAGCGCTCCGCCGCGCGCAGCCGCGCGCGAATCTCGTCGATCGGCCGGGCGTGTTTCAAAGCCAGATCGGCGATCGCGCCGGCGTCGTCGAGACGGGCCTGGTCGAGCCCGGGGAAGGGGCCCGGCGCGTCGGTGGCGATAGCGACGATGTCGCGGTCGCCCGGGTGCAGGAACGGCTTGGCGTTTTCGAGGCGATGCACCTCGATCTTGGGATGGGAATCTCCCTTGAAACCCTCGATGACGACGAGATCGACCCGCGACATCTTGTCGAGGAGGAAGGACAGCGGCGGCTCGCCCGCGCCGCGCAGCTCGTGCATCAGCGCCCAGCGCTGACCGGAGGAGACCAGCACCTCGCGCGCGCCGGCGAGGCGATGTTCGAACGAGTCCTTGCCCGGATGGTCGACGTCGAAACGATGATGGGCGTGCTTGAGGGTCGAGACCGACAGGCCGCGCGCGATCAACGCCGGCAGGAGGCGCACGATCAGCGTCGTTTTTCCGGCGCCGCTCCATCCCGCCAGCCCGATCACTCGCATACGGTCCTCGCGCCTTTCGCCCGGCTCCGAGCGTGCTATCTAGCGCGGCGCGACAGCGAGGGCCATGGCGGCCGGGGCGGCGTCGGAGAGCTCATGCAGGAAACGCCCGTTCGGCTCGATCTGCGCGGCCTCAAGTGCCCGCTGCCGGCATTGAAGACGCGCAAGGCGCTCGCCGGCCTGGCGCCCGGCGCGCTGCTGCAGGTGGAATGCACCGATCCGCTCGCCGCGCTCGACATCCCACATCTTGCGCAGGAGACCGGCGATGCGCTCGTTTCCCGCTCGAGCCAAGGGGAATTGCTGGTCTTCGTCCTTCGTCGAATGGCGCGGCGGGCGCCATGAAGGCGACAAAGTAGCGCGGTTGCTTGACGGCGGCGCCGTCGCCTATATGGGCCGGGTTTTCCGAGGAGGAGCGATCCTGATGAGACTGATTTCGAAGCTCGCCGCCGCTGCGGCCATCGTCGTCGCCGGCGTCGGCGCCGCCGCCGCGCAGGACGTCGCCGCCGGCGAGAAGCAGTTCGCCAAGTGCCGGCCCTGTCACATGATCGGCGAGGGCGCCAAGAACCTCGTCGGGCCGATCCAGAATGGCCTCGAGGGGCGCAAGTCTGGCTCGATCGAGGGCTATAACTATTCACAGGCGAACAAGGACTCCGGCATCACCTGGAGCGAGGCCACCTTCGTCGAGTACATCAAGGACCCGAAGGCCAAGATGCCCGGCACCAAGATGGTGTTCGCCGGCATCAAGGACGAGAAGGACGCCAAGGACCTGTGGGCCTTCATGAAGCAGTTCGGCCCGGACGGGAAGAAGAAGTAAGATCGATCCCAGACCGCGCGCGAAGGACGCCCGCCGGGCGTCCTTTTCGTTTGCGCGACCCTGCGATGGATGCGTCCGGGGCGGCGTCGGCGTAAACAGGGCGCGACGATCGGCGCGCGGGGGCGAAGAATGACGGCGATGCTCGGGAGCGTGCGGGACGCCGGCCACGCCGAAACGTTGATCCGACTGGGCGTCGACATCGTCGAGCTGCTCGATCCCGATCCGGCTGCGGTCCGGCAGGTCTGCGCCGCCCGGGGCGCGGCGCGAATCTGGGCCGGCGTCGCCGGCGACGCCACGGCGGGACTTGCGGCGCGCGTCGCGGCCCTGGCCGGCGCGGGCGTCGAGGCGATCAAGGTGAAGGCGCCGGTTGCGGCGATCGCCGGGCTGGCGGCGGCGGCCGGCGGCGCACGACTGGTCGTCGGCCTCGGCGTCGAGCGCATCGGCGATCCGGCCGCGCTCGAGGCCATCGTCGCCGCCGGCGCGGCAGGCGTCATGCTCGATCCGTCCGGCGCCGACGAGCGTGGCCTGCTCGAGCGGGCCAGTCCCGCGGTTCTGCGCCGCTTCATCGCCGACTGCCGCGGGCTTGGCCTCCTCTCGACGCTGGCGGGCGCATTGGAACCGCCGGACGTGCCGCGGCTGGCGGCGCTGGCGCCGGACGTGATCGGCTTCCGCCGGGCGCTGATGGGGCACGATCCGCGCCGGCTCGATCCAGACCCGCAGGCCGTCGCCCGGTTGCGCGCCCTCATTCCCCGGGAGGGCGCGACGCCTGCGCCGGTGAGCGGCGCGATGGTCGATCGCGTCTTTGTCCGCGATCTCGTGGTCGACATGCGGCTCGGCCTCTATGCGCGCGAGCGCGGCGTGCGCCAGCCCGTGCGCTTCACCGTCGAGGTCGACGTGGCGCGGCCGGCGCGCGGCCGGGCCGAGTTCCGCGACGTGTTCTCCTACGACCTCATCACCGACCGCATCCGCATGATGGCCGAGAGCGAGCATCACGATCTCGTCGAGAGCGTCGCCGAAGAGGTTGCGGCCGCCGCGCTGGCGCATCCCGCGGCGCTGCGCGTCAGGGTGCGGGTGGAAAAGC
>JAEULW010000337.1 GCA_016793505.1 Methylobacteriaceae bacterium | reverse complement strand
CATCGAGATCAGCGCCGGATTGTCGTAGGGGAACGGCGCGGAACCCTTCGGGTTGCCGAGCGTCGCTTCCCACACGCCCGGCGACAGCACGACGCCGATCAGCGCCGAGGCGAGGCCGAGGAAGCCGCCGATCACCGCCCCGCGCGTCGTCATGCCCGACCAGAAGATCGACATCACGAGAACGGGGAAGTTGCACGACGCCGCGATCGAGAAGGCGAGGCCGACCATGAAGGCGACGTTCTGGTTCTCGAACACGATGCCGAGGATGACGGCGATGATTCCGAGCACGATGGTCGAGATCTTGGAGATGCGGATCTCGTCCTGCTCGTTGGCCTTGCCGCCCTTCACGACGGTCGCGTAGAGGTCGTGGCTGATCGCCGAGGCGCCCGCCAGCGTCAGACCCGACACGACCGCGAGGATCGTGGCGAAGGCCACCGCCGAGATGAAGCCCAGGAAGATGTTGCCGCCGACCGCATTGGCGAGGTGGATCGCCGCCATGTTCGAGCCGCCCCGGATCGCCGCCAGGCCCTTGGCCGGGTCGGTGAGGAATTCCGGATTGGTCGAGACCAGCGTGATCGCGCCGAAGCCGATGATGAAGGTCAGGATGTAGAAGTAGCCGATGAAGCCGGTGGCGTAGAACACCGACTTGCGGGCGGCCTTGGCGTCGGCCACCGTGAAGAAGCGCATCAGGATGTGCGGCAGACCGGCGGTGCCGAACATCAGGGCGAGGCCGAGCGAGATCGCCGAGATCGGATTCGAGATCAGCGAGCCCGGGCCCATGATGCCGGCCGCGTTGGCGCCGGCGGCGCCGTTGACGACCGTGCGCGGATGCACCTCGACCGCCTTCCTGAACAGCGCTTCCGGCGAGAAGCCGAACTTGACGAGCACCATCAGCGCCATGAAGGACGCGCCGCCGAGCAGCAGCACCGCCTTGATGATCTGCACCCAGGTGGTCGCCACCATGCCGCCGAAGGTCACGTAGACGATCATCAGCGCGCCGACGATCACCACCGCCATCCAGTAGTCGAGACCGAACAGCAGCTGGATCAGCTTGCCGGCGCCGACCATCTGCGCGATCAGGTAGAAGGCGACCGTCACCAGCGTGCCGCAAGCCGCCAGAACGCGGATCGGCGTCTGGCTGAAGCGGAACGAGGCGACGTCGGCGAAGGTGAACTTGCCGAGATTGCGCAGCGGCTCGGCGATCAGGAAGGTGACGATCGGCCAGCCGACGAGCCAGCCCACCGAATAGATCAGCCCGTCATAGCCGGACAGATAGACGAGGCCGGAGATGCCGAGGAACGAGGCCGCCGACATGTAGTCGCCGGCGATGGCGAGGCCGTTCTGGAAGCCGGTGATGCCGCCGCCGGCAGTGTAGAACTGCGCCGCCGAACGGGTCTGCTTGGCGGCCCAGTAGGTGATGCCGAGGGTCAGCAGCACGAACGCGACGAACATGCCGATCGCCGCCCAGTTTGTGGACTGCTTGGCGACGTTGCCGCTGACGGCGTCCGCCAGCGCGACGCCGGACAGCAGCGTGGCGAAGGCGGCCAGAAGGGGTGCGGTGAGCCGATTCATCACTTGCTCTCCTCGACGATGTCGCGGGTCAGCGCGTCATAGCGGGCGTTCGCCTTGACGACGTAGATGCCGGTCAGGATGAAGGCGGAGACGATGACGAAGAGGCCGATGAGGATGCCCCAGGTCGTGACCGAACCGGCGGCGAGCGGCGTCGCCAGGAAGCCCTTGGCGTAGGCGACGAGCAGGATGAAGCCGAAATAGATCACGAGCATCGCGATCGACAGCATCCAGCCGAGCGACGCGCGGCTCTGCACCAGTTCCTGATATTTTGGATTTCGTGTGATCTTCTCGATCGATGCGCCCGCCATCGGCGTTCCTCCTCTGTCTTGATCGCTCTCAGCGATCCGACGCTCCGGGGCGGCCGGATGCGTCGAACTGGATGCGGCGCTCCCCAGCGGACGCGCAACTCGTCTCCATGAAGAACGGGTTAACCGAGCCGGGGACCGGCGGCGAGAAGGCTTTTGGTCGTGCAACGAAAGGCGAAGGCCGCCGCGACGCGCGCTTGGCGCCGTCGTCCGGCGTGGCTACAAGGCCGGCATGATGCTCAACGCCATCGTCGAAGTCGGCGTCGGACCGGGCGCGGTGCGCTTCGGCCAGTCGCTGCCGCTCGCCGTCATCGCCGGGCCCTGCGCGCTGGAGAGCCGCGACCACGCGCTCGAGACGGCGGCGGCGCTGCGCGAGATCGCGGCGCGGCTGCGCGTCGGCCTCGTCTACAAGTCCTCTTTCGACAAGGCCAATCGCACGTCGGGCGCAGGCGCGCGCGGCGTCGGGCTCGAGGCGGCGCTGCCGATCTTCGCCGAGGTGCGGGCGCGTTACGGGTTGCCCGTCGTCACCGACGTGCACGAGCCGGGCCAATGCGCGGCCGTCGCCGAGGCGGTCGACATGCTGCAGATCCCGGCCTTCCTGTGCCGGCAGACCGATCTGCTCCTCGCCGCGGCGGCGACGGGCAAGCCGGTCAACGTCAAAAAGGGGCAGTTCCTCGCGCCGTGGGACATGCGCCACGTCGCCGCCAAGATCGCCGACGCCGGCAATCGCAACGTGCTGCTGACCGAGCGGGGCGCGAGCTTCGGCTACAACACGCTGGTCAGCGATCTGCGCGGCCTGCCGATCATGGCCGAGACCGGGGCGCCGGTGATCTTCGACGCCACGCATTCGGTGCAGCAGCCGGGCGGGCGCGGCGGCGCCTCGGGCGGGCAGCGCGAATTCGTGCCGGTGCTGGCGCGCGCCGCCGTCGCGGTCGGCGTCGCCGGCGTGTTCATCGAGACGCATCAGGATCCCGACCGCGCGCCGTCCGACGGGCCGAACATGGTGCCGTTGCGCGACTTCGAGGCGTTGATCGCCAGGCTGCAGGCGTTCGACCGGCTGGCGAAGGGCTGAACTGCGCGGGGCGCGCTTGTCCGGGCGCCGCGGCCGGCCCATGGTCGGCGATGAAGGCGTCGGGAGGCTGGCCGAGGCGCAGGCCTGCCTGTCCGGCGTCCGCGACACGCGCCGGAGCCAAAGGGCGCGCCAACAAAGGTCCGAGCCCCGCGTGCCGCTTCTCGTCGTCCTCGGCCTGATCTCGTTTTCGAGCGCGATCGCCATCCGCATTCCCGATCCGCTGTCGCCGCTGATCGCGCGCGATCTCGGCGTGACGGTCGAGACGGCGGCGCTGCTCGCCTCGGCCTACGCCTTTCCCTATGCGCTGGCGCAGCCCGTGCTCGGGCCGCTGGCCGACGCGCTCGGCAAGGCGCGGGTGATCAAGGTGTGCCTCGCCGTCGTCGCGGCGGCGACGTTGGCGGGTTGGCTCGCGCCCGACTATGGCACGCTCGCCGCCTCGCGCGTCGTCGCCGGGGCGGCGAGCGGCGGGGCGATCCCGATCTGCTTCGCGATCGTCGGCGACCGGTTCGACTACGCCCATCGCCAGGTGGCGCTCGCGCGCGTGCTGGCGGCGGCGGTGACGGGGCAGCTTTTCGGGTCTGTCGCTTCGGGGGCGATCGGCGACGCCTTCGGCTGGCGGGCGCCGTTCCTCGTGTCGCTGACAATCTCGGCGGCGGCGCTGGCGGCGACGATCCTGGCGCTGCGCCCGCGCGCCGACGCGACGCGCAAGCCCTTCACCCTCGCCGGCGCGCGGGCGGGCTATGCGCAGGTGCTCGCCAATCCGCGCGCGCCGATCTGCTACGCCACCGTGTTCTGCGGCGGGCTCGCCAATTACGGCGTGTTTCCGCACCTCGCCCATCTGTTCGAGATGCGCGGCGTCGGCGGCGTGCGCGAGGCGGGGTTCGCCGTCGGCGGCTTCGGCGTCGGCGGCATCCTGTTCTCGTTCGCGGTCGGCGCGATCCTGAAGCGCATCGGCATGTTCGCGATGATGCGGCTCGGCGGCGTCATCGCCGGCTCGGCGCTCGCCACGCTGGCGCTGACGCAGGCCTGGCAGGCGGCGGCCGGCGCCTTCGTGGCGATCGGCGTCGGCTTCTACATGGTGCACAATTCGATGCAGACGCAGGCGAGCGAACTCGCGCCGTCGGCGCGCGGCTCGGCGATGGCGCTGCACGCCTGCTTCTTCTTCCTCGGCATCGCGCTCGGGCCGCCGGTGACCGGCCTCGGCTTTGCGACGATCGGCCCGACGCCGACGCTGCTCGCCCTCGCCGCCTTCGCCTCGGTGATCGGCGCGACCAGCGCGGCGCTGCTGACGGCGCGCGGGGCGAGGGGGTAGGAGCGGCGCAGGCGGGCGGGGGCGGCGCCGCAGCGTGAGGGCTGCAGCGAGCGTCAACCCGGCCTTTGTCGAGGCCTCATCCTGAACGAAGTCGAAGGACCGGCGGCGCTGACCTCGATGGCTATCGAGCGCTTCGCCGCTGGCCCCTCGACAGGCTCGGGGTGAAGCCTCGGGAGAGGTGCGCCGAACAGGCGAGCCGACCGCAGGGCGGCGCGGCTCATCCCCTGCCGCGATACCCCGCCACCCCCTGCTCGGGAACCCACAGCCCCTTAGGCGGCGTTCCGGTCTGCCAGAACACGTCGATCGGGATGCCGCCGCGCGGATACCAGTAGCCGCCGATGCGCAACCATTTCGGTTTCAGCAGATCGCGCAGGTCGGCGCCGATGCGGACCGTGCAGTCCTCATGAAAGGCGCCGTGATTGCGGAAGCCGAAGAGGTAGAGTTTCAGCGATTTCGACTCGACCAGCCATTTGCCGGGCGAAAAGTCGATGACGAGATGAGCGAAATCGGGCTGGCCCGTCACCGGGCAGAGCGAGGTGAATTCCGGCGCGGTGAAGCGCACCAGATAGGTCTCGCGCGGCCGCGGATTGGGGATGCGCTCGAGCGCGCCTGCGTCGGGATGGGCCGGGATCGCGGCGCTCTGGCCGAGGGCTTTCAGACCTGTTGGGCGCTTCGACATGGAGGGTCACCGGGCTGCGGGCGCCGGGGCGCCGGACGCGGAGCTAACAAGCCGGCGCTGCGCGCGGCAAGCCTGTCGCCGCATCGCCCCTCGCGCCCGGCGGCGTTCTGCGCGACAATCGCGCCGCGCGGCGGGCGGCGCCGCCGGCTCGGGGGAGGGGACACGATGAGGAAGACCGACTGGCTGGCCGCGCTGGTCGCGGCGCTGGCGATGGCGGCGGCGCCTTTCGCCGCGGCGCAGGACGCCCTGCCGAAGCCAAAGACGACAACGATCGGGCTGGACCGGCCGGAGTCGATCCTGTGGGTCGGCAATTCGTTCTTCTATTACAACAATTCCATGCATGGCCATGTCCGCGCGCTGGCGCTGGCGGCCGATCCGAAGAGCGCGCCGCGCCAGATCTCGGTGACGATCTCGGGTTCGGGCGTCGACTGGCACGACATGGAGTCCTATTTCCGCAAGGACGGGCTCGGCAAGTATTCCTTCGACGCGAACAACAACGTCGTCTTCAACAAGATCGACAAGCTGTTCGACGTCGTCATCTTCATGGATTGCAGCCAGTGCCCGATCCATCCGACGCTGGCGCAGGTGTTCACCGAATTTTCGAAGAAGAATATCGAAACGATCCGGCGGAACGGCGCGGTTCCTGCGATGTTCGCGTCCTGGGCCTATCAGGACAAGCCGGAGATGGCCGAGCAGCTCGCCGCCGCCTATCTCAAGGCCGGCAACGAGCATGGCGTTCTGGTGATCCCGGCCGGGCTCGCTTTCGCCCGCGCAATCAGGGAGCGGCCGCAGCTCAACCTCTATGCGCCCGACAAGCGGCATCCGAGTCTGGCCGGCACCTATCTCGGGGCGGCGGTGGTCTATGCCGCGGTGATGGGCAAGTCGCCGGTCGGCTTGAAATACGACGCCGATCTCGGCGCCGAGACGGCCGGCTTCCTGCAGCGCGTCGCCGATGAGACGGTGAAGGCGTTTTACGGCCGCTGAAACGAGCGGGAAGCCCGATCACGGCCCGCGACCTTGTCGGCGCCCGCAGGCCCGCGACGCGGCGCGCCCATCCCGCACCCGCGAAACCGGCCAAGAAGGCGCGCCACCGTCGCCAACAGGGGTTTGGGCCAATAACGCCAACAACGAAATCGTCGCGCC
>JAEULW010000296.1 GCA_016793505.1 Methylobacteriaceae bacterium | reverse complement strand
CGACAGCGAGGAGTATCGCGCCGTCTGCCACCCCGACCGGCCGTTCGACTGGCTGAAGAACCCGCTGGTGTTCAAGCACCTCGTCGCGATGGCCAAGGAGGGCCACACGGTGGTCGCCAAGGCCGGGATGAAGGGCTGGCGCATCTACCCCAGCGGCAAATGGACGCCGGCGGCGTGAGGCGCGTCCGCACCGCCCGTCGATCGCGCTTGCATCCCCGGCAAACGCGTCTATAAGACGCCCTCCGCATCCCTCGGCCGGGGGCTGAACGGACGGCTGCGCGTCGCTAGCGACACGCGGCAGGGGCCTCGCCCCGGCGTCCCGTGTCTCCGCCTTCGAATCGGTTCGTCGAGCCTTTCCCACGGGCTCGAAGGGCTCCGCGCCGGGATGATGCGCGACAAGGAAAGGCAATCGAACATGGCTCTCTACGAGCACGTCTATCTTGCCCGTCAGGACGTCACGGCCCAGCAGGTCGAGGCGATGACGGAGCAGATGAAGGCGACCGTCGCCGGGCTCGGCGGCACGGTCGGCAAGGTCGAGTACTGGGGCGTGAAGTCCCTCGCCTACCGGATCAAGAAGAACCGCAAGGCGCATTTCACGCTGATGAACATCGACGCCCCGCACGCCGCCGTGGCGGAGATGGAGCGCCAGATGGGCATCAACGAGGACATCCTGCGCTTCATGACGATCCGCGTCGAAGCGCTCGAGGACGGCCCCTCGGCGATGATGCGCAAGCGCGAGGAATCGGATCGCGACGACCGCGGCGGCCGCGGCGGCCGTGACCGCGGCGACCGTGGTGATCGGGGCGACCGCGGCGACCGTCCGCCGCGTCGCCCGCGTGACGACTTCGCGTCCACCCAAGGGGAGGCCCAGTGATGTCCGGCGCCGCTCGTCGTCCCTTCTTCCGCCGTCGCAAGACCTGCCCGTTCACGGGCGCCAATGCGCCGGTCATCGACTACAAGGACACGCGTCTGCTGTCGCGCTACATTTCCGAGCGCGGCAAGATCGTGCCCTCGCGCATCACCGCGGTCTCGGCCAAGAAGCAGCGCGAACTCGCCCAGGCGATCAAGCGCGCCCGCTTCCTCGGCCTGCTGCCCTACGTGATCCGCTGAACGCAAGCGGGCGCCCCGCGCCCGCTTCTTCAGGCCCATTCGGGCCTCGCATCGAGACGGTCGCCGGATCGCCCGGCGGCCGAGTTGGCGCCAGAGCGGTTCGCCGCCTGCGCGCCTAACCGCTGCGGCGGGACAGCGACGGATGGCATGTTCTTTCAGACGCTCGCCATAGCCTGCGGCGCAGGCCTCGCCTCCGCCCTCCTCTTCGTCGTCGCGGCGAAGGGGACGATGCTGGCCGCGCTGCTCGCCGCCTTCGCGCCGCTGCCGGTGATGATCGCGGCGCTCAGCTGGACGCATTGGGCCGGCCTGCTCGCCGTCGCGACCGGCGGCTTCGCCATCTCGCTCGCCCTGCCCGCGCCGCTGGCTCTGGTGTTCGCCGTCGGGCTGGCCGGGCCGGCCTGGGCGCTGGCGCGGCTGGCGCTGCTCGCCGATCCGCCGCTCGAGGCCGAGGACGTTCCGCCCGACGCGCCGCGGCTCTGGTATCCCGTCGCCCGCCTCGCCGTCTGGGCGGCGGCGGCCGGGATCTTCGTCGCGACCGGCTGGGCGGCGCTGCTGATGTGGTCGACGGGATCGGGGCTCGACTTCGACGCCGCCGTCGGCGTCGTCGCGCGGCGCCTCGCGCCGGGACTCGAGGCGCTGATCGGCCGCGGCGGCCTCGCCCAGGGCGTCTCGGCGCTGACGTTCGCCGAGGCGTTGCTGCGGGCGCTGCCGCCGGCGGCGGCCGCCTCGACCACGGCGATGATGCTGGCCAATCTGTGGGTCGCCGGGCGCATCGTCGAACTGTCCGGCCGCATGGCGCGGCCGCGCGCCGCGGTCGCCTTCGAGCTGACCCTGCCGCGAGCCATGCTGGCGGCGCTCGCCGGCGGACTGGTCGTCGCCTTTCTCGGCGGCCTGCCGGGGACGCTCGGCTGGATCGTGGCGGCGGCGGCGGGGGCCGTCTTCGTGCTGCAGGGGCTTGCGACGATCCATGTGCTGACGCGCGACTGGTCGCAGCGGCGCACCGCCTTGCTCGCGCTCTATCTGGTGGTCGTGTTCTTCGCCTGGTCGCTGGCGGTGATCGGCCTCATCGGCGTCGCAGACAGCCTGTTCGGCCTGCGCGCCCGTTCGCTTTCGCAATCCCCTCCAACCGGAACCTGACAGGAGACAATCATGGAACTCATTCTGCTGGAACGCGTGCCCAAGCTCGGCCAGATGGGCGAAGTCGTGAAGGTGAAGCCGGGCTACGCCCGCAACTTCCTGCTGCCGCGCGGCAAGGCGCTGCGCGCCACCGAAGCCAACAAGAAGAAGTTCGAGGCGCAGCGCGCGCAGATCGAGGCGCGCAATCTCGAACTGAAGAAGGAGGCCGAAGGCGTCGCCGCCAAGGTCGACGGGCAGAGCTTCGTGCTGATCCGTCAGGCCGGCGAATCCGGTCAGCTCTACGGTTCGGTGTCGAGCCGCGACATCGCCGACGCGGTGACCGCCGGCGGCTTCACCGTCGGGCGCGACCAGGTGGCGCTGGTGGCGCCGATCAAGGCGCTCGGCATGCACGCCGTGCCGCTCAGGCTGCATCCGGAGGTCGAGGCCAAGGTGACGATCAACGTCGCCCGCTCGCCCGAAGAAGCCGAGCGTCAGGCGCGCGGCGAGTCCGTCGTCGCCCGCGAGGAGACTTCCATGGAAGATCTCGGCCTCGAGGTCGGCAAGGCGCTGGCCGACGCCGGCCCGAACGCCGAGATGTGAGCGCCGGGCGGCTTCGCGCCGCCCGCCCGAGGAAACGATGCGCCGTCCGCGCTGCCACGCGCGGGCGGCGTTTGCGTTCGTGACGCCTTCTTAACGCGCCGCCGCCAGACTGCGCCTGCAGGGAGCGGCGGACGATGTGGCCATTCAGCAAGTCGCGCAAGACGCGCAGCGAAGAGATGAAGTCGCAATTCGACGCCGCGTCCGACCGATACATGCGCGATCGCGACTTTCTCGCCGCAGATCAGGCCGGCGCCTATGCGATCTATTTCTCGCATATGTCGGGCGCGCTGCGCGAGGCGGGGCCGGCGGGGTTCGCCGCGATGCGCCCGGACGAACTCGACAAGGCGCTGGCGATCCATGCGACCTGGTTCGAGGACGACGCCGCCTTCGCGAAATTGGTCAGCGGCTACCCGGCGCAGGTGCGCGGCGCACTCGAAAAGCTGCGCGTCGAGTCCGCGCCGGTGCGCCGCGCTCTCCAGCCGCCGCCTGTCGAGGCGGCGCCGCCGGCCACGGCGCGCGCGCCGCAGATCGATCTCGAAAGCCTGCTCGGCCCGAAGGACCCGATTACGCGCCGCGCCCGTCTGCTCGACTGGCTGCGCGCGCAACCGCCGGAGCCCGATCTCTGGCACGTCGTCGCCACACAGTCCGATCCCGACGGCATGGACGCCATCTTCCTGTGGATCGTCCAGCAGCTGGACTGCGACGCGGCGACCGCCGCGCACATCTTTCACGCGGTCAACGCCTTCGAGGTTCTCGACCATCAGCACGAGATCGATGCGCCGGCCTGGCGCGAGCGGGCCGCCATCGCGCGGACCGTCGCCGGGCGCTGGGCGCGCAACGATTTCGTGCGCTATGAGTTGGCCTTCGAGGAACGCGGCTACGAAGAGACGCTGGCGAGCTACCGCGCCCTCGAAGGCAAGGCCGCAGCTCGCTTCGGCGCATCGTCCTTCGTTGCGCCCGAGGGCCTGTTCGCCTTCAAGGCGGGACGCGAACCGCAGACGCGCTACTTCTACAGCGATTTCGAGCCCTACGCGGCGGCCTGACCGGCGCTGGTCTCAGCCGCCGACGACGCTGGTGAAGACCTGGCCGCCGCGCTCGATGGTGATCTTCCAGTAGCGCTTGCGCTCGGCGGTGGCCGTCTCGAGGTCCTTCGTCGAGTCGATCTTCTGATCGTTCAGCGACACGATGACGTCCCCCTTCTGCAGGCCGACCTCCTCGGCCGGCGTGCCGGATTCGACCTCGGCGACGACGACCGTTCCCTGCTGCGCGTCCACGCCGAGCTCCTCGGCGGCGGCGGGCGACAGGTTCCAGGCGGTCGCGCCGGAGAAGGGCGAGCGGTTCTTCAGCTTCACCGCGGCGCGCGGAGTCGTCTCGGGCGCGGGCTGCATCTTCACGACGATGCTGACCGGCTTGCCGGCGCGCAGCAGGCCGAAGGTCGCCGTCGCGCCCAGCGCCTTGGCGCCGACGCGCCAGCCGAAGCCTTCCGGATCATCGATCGCCTGGCCGTCGACCGAGACGATGACGTCGCCGCGCTTCAGCCCGGCCTGCGCCGCGGGCGAGCCGTCGCGCACGATCGAGACGAGCGCTCCGGCCGGACGGTCGAGGCCGATCGACTCGGCGAGGTCCTTCTGCAAGGGCTGCAGCGTCGCGCCGACCCAGGGGCGACGCACCTGCTTGCCGCCGCTCCTGGCCGCCTCGACGACGATGCGCACCATGTTCGAGGGAATCGAGAAGCCGATGCCGACGCTGCCGCCGGACTTCGACAGGATCGCCGAATTGACGCCGATGAGGCGGGCCTGCATGTCGACCAGCGCGCCGCCGGAATTGCCGGGATTGATCGCCGCGTCGGTCTGGATGAAGAAGCCGTAGTCGGAGACGCCGACCTGCGTGCGCGCCAGCGCGGAAATGATGCCCTGCGTCACGGTCTGGCCGACGCCGAACGGGTTGCCGATGGCGAGCACCAGATCGCCGACTTCCAGCGCATCGGAATCGCCGTAGTCGAGCGCCGGATAGTTCCCGCCGGTCTTGAGCTTGAGCACGGCAAGGTCGGTGCGCGGATCGCGCAGCACGATCTCGGCCTCGATCTCGCGGCGATCGGCCAGCGCCACCTTCACTTCCGTCATGCCCTCGATGACGTGGTGATTGGTGACGACATAGCCCGCCGGATCGACGATCACGCCCGAGCCGAGCGACTGCGAGGTGCGGCTCTGCGGTCCGCGATCCATGCCGAAGAAGCGGCGGAAGATCGGATCGTCGAACAGCGGATTGGGCCGCACCCGCTCGATGCGCTGGGCGTAGACGTTGACGACGGCGGGCTGCGCCTTCTTCACCACCGGCGCAAACGAGAGCTGCACCTCGGCGCGCGTCGCCGGGGCCTGACGCGGCGCGGGCGTCTGGGCGAGCGCCGGCGCCGCGACGCAGACGAGAAACAGGGCGGCGAATCGGAGCATGCGGCCTCCGCGAGGGTTGGCGGGAACATGGCGCCTCACGCGCCGGATCCCAACACCCGATTGCGATTCTGCGCGATCGTTGCGGCAGCTTCGCGGCGCCGGCGAAGCGGCTTGAACTCGGCGGCCCGGCGCCGACAATGGCTGCGCCGCATGCCGACGGAGGGCCGGTCGATGACGAGATTGCTTCTGGCGGGCGTCGCAGCGCTCGCCGTCGGACCGCTCGCGGCCCAGACCGGCCAGCCGACGGCGCAGGAGGCGATGCAGGACGGGTTCGGCCTGCCCGCCGCCGCCGCCGCGCCGGCGCCTGCCGCCCCGCCCGCCGCCGCGGCGGCGCAAGTCTCCCCGTCGCAGTCCGCGGACGCGACGGCGCTGACGCCGGCGCAGCTCGCCGGCGCGCAGGCGCGGGTCGGCGGGCGCTACCGCAGCCAGGGCGCCAATCTCGACGGCTCGCCCTATGAGGGCGAGGCGGAAATCGTGATGTCGGGCCGCGAGCGCTGCCGCATCACCTGGCGCACCGGCCGCAGCTCGACGCAGAGAGGCATCTGCATGCGCACCGGCTATATCTTCGTCGCCTCCTACCAGTTCCAGCAGGGGGCGATCGGCATCGTCACCTATCAGGTGCAGCCCGACGGCGTGCTCAAGGGGCACTGGACGATCGCCGACACCGAGGGCCGCGGGGCCGAAATCCTCACGCCCTTACGGTGAGGGAACCTTTCCCGCGCGCGGCGCGTTGAATAGCCGACATCCATCACCCCAGGACGCCATGACCGCCCGTCGATCCCCTCGCCCGGCCAGCGCGCTGCGCGCCTTCCTCGACAGCGGCGCGGCGGGCGGCGTCATCCTGATGGCGGCCGCCGCGCTGGCGCTGATCGTCGCCAACTCGCCGCTGGCCGACTCCTATTTCAAGCTTCTGAAGACCTATCTCGGCGGCCTCAGCATCCTGCACTGGATCAACGACGCGCTGATGGCGGTGTTCTTCCTGCTCGTCGGGCTGGAGATCAAACGCGAATTCCTCGACGGCGAGCTGGCGACCTGGCCGCGTCGCGCCCTGCCCGGCCTCGCCGCGCTCGGCGGCATGATCGTTCCGGCGCTGATCTATCTCGCCCTGACGCGGCCTGACCCGGCGCTGATGCGCGGCTGGGCGATTCCGGCGGCGACCGACATCGCCTTCGCGCTCGGCGTGCTGTCGCTGATCGGCCCGCGCGCGCCGGCCTCGCTGAAGATCTTTCTCACCGCGCTGGCGATCCTCGACGATCTCGGCGCGGTGCTGATCATCGCCTTTTTCTATGCCGGCGATCTGGCGACGCCGTGGCTCGGCGCGGCGGCGCTGCTGACGGCGTCGCTGGCGCTGCTCAACCGCCTCGGCGTGCAGCGGCTCGCGCCTTACCTGGCGCTCGGCGCGCTGTTGTGGTTCGCGGTGCTGAAGTCGGGCGTGCATGCGACGCTCGCCGGCGTGATGCTGGCGATGACCATTCCGCTGAGGGCGACGCCGGGCGCGCCGGAGGCGGCGGATTCGCCGCTGCACATTCTCGAACACGCGCTGGCCAAATGGGTCGCCTTCGTGATCGTGCCGATCTTCGGCTTCGCCAACGCCGGCGTGTCGTTCAAGGGGATCGGGCCCTCGGCGCTGCTCGATCCCGTGCCGCTCGGCATCGCCTTCGGCCTGTTCATCGGCAAGATCGTCGGCGTCGCCGGCGCGACCTGGATCGCGGTGGCGACCGGCCTCGCCCGCTTGCCGGCCGCCGCCTCCTGGCCGCAGATGATCGGCACGGCGGCGCTGTGCGGCATCGGCTTCACCATGAGCTTGTTCATCGGGCTGCTCGCCTTCCCCGACTCGCAGATGCTGCAGGACGAGGTGAAGATCGGCGTTCTCGCCGGGTCGCTCGTCTCCGGCCTCGTCGGCGCGGCGATCCTGGCGACGGCGTCGCGGCGCAAGCGCGCCGACGCGCCGGCCTAACGCCCGCCCGCCGCCCGGATCAGCGCGGCGATCTCGCCATAACCGCGTCGCTGCGCATGGGCGAGCGGGGAGACGCCGTCGCGGTCGGCGATGTCGGGATCGGCCCGGCCCTCGAGCAGCAGACGGACGATTTCCTGATAGGTCTTCGACCCGTCGCCGAGGATCACCGCCTCGAGCAGCGCGGTCCAACCCAAGCGATTGACGTGGTTCACGTCGATCTTCGTCGCCAGCAGAATGCGCACGGTCTCGGGATGGCCGTGATGGGCGGCCGGAATCAGCGCCGTGCCGCCGTAACGGTTGGTGCTTTTCAGATCAGCGCCTCTGGCCAGCGTCATCATCAGGATGGCGTTGCGGCCTTCCGCGCCGGCATAGAGATAGGGGCTGTCCTGCTGATCATCCTTGGCGTTGACGTCGGCGCCGGCGTCGATCAGGACGCGGGCGGCCTCGACATGATCGCCGATCGTGGCCAGCAGCAGCGCGGTGCGCCGGCGGCCGGCGCGCGCGTCGACGGGCGCGCCGGCGGCCAGCGCGGCGCGGACGCGCGCGGTCTCGCCCGCCGCCGCCGCCCTGACGAGATCGCCCGCCGCATCGGCCATGCTCCGCCCTCCTGCGCCGCCGAACGCCGCCAGCGCGGCGACGACCAACGCAATCCGCCGCCGCGTCGGCATGCTCAGTAACCGCCGTCGCGGGTCGGCGTCGGGTCGGGCCGCGGCGTCGCGCCTGGGCGTTGCGCCGGCGGCGCGGCGCTGGCGGCAGGGGCGCGCGGGGCTGTCGCCTTGCGCGGCGCCTTTCGGGCGGCGGCCGGCTCGGCGCAGGCCTCGACGCAGAGCGGCGCGCGCCGCAGCGGCGCGCCGGGCGCGGCGGCGGACGCCGACGACGACGCGAAAGCCGTCGCCGCGATCAACGCGAGGCCGGCGATCTTCATGGATATCATGGCGCTTTCCTCCCTGCCGCGACGCCGTCGCCGCAGCCCGAGTATCGACGCCGCGGCGCGCAAAAAAAGGGCGGCCCGCGGGCCGCCCCTTCAATCCTTCGCGATAACGGCGATCAGGCCTCGGCTGCGGCCTCGGCGGCCTGCACGGGCCCGGAGTCCTTGCCCTTGGCCTCGGGATCGCGATCGACGAACTCGATCACCGCCAGCGGCGCGTTGTCGCCATAGCGGAAGCCGGCCTTGAGGACGCGGGTATAGCCGCCGTTGCGCGTCTTGTAGCGCGGGCCCAGCACGTCGAAGAGCTTCTTGACGAGGGCGACGTCGCGCACCTGGGCGATCGCCTGCCGGCGGGCGTGCAGATCGCCGCGCTTGCCGAGCGTGACCAGCTTCTCGACGACCGGACGCAGGTCCTTCGCCTTCGGCAGCGTGGTGACGATCTGCTCGTGCTTGATGAGGTTCTGGCACATGTTCGAGAACATCGCCTTGCGATGTTCCGCCGTGCGGTTGAAGCGGCGCTTGGCGCGACCGTGATACATGATGGCTCTCCGTCTTGTTGCGGCCGCCGTGCCAAGGAACGGCCGGTGTTTTGCGATTCCCCTTCGCCCCGCAGGCGGGGCGAAGGGCGGGATCGCGTTTCAGTAGTGCTCTTCGAAGCGCTTGGCCAGCTCGTCGATGTTCTCCGGCGGCCAGCCGCTGACCTCCATGCCGAGATGCAGGCCCATCTGCGCCAGCACCTCCTTGATCTCGTTGAGCGACTTGCGGCCGAAATTCGGCGTGCGCAGCATTTCGGCTTCGGTCTTCTGGATCAGGTCGCCGATGTAGACGATGTTGTCGTTCTTCAGGCAGTTGGCCGACCGCACCGAGAGCTCGAGCTCGTCCACCTTCTTGAGCAGCGCCGGGTTGAAGGCGAGCTCCGGAATCGACGGAGACGCCTCTTCCTTCTTCGGCTCCTCGAAGTTGACGAAGACGTTGAGCTGATCCTGCAGGATGCGGGCGGAATAGGCGACGGCGTCCTCCGGCGTGATGGCGCCGTTGGTCTCGACCGTCATGGTCAGCTTGTCGTAGTCGAGGTTCTGACCCTCACGAGTCGATTCAACGCGATAGCTGACCTTCTTGACGGGCGAGTAGAGGCTGTCGACCGGGATCAGGCCGATCGGCGAATCCTCGGCGCGGTTGCGGTCGGCCGGGACGTAGCCCTTGCCGGTCGCCACCGTGAACTCGAAGCGGATCTCGGCGCCCTCGTCGAGGGTGCAGATCACCAGGTTCGGGTTGAGGATCTGCACGTCGCCGACGACGCCGATGTCGCCGGCCAGAACCTGGCCGGGGCCCGACTTCTTCAGCACCATGCGCTTCGGGCCGTCGCCCTGCATCTTGATCGCGATGTCCTTGATGTTCATCACGATGTCGGTGACGTCCTCGCGCACGCCGGGGATCGAGGAGAATTCGTGCAGCACGCCGTCGATGTGGACGGCGGTGACCGCCGCGCCCTGCAGCGAGGAGAGCAGCACGCGGCGCAGCGCGTTGCCGAGCGTCTGGCCGAAGCCGCGCTCGAGCGGGCCGGCGACGACGGTGGCGACCTTCTTCGGATCGTCGCTGGCGACGATCTCGAGCTTGTTCGGCCTGATGAGTTCCTGCCAGTTCTTCTGGATCACTTTGGAGGCCTCTCTGTGAGGAGACGGCGGACGGAGCGAGGAAGGCTCGAGCCCCGGCCGGCGAGGAATCAGCGCGCCGCTGTGAAACGGCGCGCGGAGCGGATCAGACGCGACGGCGCTTGCGCGGCCGGCAGCCATTGTGCGGGATCGGCGTCACGTCGCGGATCGAGGTGACGGTGAAGCCCGCCGCCTGCAGCGCGCGCAGCGCCGACTCGCGGCCGGAGCCGGGGCCCGACACCTCGACCTCGAGGGTGCGCACGCCGTGCTCGGAGGCTTTGCGCGCCGCGTCCTCGGCGGCCATCTGGGCGGCATAGGGGGTCGACTTGCGCGAGCCCTTGAAGCCCATCGTGCCGGCCGACGACCAGGAGATGGTGTTGCCCTGCGCGTCGGTGATGGTGATCATCGTGTTGTTGAACGACGAATGCACATGGGCGACGCCCGAGGCGATGTTCTTGCGTTCGCGACGGCGGACGCGCTGCGCTGCTTCCTTGGCCATGTCTGCTTCTTGTCCTTCGAACGCGCCCGTGACGCCAGGCGCTGGGGAATGAGGTGGTCATGGCCGGCGGCGCCGGCCATCGGTGGGCGAATGTGGATCCGCGGATCAAGTCCGCGGATGACCGGCCTGTCGGCCGGTCACTTCTTCTTGCCGGCGATCGGCTTGGCCTTGCCCTTGCGGGTGCGGGCGTTGGTGTGGGTGCGCTGGCCGCGCACCGGCAGCTGGCGACGATGGCGCAGGCCGCGATAGCAGCCGAGGTCCATCAGACGCTTGATGTTCATCGACACTTCGCGGCGCAGATCGCCCTCGACCATGTAGTCGCGGTCGATCGTCTCGCGAATCTGCAGCACCTCGGCGTCCGAGAGCTGGGCGACGCGGCGATCATCGGCGATCTTCAGCTTGTCGCAGATCTCGCGGGCGTTCTTCGGCCCGATTCCGTAGATGTATTGCAGCGCGATGACGACGCGCTTGTTGGTCGGAATATTGACGCCCGCGATACGAGCCATCGTGCCTCTCCATGTCGGCCGGTCGAGCCGGCGGTTTGTCATCCCGCGTCCGGTGGAGTTCCGGCCCCTGCGGGCGTCCGCGACAACAGGCGCGGCAAGCCGCGCCGGCGATCGCCGGACTTTCTGCGAAGGACTGGGCGTTAACGGCTCGACGGCGCGACGTCAAGCGCCTTTTTCGAAGATCTGCGCAGGCGAGGCCGGCGCGGCGCGCAGGTCCCCGCCGTCTCCCCGGCTCTCCCGCTGCGCGACAGAGCGGGGTCGCGTCTCAGCCCGCGATCGCCCTGCCCAGCGCCGCGGTCACGGCGTCGATCGGCTGCATGCCGTCGATCTGCTTCAGCACGCCGGTCTTCGCGTAATAGGCCGAGACCGGCGCGGTCTGCGCCTTGTAGGCGTCGAGGCGGACCTTGAAGGCTTCGGGATTGTCGTCGGCGCGGACGGTTCCTCCGGCCTTCACCGTCTCGGCGGCGCGGTTCTCGATGCGCTTCAACAGCGCCGTCTCGTCGACGACGAGTTCGAGCACGTGATCGAGCTTCAGCCCCTTGCCGGCGAGCATCCTGTCGAGCGCCTCGGCCTGTCCGACGGTGCGCGGGAAGCCGTCGAGGATGAAGCCCTTCTTCGCGTCGGCCTCCTCGATGCGGTCGGCGACGATGCCGACGACGATGTCGTCCGAAACGAGGCCGCCCGACTCCATCACCGCCTTGGCCTTGAGGCCGACCGGCGTTCCCGCCTTGACCGCGGCGCGCAGCATGTCGCCGGTCGAAAGCTGGGGAATCCCGTGCTTGTCGACCAGACGCTGCGCCTGGGTGCCCTTGCCGGCGCCCGGCGGTCCCAGCAGGATCAGCCTCATCGTTTCCTCCCCCTCAGCTTGGCCTTGCGGATCAGCCCCTCATACTGGTGCGCCTGAAGATGGCCGTGGACCTGCGCCACGGTGTCCATCGTCACGCTCACCACGATGAGAAGCGACGTGCCGCCGAAATAGACCGGAAAGCCGGCGTAGGAAATCAGCAGTTCGGGTATGAGGCAGATGACGGCGAGATAGGCCGCGCCGATGACGGTGATGCGCGACAGCACATAGTCGATGTGCTGGGCGGTGCGCTCGCCCGGGCGGATGCCGGGAATGAAGCCGCCGTGCTTCTTCAGATTGTCGGCCGTCTCCGTCGGGTTGAAGACGATCGCCGTGTAGAAGAAGGCGAAGAAGACGATCAGCGCGACATACAGGAACATGTAGAGCGGCCGGCCATGCGCCAGATAGGTGGCGATGAGGCCGAGGATGCCGCCGGTCGCCGCCGCGCTCGAGACGTTGACGATGGTGGTCGGCAGCAGCAGCAGCGAGGAGGCGAAGATCGGCGGGATGACGCCCGAGGTGTTGAGCTTCAGCGGCAGGAAGGACGTCTGGCCTTCATAGACGCGGTTGCCGACCTGGCGCTTGGGATAGGTGATCAGCAGGCGGCGCTGGGCGCGCTCGAAGAAGACGATGCCGGCGATGACGAGGATCGCCATCACCATGACGCCGAGGATGAGGCCGGTCGACAGCGAGCCGGTGCGGCCGAGTTCGAGTGTGTTGGCGATCGCGCCGGGCAGTTCGGCGACGATGCCGGCGAAGATGATCAGCGACGAGCCGTTGCCGATGCCGCGCGAGGTGATCTGCTCGCCGAGCCACATCAGGAACATCGTGCCGCCCATCAGCGTCAGCGTCGTCGACAGGCGGAAGAACCAGCCGGGATCGGTGACGATGCCGCCGGACGAGCCCTCGAGGCCGACGGCGATGCCGTAGGCCTGGAAGGCGGCGAGCACGACGGTGAGATAGCGCGTGTACTGGTTGATGACCTTGCGGCCGGCCTCGCCCTCCTTCTTCAGCGCCTCGAGCGAGGGCACGACGGAGGTCAGCAGCTGGATGATGATCGAGGCCGAGATGTAGGGCATGATGTTCAGCGCGAAGATCGCCATGCGCTGAACGGCGCCGCCGGAAAACATGTTGAACAGGCCGAGCACGCCCTGTTGCTGGCCGGAGAAACTCTGGGCGAAGGCGACCGGGTCGATGCCGGGCATCGGGATGTAGGTGCCGAGCCGGTAGATGACGAGCGCGCCGAGCGTGAACCAGATGCGCTTCTTCAACTCCTCGGCCTTGCCGATGGCCGAGAAATTGATGTTGGCGGCTAGCTGTTCGGCGGCCGATGCCATGCGATCGCTCCGTGGGGCGCGCCGCCCCGGTTGTCTCGTCGTGGCGGCGCACGTCTCACGCGCGCGCGCCTTGCGCAAGCCCCGACGCGAGAACGGGGCGCAGGGGCTCGACCCCTCGCCCCGTCGGGTTCATATGGTCACGCCGGGCCTCGTGCGGAAGCCCCGGCGCGCTCAGCCCTTGGCGGGCGCCTCTTCGGCCGCGGCCGCCAGCAGCCTGACGCTGCCGCCGAGCTTCTCGATCGCCGCGACGGCCGATTTCGACGCGCCGGCGACCTCGAAGGCGAGCTTCGCCTTGAGTTCGCCGCGGCCGAGAATCTTCACCCCGTCGCGCGGCTTCGACAGCACGCCGGCGGCGACCAGCGATTCCGCGGTCACCGTCGCGCCGGCGGCGAGCTTGCCCGCCTCCACCGCCTCCTGGATGCGGCCGAGATTCACCTCGTTGAGGTCGCGCGCGAAGATGTTGGTGAAACCGCGCTTGGGCAGGCGACGATGCAGCGGCATCTGGCCGCCCTCGAAGCCCTTGATGCGCACGCCGGAGCGCGCGGTCTGGCCCTTGCCGCCGCGACCGCCGGTCTTGCCCTTGCCCGAGCCGATGCCGCGCCCGATGCGGGTGCGCGCCTTCGACGAGCCGGGATTGTCCTTGACGCCGTTGAGTTTCATCGTCCGCGTCCTCACTTGCCGTCGACGACGCGCACCAGATGCGCGACCTTGGCGATCATGCCGCGCACGGCGGGGGTGTCCTCGAGCGTCGAGCGACGGCCGATCTTGTCGAGCCTGAGGCCGCGCAGCGTCTGGCGCTGCTCGCCCGGACGGCCGATCGGGCTGCCGGTCTGCTCGACGGTGACGGTCTTCTGAGCCTTGCTCATGTCACAGGCTCCCTCAGGCTTCGGCCGCCGCCTCGGCGTCGCCGTCCTGACGGCGGGCCTGCAGCGTCGACACCTTGATGTTGCGGCGCGCGGCGACCGAGCGCGGGGAATCCTCGCGCTTGAGCGCATCGAACGTGGCGCGCACCATGTTGTAGGGGTTGGACGAGCCCTGGCTCTTGGCGACGACGTCGGCCATGCCGAGAGTCTCGAACACGGCGCGCATCGGGCCGCCGGCGATGATGCCGGTGCCGGCCGGGGCGGCGCGCAGCACCACCTTGCCGGCGCCGTGGCGGCCGCGCACGTCATGATGCAGCGTGCGGCCCTCGCGCAGCGGCACGCGGATCAGCGCGCGCTTGGCGGCGTCCGTCGCCTTGCGGATCGCCTCGGGCACCTCGCGGGCCTTGCCGTGGCCGAAGCCGACGCGGCCCTTCTGGTCGCCGACGACGACCAGCGCGGCGAAGCCGAAGCGCCGTCCGCCCTTCACCACCTTGGCGACGCGATTGATGTGGACCAGCCGGTCCACGAATTCGCTGTCGCCGTCCCGCTCCCTGCGATCGCGATCGCGACCGCCGCGGTCTCCGCCTTCACGAGCCATGTCTTCGTTCCGTCACTTGCGCGGACGCCCGATGGACGCCGCTCGCTTCGTTGATTGCTCCCGATCGGCGATCAGAAGCTCAGGCCGCCCTCGCGCGCGCCCTCGGCGAGCGCCTTGACGCGACCGTGATACATGTAGGCGCCGCGGTCGAACACGACTTCCTTGACGCCTTTCTCGAGCGCCCGCGCGGCGAGCAGCTTGCCCACCGCCCGCGCCGCCTCGACATTGGCGCCGGTCTTCAGCGCGCCGCGCTGCTCCTTCTCGAGCGTCGAGGCGGAGACCACCGTCGCGCCCTTCTCGTCGTCGATGATCTGCGCGTAGATCTGCTTGGAGGAGCGGAACACGGACAGCCGCGGACGACCATAGGCGTGCGCCTTGATCGAACGACGGATGCGCGCCTTGCGCCGGCCCTGGGCCTTGAGATCGCGAGCCATAGGCCTCTCCTTACTTCTTCTTGCCTTCCTTGCGGAAGATGAATTCGCCGGCGTATTTCACGCCCTTGCCCTTGTAGGGCTCGGGGCCGCGGTAGTCGCGGATTTCGGCTGCGACCTGGCCGACCTGGCGCTTGTCGACGCCGACGATGGCGATCTCCGTCGGCTTCGGCGTCGTGATGGCGACGCCGGCCGGGATCGGATAGAGCACATCGTGGCTGTAGCCGAGCGAGAGCTGCAGGTTCTTGCCCGCAACCGCCGCCTTGTAGCCGACGCCGTTGATCTCGAGCTTCTTCTCGAAGCCCTTGGTGACGCCCTCGACGAGATTGTTGATCATCGAGCGCGAGGTGCCCCACAGCGCGCGAGCGCGCTTGGACTCCGACCGCGGATCGACCTTGATCGCGCCCTTGTCGAGCGCCACCGAGACCTCGTCGGGCACGGTGAATTTCAGTTCGCCCTTGGCGCCCTTCACGGTCACGCTCTGGCCGTCCACCCTGGCGGTGACGCCGGCGGGGATCGCGACGGGCTTCTTACCGATACGAGACATGGTTTCCTCGCGCTCCCGTCAGAACACCTTGCAGAGCACTTCGCCGCCGACATTCGCCTCGCGGGCCGCGTGATCGGCCATGACGCCCTTCGGGGTCGAAATGATGGTGATGCCGAGGCCGTTGGCGACGCGCGGCATGGCGTCGACCGCCGTATAGACGCGGCGGCCGGGCTTGGAGACGCGCTGGATCTCACGGATGACGGGCTCGCCCTCGTGATACTTCAGCTCGATCTCGAACTCGGTGCGGCCGTTGCCGAACTCGGTGGTCGAATAGCCGCGGATGTAGCCTTCCTCGCGCAGAACGTCGAGCACGTTCGCGCGGATGCGCGAGCCGGGCGTCGACACCTTGTTCTTGCGGCGCATCTGGGCGTTGCGGATGCGGGTGAGCATGTCGCCCAAAGGATCGTTCATCGACATCGCTCGCGCTCCTTACCAGCTCGACTTGACGAGGCCGGGGATCAACCCCTTGTTGCCCAGCTCACGCAGGGCGATGCGCGACACCTTCAGCTTGCGGTAGAAGGCGCGCGGACGGCCAGTCACCTCGCAACGGTTGCGGATGCGCGTCGCCGAGGAGTTGCGCGGCAGTTCGGCGAGCTTGAGGCGCGCCTCGAAGCGCTCCTCCATGCTGAGCGCGTCGTTGTCGGCGATCGCCTTCAACTTGGCGCGGCGCGCGGCGAATTTCTTGACGAGCTTCGCGCGGCTCTGGTTCTTCTCGATCGAGCTCTTCTTGGCCATGAGCTTTTCCTGTGGTTTCCGCGTCTGAGAGGCGTCAGCCGCTCACTGCCGGAACGGGAAATTGAACGCGCGCAGAAGCGCGCGCGCTTCGTCGTCGGACTTCGCCGTCGTGCAGACGATGATGTCCATGCCGAGGATCGACTCGGTCTTGTCGTAGTCGATCTCCGGGAACACGATGTGCTCCTTGATGCCCATCGCGTAGTTGCCGCGCCCGTCGAACGACTTCGGGTTGAGGCCGCGGAAGTCGCGCACGCGCGGCAGCGCGATGGTCACGAGGCGATCGAGGAATTCGTACATGCGCGTCGAGCGCAGCGTCACCTTGGCGCCGATCGGCATGTTCTCGCGCACCTTGAAGGTCGAGATCGCCTTGCGGGCGCGCGTGACGATCGGCTTCTGGCCGGCGATCAGCGCGAGGTCCGCGGCCGCGGCCGTCACCTTCTTGGTGTCGTTGACCGCCTCGCCGACGCCCATGTTGAGCACGATCTTGTCGATCTTCGGCACTTCGAGGGCGTTCTTGTAGCCGAACTCCTTGACCAGCTTCTCGCGGATCTGCTCCTCGTAGAGCTTCTTCAGGCGCGGCTTGTAGTCCTTCGGCACGGCCGGCGAAGCGGCGTGCTTGGTCTCGCCCTTGCCCTTGGCGCCCTTGGAGTCCTTGGCGACCTTCGGATCCTTGGCGACCTTGGCCGAATCCTTCGGCGTGGCGGCCTTATCGGCGCCCTTGTCGCTCTTGGCCGGCTTTTCTTTCCCGGCCTTGTCGTTCTTGGGGTCAGCCATCGATCAGGTCTCCCGAGCGCTTGGCGACGCGCACCTTGCGGCCGTCGTCGAGAATCTTGAAGCCGACGCGGGTCGGCTTGCCGGTCTTGGGGTCCGCCAGCGCGATGTTGGAGAGCTGGATCGGCGCCTCCTTGGAGATGATGCCGCCCTCGGCCTGGGCTGTCTGGCGCTGATGGCGCTTGACGAGGTTGACGCCGCGCACCAGCGCGCGCTGCTCGGTCGGCATGACGCGCACGACCTCGCCCGACTTGCCCTTGTCGCGGCCGGCGATGACGACGACCTTGTCGCCCTTCTTGATCTTGGCGGCCATCACAGCACCTCAGGAGCCAGCGAGATGATCTTCATGTGGTTGCGCGCGCGCAACTCGCGCGGCACCGGCCCGAAGATGCGGGTGCCGACCGGCTCGGACTGGTTGTTGATCAGCACGGCGGCGTTGGAATCGAAGCGGATCACCGAGCCGTCGGAGCGGCGGATGTCCTTGGCGGTGCGCACGACGACCGCCTTCATGACGTCGCCCTTCTTGACGCGGCCGCGCGGGATCGCCTCCTTGATCGAGACGACGATGATGTCGCCGACCGAAGCGTATTTGCGCTTCGAACCGCCGAGAACCTTGATGCACATCACGCGACGGGCGCCGGAGTTGTCGGCGACGTCGAGGTTGGTCTGCATCTGAATCATGGCCTGGAGCCTTTCGTGTCAGACAGGTTTCCGGCGGGCGGGGCCGCCGGACTTCGCCTGAAGTGTTGATCGGACGCCGTTACGCCTTGGCGGCGGCGTCCAGCACCTTCCAGCGCTTGAGGCGCGAGATCGGCCTGGTCTCCTCGATCGAGACGACGTCGCCGACCTTGAACTTCTTGCTCTCGTCGTGAGCGTGATAGTTCTTCGAGCGGCGGACCGTCTTCTTCAGGAGCGGGTGCGTGAAGCGACGCTCGACCTTGACGACCAGGGTCTTGTCCTGCTTGTCGCTGACCACGACGCCCTGGAGAATGCGCTTGGGCATGGGCTTGTCCTTCAGGCTTTCTTCGCCGCCGCGGCGGCGAGCGTCTTGAGGCGGGCGATGTCGCGGCGAACCTCGGCGACGCGGCCGGTGTTCTCGAGCTGACCCGTCGCGCGCTGGAAGCGCAGGTTGAACTGCTCCTTCTTGAGCTTCATCAGCTCGTCGGAGCGCTGATCGCTGGTCATCGCACGCAGATCGGAGAGGCGCTGCTTGGATTTCATCTCTGGCTCCCTCACTCCGCGATGCGCTGGATGAAGCGCGTCTTGATCGGCAGCTTGGCGGCCGCCAGCGTCAGCGCCTCACGCGCGAGATCAGGCGCGACGCCGTCGATCTCGAACATGATGCGCCCGGGGGCGACGCGCGCCGCCCAGAATTCCGGCGCGCCCTTGCCCTTGCCCATGCGCACTTCGGTCGGCTTCTTCGACACCGGCACGTCGGGGAAGATACGGATCCAGACGCGGCCGGCGCGCTTCATGTGGCGCGTCAGGGCGCGACGGGCGGCCTCGATCTGGCGCGCGGTGATGCGCTCGGGCTCCATCGCCTTCAGGCCGTACTGACCGAAGTTCAGCTCGAAGCCCGCCTTCGAGGCGCCGCGGATGCGGCCCTTGAAGGCCTTCCTGAACTTGGTGCGCTTGGGTTGCAGCATGGGTCAAACTCTCAGCAATGCGGTCCGCCCGATCAGGCGGCGTGACGCGGCTCGCGCGGCTCGCGGCGCGGCCGGCTCGGACCGGAATGATCGGCCTCGGCGGCGCGCTTGTCCTGCGCCATCGGGTCGTGCTCGAGGATCTCGCCCTTGAAGATCCACACCTTGATGCCGCAGGCGCCATAGGCCGTGTGGGCGGTGGCGACGCCATAGTCGACGTCGGCGCGCAGCGTGTGCAGCGGCACGCGGCCCTCGCGATACCATTCGAGGCGGGCGATCTCGGCGCCGCCGAGGCGGCCCGAGCAGTTGATGCGGATGCCCTCGGCGCCGAGGCGCATCGCCGACTGAACGGCGCGCTTCATGGCGCGACGGAAGGCGACGCGACGCTCGAGCTGCTGGGCGATGGAGTCGGCGACCAGAGTCGCGTCGACCTCGGGCTTGCGCACCTCGACGATGTTGATGACCACTTCGGACTTGGTGATCTTCGACACCATCTTGCGGATCTTGTCGATGTCGGCGCCCTTCTTGCCTATCACCACGCCGGGACGGGCGGAGTGGATCGTGACGCGGCACTTCTTGTGCGGACGCTCGATGACGATCTTGGAGACGGCGGCCTGCTTGAGGTTCTTGAGGAGAACCTCGCGGATCTTCATGTCCTCGTGCAGCAGCTTGCCGTATTCGCCCTTGCTGGCGAACCAGCGCGAATCCCAGGTGCGGTTGATGCCGAGGCGAAGGCCGATCGGATTGATCTTCTGACCCATAGTCTTCTCCTCAGGCCGCGGACTTCTTGGCGGGCGCGGCGGCTTCGGCCTCGACTTCGCGCACCACGATGGTGAGGTGCGAGAAGGGCTTCTCGACGCGGCCGGCGCGACCGCGGGCGCGGGCGTGGAAGCGCTTCATGACGATGCCCTTGCCGACATGGGCCTCGGCGACGACGAGATCGTCGACGTCGAGGTCATGATTGTTCTCGGCGTTGGCGATGGCGCTCTCGAGCGTCTTGCGGACGTCGTGAGCGATGCGCTTGCGCGAGAACTCGAGGTCGGCGAGCGCGCTCGCCACCTTCTTGCCGCGGATGAGCTGGGCCAGCAGGTTCAGCTTCTGCGGGCTGACGCGCAGATTGCGGGCGACGGCCTTGGCCTCGTTCTCGCCGAGCGCGCGGGGGGATTTCGGCTTCGACATGATCAGCCCTTCTTGGCTTTCTTGTCCGCCGCGTGACCGTGGAAGGTGCGCGTCGGAGCGAACTCGCCGAACTTGTGGCCGATCATGTCCTCGGTGACGGTGACCGGCACGTGCTTGTGGCCGTTGTAGACGCCGAAGGTGACGCCTACGAACTGCGGCAGGATGGTGGAGCGGCGGCTCCAGATCTTGACGACCTCGGAGCGGCCCGAGCCGCGGCTCGTCTCGGCCTTCTTCAGCAGGTAGCCGTCGACGAACGGGCCCTTCCAGAGCGAACGGGTCATGGATCAGCCCTTCTTCTTGCTCTTGTGACGCGAGGTCACGATGAACTTCGTGGTCGACTTGTTGGTGCGGGTCTTCTTGCCCTTGGTCGGCTTGCCCCACGGGGTGACCGGATGACGGCCGCCCGAGGTGCGGCCCTCGCCGCCGCCGTGCGGATGGTCGATCGGGTTCATCGTCACGCCGCGATTGTGCGGCTTGCGGCCGAGCCAGCGGTTGCGGCCGGCCTTGCCGAGATTGATGTTCATGTGGTCGGGGTTCGAAACCGCGCCCACCGTCGCATAGCACTGGCCGTGGACGAGGCGCTGCTCGCCCGAATTCATGCGCAGGATGACATAGCCCTGGTCGCGGCCGACGATCTGCGCATAGGTTCCGGCGGAGCGCGCCATGGCGCCGCCCTTGCCGATCTTCAGCTCGACATTGTGGACGATCGTGCCGACCGGCATGGCGGCGAGCGGCATGGCGTTGCCGGGCTTCACGTCGACCTGCGCGCCGGCGACGATCTCGTCGCCCGCCGCAAGGCGCTGCGGCGCCAGGATGTAGGAAAGCTCGCCGTCCGCATACTTCACCAGCGCGATGAAGGCGGTGCGGTTGGGATCGTATTCGAGCCGCTCGACCTTGGCGACGACGTCGCGCTTGGCGCGCTTGAAGTCGACGAGGCGATAGGCCTGCTTGTGGCCGCCGCCGCGGAAGCGCACGGTGACGCGGCCATGCGCGTTACGGCCGCCGCTGGAGGACTGGCCCTCCGTCAGCGCCTTCACCGGCTTGCCCTTGTGCAGCTCGCTGCGATCGACGATGACGAGCTGGCGAAGGCTCGGCGTGATCGGTTTGAATGTCTTCAGCGCCATGGCTTTCGTTCCCTACAGCTCGCTCACAGGCCGGTGGTGACGTCGATCTTCTGGCCCGCGGCCAGCGTGACGACGGCCTGCTTGACGTCGGAGCGCGTGCCCCGGCGTCCGCGGAACAGCTTCGTCTTGCCCTTGCGCACGAGCGTGTTGACGCCCGTGACCTTGACGTCGAAGAGCTTTTCCACCGCTTCCTTGATCTGCGGCTTGGTGGCGTCCGGGCGGACCCGGAACACGACCTTGTTCTGCTCGGACGCGTTGGTCGCCTTCTCGGTGATGACCGGAGAGACGATCACGTCGTAATGACGCGGGTCGTGGCTCATTTGAAGCGCGCCTCCAGCGCATCGACGGCGGCCTTGGTCAGCACGAGCTTCTCGCGGCGAAGGATGTCGTAGACGTTGATGCCCTGCACCGGCAGCACGTCGACATTGTGGATGTTGCGGGCGGCGAGGCCGAAGTTCTCGTTCACCGCCTCGCCGTCGATGACCAGAGCGCTCTTGTAGCCGAGCGCCTCGAAGCGGGCCTGCAGCGCCTTGGTCTTGGGCGCCTCGAGCGCGGCGTTCTCCCAGACGACGATGCCGCCGTCGCGGGCCTTGGCGGACAGCGCATGGCGCAGCGCCAGGGCGCGCACCTTCTTCGGCAGCTCATGCCCGTGATCGCGCACGAGCGGGCCGAAGGCGCGTCCGCCGCCGCGGAACTGCGGCACGCGGGCCGAGCCGTGACGGGCGCCGCCGGTGCCCTTCTGCTTGTACATCTTCGTGCCGGTGCGGTGGATCTCGGCGCGGTTCTTGACCGCATGCGTGCCGGCGCGGCGCTTGGCGAGCTGCCAGCGGACCATGCGGGCGATGAGATCCTCGCGCGGCTCGAGCCCGAAGATCGCGTCCGAGAGTTCGAGCGATCCGGCCGACTTGCCGTCGAGGGAGGTGACGTCGATCTTCATCGCTCAGCCTTCCTTCTTCTCTTCGGCGCCGTCCGGCGCGCCCGCAACCCGGAACTTGCCCGGATGCGGCGCGTCCTTGGGAAGCGCCTTCTTCACCGCGTCGCGCACGAAGATCCAGCCGCCCGCATGACCGGGGACGGCGCCCTCGACCAGGATCAGGCCGCGGGCGGGATCGGTCTGCACGACGCGCAGGTTGAGCGTGGTCACCCGGTCGGCGCCCATGTGGCCGGCCATTTTCTTGTTCTTGAAGACCTTGCCGGGGTCCTGACGGCCGCCCGTGCCGCCGATCGAGCGGTGCGAGATCGACACGCCGTGGGTGGCGCGCAGGCCGGCGAAGTGCCAGCGCTTCATGCCGCCGGCGAAGCCCTTGCCGATCGAGGTGCCGGTGACGTCGACGAACTGGCCGGGGACGAAATGATCGGCGGTGATCTCGGCGCCGACCGGGATCAGCCCGTCCTCGTTCACGCGGAACTCGGCGAGCTTCATCTTCGGCTCGACGTTCGCCTTGGCGAAGCGCTCGCGCTCGGCCTTCGGCACGTTCTTCGGCTTGGCCCGGCCGATGCCGAGCTGCAGCGCGACATAGCCGTTCTTGTCCTTGGTCCGGTGCGCGACGACCTGGCAGCCGTCGACCTTCAGGACCGTGACCGGCACATGCTCGCCCGCATCCGTGAAGACGCGGGTCATGCCGACCTTCTGTGCGATGACACCTGACCGCATGGGTTCGTTTCCTTGCAAGGCGCGTTCGTTGGCGAAGAGGCGCCCGGCCTAGTGGCCGATCACAGCTTGATCTCGACGTCCACGCCGGCGGCGAGGTCGAGCTTCATGAGAGCGTCGACCGTCTGCGGCGTCGGATCGACAATGTCGAGAACGCGCTTGTGGGTGCGAATTTCGAACTGCTCGCGCGACTTCTTGTCGACATGCGGCGAGCGGTTCACTGTGAACTTCTCGATCTTCGTCGGAAGCGGGATCGGTCCGCGCACCTGCGCGCCCGTCCGCTTGGCCGTCGACACGATCTCCTTGGTGGACGCGTCGAGGATGCGGTGATCGAACGCCTTGAGGCGGATGCGGATGTTTTGAGCGTTCATGACCTTGCCCTGATCTTACGCGTCCCGGACGAGCGATCCGGCCGCGGCGGCCGGAGGCCCGATGCGAAGCCGGCATGCGGCCCGGACGCCCGAAGCGTCCGGGTCGCGACCGAATTCACATCACTCGATGATGGAGGCGACGACGCCCGCGCCGACGGTGCGGCCGCCCTCGCGGATGGCGAAGCGCAGCTTCTCCTCCATGGCGATCGGAACGATGAGGTTGACCTCCATCGTCACGTTGTCGCCCGGCATCACCATCTCGGTGCCCTCCGGCAGCTTGACGATGCCGGTGACGTCGGTGGTGCGGAAGTAGAACTGCGGACGGTAGTTGGTGAAGAACGGCGTGTGCCGGCCGCCCTCGTCCTTGGTGAGGATGTAGGCCTCGGCCTTGAACTTGGTGTGCGGCTTGACGGAGCCGGGCTTGCACAGCACCTGGCCGCGCTCGACCTCTTCACGCTTCGTGCCGCGCAGCAGCGCGCCGATGTTGTCGCCGGCCTCGCCCTGGTCGAGCAGCTTGCGGAACATCTCGACGCCGGTGACGGTGGTCTTGATGGTCGGCTTCAGGCCGACGATCTCGATTTCCTCGCCGACCTTGATGACGCCGCGCTCGACGCGGCCGGTGACGACCGTGCCGCGGCCGGAGATCGAGAACACGTCCTCGACCGGCATCAGGAAGGGCATGTCCTTCGGACGCTCGGGCTGCGGGATGTAGGCGTCGACCGCCTCCATCAGCTTGAGCACCGCGTCATGGCCGAGCGCCGGCTCGCGGTTCTCGAGCGCGCAGAGCGCCGAGCCCTTGACGATCGGAATGTCGTCGCCGGGGAACTCGTACTTCGACAGGAGCTCGCGCACCTCGAGCTCGACGAGATCGAGCAGCTCGGCGTCGTCGACCATGTCGACCTTGTTCATGAACACGACGAGGGCCGGCACGCCGACCTGACGGGCGAGCAGGATGTGCTCGCGGGTCTGCGGCATCGGGCCGTCGGCGGCCGAGACGACGAGGATCGCGCCGTCCATCTGCGCGGCGCCGGTGATCATGTTCTTCACATAGTCGGCGTGGCCAGGGCAGTCGACATGCGCGTAGTGACGGTTCTTCGTCTCGTACTCGACATGCGCGGTCGAGATGGTGATGCCGCGCGCCTTCTCTTCCGGCGCCTTGTCGATCTGGTCGTAGGCCGTGAAGGTCGCCCCGCCCGTCTCGGCCAGGACCTTGGTGATCGCCGCGGTGAGCGACGTCTTGCCGTGGTCGACGTGACCGATCGTGCCGATGTTGCAATGCGGCTTCGTGCGGTTGAATTTTTCCTTAGCCATGGCGGTCTCCTTGAACTGCCTGCGTCCGTTTCAATGTCGCGAGGGCCTATGGCCTCACGCGTATTTCGCCTGGATTTCAGCCGCGACGTTCGACGGCACCTGCTCGTAGTGGTCGAACTGCATCGTGAAATTGGCGCGTCCCTGCGTGAACGACCGCAGGTTGTTCACGTAACCGAACATGTTCGCCAGCGGGACCATCGCGTTGATGACGGTCGCATTGCCGCGCATGTCCTGACCCTGCACCTGACCGCGACGGCTCAGGAGATCGCCCATCACCGATCCCGTATATTCCTCGGGGGTGACGACCTCGACCTTCATGATCGGCTCGAGCAGGACCGAACCGCCCTTCTGAAGCGCCTCGCGGAACGCGGCGCGGGATGCGATCTCGAAGGCGAGCACGGAGGAGTCGACGTCGTGGTAGGCGCCGTCGATGAGCGTCGCCTTGACGTCGACGACGGGGAAGCCGGCGAGAATGCCCGCGCCCATCACCGAGTTGATGCCCTTGTCGACGCCGGGGATGTATTCCTTCGGCACGGCGCCGCCGATGATCTTCGACTCGAAGCTCGAGCCTGCACCGGCCTCGGCCGGCTCGAAGATGATCTTGACGCGCGCGAACTGTCCGGTGCCGCCGGTCTGCTTCTTGTGCGTGTAGTCGATCTCGGTGCGCTTGGTCAGCTTCTCGCGATAGGCGACCTGCGGCGCGCCGATGTTGGCGTCGACCTTGTAGGTGCGCTTGAGAATGTCGACCTTGATGTCGAGATGCAGTTCGCCCATGCCCTTGAGGATGGTCTGGCCGCTCTCCTGATCGGTCGACACGCGGAAGGACGGATCCTCGGCGGCGAGCTTGGACAGCGCGATGCCGAGCTTCTCCTGATCGGCCTTCGACTTCGGCTCGATGGCGATCTCGATCACCGGCTCGGGGAATTCCATGCGCTCGAGGATCACCGACTTCTGCGGATCGCAGAGCGTGTCGCCGGTGCGCGTGTCCTTGAGGCCGGCCAGCGCGACGATGTCGCCGGCATAGGCCTCCTTGATGTCCTCGCGGTTGTTGGCGTGCATGAGCAGCATGCGGCCGACGCGCTCGCGCTTGTCCTTGGTCGAGTTCAGCACCGAGGTGCCGGTCTCGACCTTGCCGGAATAGACGCGACAGAAGGTGATGGTGCCGACGAAGGGATCGTCCATGATCTTGAAGGCGAGCATGGAGAAGGGGTCTTCGTCGGACGGGTTGCGGACGAGTTCGGCGCCCGAATCCATGTCGACGCCCTTGATCGCCTCGCGATCGACCGGCGAGGGCAGATAGTCGACGACGGCGTCGAGCAGCGGCTGAACGCCCTTGTTCTTGAAGGCCGAGCCGCAGAAAACGGGATGGAAGGTGATGTGCTGCACCGCCTTGCGCACCAGGCGCTTCAGCGTCGCCTCGTCGGGCTCGTGGCCCTCGAGATAGGCGTGCATGGCGTCGTCGTCGAGCTCGACGGCCGCCTCGATCAGCTTGAGGCGATATTCCTTGGCCTTCTCTACGAGATCGGCCGGAATTTCCTCGTCGTGATACTTCGCGCCGAGGCCCTCGTCCTCCCAGACGACCGCTTTCATGCGGACGAGGTCGACGATGCCCTTGAAGGTGTTTTCTGCGCCGATCGGCAGCTGCATGCAGACCGGCTTGCCGCCGACCTTGGTGACGATGTCGTCGACGCAGCGATAGAAATCGGCGCCGATCTTGTCCATCTTGTTGACGAAGACGACGCGCGGCACGCGATACTTGTCGGCCTGGCGCCAGACCGTCTCGGTCTGCGGCTCGACGCCCTGGTTGCCGTCGAGCACGCAGACGGCGCCGTCGAGCACGCGCAGCGAACGCTCCACCTCGATGGTGAAGTCGACATGGCCGGGCGTGTCGATGATGTTGAGGCGCTTGTCGTTCCAGAACGTCGTCGTGGCCGCCGACGTGATGGTGATGCCGCGCTCCTGCTCCTGCTCCATCCAGTCCATCGTCGCGGCGCCGTCATGCACCTCGTCGATCTTGTGGGACTTGCCGGAGTAATAAAGGATGCGCTCCGTCGTCGTGGTCTTGCCCGCGTCGATGTGGGCCATGATCCCGAAGTTTCGGTAGTCTTCGATCTTGTGGCTGCGGGCCATCGGAGTCGTCCTGAGAGAGCGGGCGGGCGCGAGCGCCGGCCGAATTACCAGCGATAATGGGCGAAGGCGCGGTTCGCCTCGGCCATGCGATGGGTGTCCTCGCGCTTCTTCACCGCGGCGCCGCGATTGTTCGAGGCGTCCATCAGTTCGGCGGCGAGACGATCCATCATCGTCTTGTCGTTGCGGGCGCGGGCGGCGGAGATGATCCAGCGGATCGCCAGCGCCTGACGGCGCTCGGTGCGCACCTCGACCGGCACCTGGTAGGTGGCGCCGCCGACGCGCCGCGAGCGCACCTCGATCGCCGGGGCGACATTGTCGAGCGCCTGACGGAACACCTGCACCGGATCGCTCTTGAGCTTCGTCTCGACCGCCTCGAGCGCGCCGTAGACGATCGCCTCGGCGACCGACTTCTTGCCGTCGTACATGATCGAGTTCATGAACTTGGTGACGACGACGTCCCCGAACTTCGGATCGGGGATGATCTCGCGCTTCTCGGCGCTGTGGCGACGGGACATGGTCTCGATCCTCTGATCTTACTTCGGACGCTTGGCGCCGTATTTCGACCGGCGCTGCTTGCGGTCCTTGACGCCCTGCGTGTCGAGCACGCCGCGCAGGATGTGGTAGCGCACGCCCGGCAGATCCTTGACGCGGCCGCCGCGGATCATGACGACCGAGTGCTCCTGCAGATTGTGGCCCTCGCCGGGGATGTAGCCGATGACCTCGAAGCCGTTGGTCAGGCGCACCTTGGCGACCTTGCGCAGCGCCGAGTTCGGCTTCTTCGGCGTCGTCGTGTAGACGCGCGTGCAGACGCCGCGCTTCTGCGGGCTGGCGCCGAGATGGCGGGCCTTTTCACGATAGGTCTTCGGTTGCCGCGGCTTGCGGATCAACTGGCTGATCGTCGGCATCGTCGCCCTTCCCAAGCGAAAACGGTCGAAGTGAACCCCGACTTCGCCCGCACGCCCGCCCGGCCGCGCAAAACGAAGCCGCGCCTTCCGCCACAGGGGCGTCCGGCGCGTGACATGCAGAGGACCGCGCCGCAGCGCGATCGTGCCTCTGGACCGCCGGCGGCGAACCGCAGGCGGAATGACGTCCAGTCACGGTGAGGCCGACAGCGTTTAGGGGCCGTGGGTCCGGGGCGCGTCGCCCAGGACGAAAAGTCCCTACCGCCTGTCGAAACTGCGCGGGTTCCTATACGCCCCGCGCCGGCGCGTCAACAGCTTTCGAGTCCAAAACCTGAACTTTGCTGCGCTGCGGCGCCGGAAGCGGTCAATGCGACAGGAAAGGCCCGGAATCGCGTGGCGCAAGGCGCGCCACGGCGGCGGCGGCGAGGCCCGCGGCGGCCCGATCCGGCGATTCGAGCAGCAGCACGACCGCGCACAGAAGCTGGCCCGGCGAGGCCGGGACGGGAATCACATGCGCGAACAGGCTCGCCTGCCCTGTCGCGAGCGGCACGGTCGCCTCGGCGCCCTCGGCCATGGCGGCGCGCAAGGCCTCCTCCAGCCGCAGGCCGGCCCCGGCGGCGCCGGCGACGAGGCGGCGCTCATCGACGGCAACGGCGCGGCCGAACAGCGGCGCAGCCTCGGCGCCGACATGCAGCACCTCGCCGCGCGGGCCGATGAACACGGCGGGCAGGCCGAGCAGCGAGAAGGCGTCGGCCATGCCGCGGGCGCGGGCCCCGGCGCACAAGATCGCCGTCTCTTCCTGGCTCATTCGTCCAAAGTCCGTCGACGCCATCGTCTTCCCCTGCGCCATTCGCCTCGCCGGCGGTCCGGCTGTCGGTTTGCGCCATTCTGGGACGCGGCCGCCCCAAATCTGTGCGGTCGCGCACGCAGCAGACGAAACCCGCCCGGCGAAGTCTTGACGCTGCAAGGGCGGCGCCGCGGGGATAGCGCGGCGGGAAAAGGGCGGGGAGCGGACGAAAAAAAGGGCCGCCCCGAAGGGCGGCCCCGTCATTTCAGGCGCAAGGCGCGAGGCCCCGCTTCACTCCGCCGCGGGCGGCAGCTGCGGGGCGGCCTCGCCCTGCGAGGCTTCGGCGCGCTGGGCGAGGATCATCGAATCCCGCTCGGCGGCGACGGCGCGCAGCTTGGTCATCGCCGCGCCGGTGCCGGCCGGGATCAGGCGGCCGACGATGACGTTCTCCTTCAGGCCCTCGAGCGAGTCGACCTTGCCGTTGACGGCGGCCTCGGTCAGCACGCGGGTCGTCTCCTGGAAGGAGGCGGCCGAGATGAAGGAGCGCGTCTGCAGGCTGGCCTTGGTGATGCCGAGCAGCACCGGCGTGCCGGAGGCCGGCTTGCCGCCCTCGGCCAGCGCCTTCTCGTTGGCCGCGTCGAGCTCGGTGCGGTCGACCTGCTCGCCGGGCAGGAAGTCGGTGTCGCCGGCGTCGACGATATCGACCTTCTGCAGCATCTGGCGGACGATCACCTCGATGTGCTTGTCGTTGATGTTGACGCCCTGCAGCCGGTAGACCTCCTGGATCTCGTTGACCAGGTAGGCGGCGAGCTCCTCGACGCCCTTGATCGCCAGGATGTCGTGCGGGGCCGGGTTGCCGTCGACGATGTAGTCGCCCTTCTCGACGACGTCGCCGTCCTGCAGGTGAATGTGCTTGCCCTTGGGGATGAGGTATTCGCGCGGCTCCTCGCCCTCCTCGTGCGGCACGATCGACAGGCGCTGCTTGTTCTTGTAGTCGCGCCCGAACTGCACCGTGCCGGAGATCTCGGCGATGATCGCGTGCTCCTTCGGGCGGCGGGCCTCGAACAGTTCGGCGACGCGCGGCAGACCGCCGGTGATGTCGCGCGTCTTGGCGCCTTCCATCGAGATGCGGGCGATGACGTCGCCGGCCTTGACCTGACCGCCGGGATCGACGGCGATGATCGACTCGACAGGCAGCGTGTAGCGCGCCTCGCCGCCGCGGGCGAGCTTGGCGATCTTGCCGTCCTTGCCCTTGATGACGATCGCCGGCTTGAGATTTGCCGAGCGCGTGTTGAGGCGCCAGTCCATGACGACGCGCTTGGCGATGCCCGTCGCCTCGTCGATCGACTCCGACATCGAGGTGCCCTCGACGAGGTCCTCGAAGCCGATCGCGCCGTCCGACTCGGTGAGGATCGGGCGGGTGTAGGGATCCCACTCGGCGATGCGCTGGCCGCGCTTGACCTTGTCGCCCTCGTCGACGCGCAGCTTGGAGCCGTACTGCACGCGGTGAACCGCGCGCTCGGCGCCGTCCGGGCCGACGATGACGATGGCGACGTTGCGCGCCATCACCATCAGGTCGCCTTCCGAATTGCGCTGCACGGCGCGATTGCGGACCTTCACGACGCCGTCGAAATTCGACTCGATGAAGGACTGGTCGGCGATCTGCGCCGCGCCGCCGATGTGGAAGGTGCGCATCGTCAGCTGCGTGCCCGGCTCGCCGATCGACTGGGCGGCGATGACGCCGACAGCCTCGCCGAGATTGACCGGCGTGCCGCGCGCCAGATCGCGGCCGTAGCACTTGCCGCAGACGCCGTTCTTGGCCTCGCAGGTGAGCACCGAACGGATCTTCACCTCCTGGATGCCGGCGGCGTTGATGCGGTCGATATGCCACTCCTGGATCATCTCGCCGGCCGGCACGATGACCTTGCCGTCGAGATCGACGAGGTCCTCGGCGGCGGTGCGGCCGAGAATGCGCACGGCGAGCGAGGCGACCACCTGGCCGGCGTCGACGATGGCGCGCATGCGGATGCCGTTCTGCGAGCCGCAATCGTTCATCGTGATGATCGAATCCTGCGCGACGTCGACGAGACGACGCGTCAGGTAGCCGGAGTTGGCCGTCTTCAACGCCGTGTCGGCGAGGCCCTTGCGGGCGCCGTGCGTGGAGTTGAAGTATTCGAGGACGGTGAGGCCCTCCTTGAAGTTCGAGATGATCGGCGTCTCGATGATCTCGCCCGAGGGCTTGGCCATCAGGCCGCGCATCGCGGCGAGCTGCTTCATCTGCGCCGGCGAGCCGCGCGCGCCGGAATGGGCCATCATGTAGATCGAGTTGATCGGCTGATCGCGGCCGGTGTTGTCCTTCTTCACCGTCGAGATGCGCGCCATCATCTCCTCGGCGAGGCGATCGGAGCACTTGGCCCAGGCGTCGACGACCTTGTTGTATTTCTCGCCCTGGGTGATCAGGCCGTCATTGTACTGCTGCTCGTATTCCTTGGCGAGGGCGCTGGTCTCGGCGATGATCTTCTCCTTCGTCTCAGGGACGACCATGTCGTCCTTGCCGAAGGAAATGCCCGCCTTGAACGCCTCGCGGAAGCCGAGCGCCATGATGCGGTCGCAGAAGATGACCGTCTCCTTCTGACCGCAGTTGCGGTAGACGGTGTCGATCATGTTCGAGATCTCTTTCTTCGTCATCAGCTTGTTGACGACGTCGAAAGGCACCTTGGCGTGGCGCGGCAGCAGCTGGCCGAGCATCATGCGGCCGGGCGTCGTGTCGTAGGTCTTCCAGATCGCCTTGCCCTGCGCGTCATAGGCGCGGGCGCGGCCCTTGATCTTCGTGTGCAGCGTGATGGCGCGCGAGAACAGGGCGTGTTCGATCTCGCCCATGTCGGAGAAGATCATGCCCTGGCCGACGTCGCCGTCGCGCACCAGCGTCAGATAGTAGAGGCCGAGCACGATGTCCTGCGAGGGCACGATGATCGGCTGACCATTGGCCGGGTGCAGGATGTTGTTGGTCGACATCATCAGGACGCGCGCCTCGAGCTGCGCCTCGAGCGACAGCGGCACGTGCACGGCCATCTGGTCGCCGTCGAAGTCGGCGTTGAAGGCGGCGCAGACCAGCGGATGAAGCTGGATCGCCTTGCCCTCGATCAGCACCGGCTCGAAGGCCTGAATGCCGAGGCGATGCAGGGTCGGGGCGCGGTTGAGCATCACCGGATGCTCGCGGATGACCTCGTCGAGAATATCCCAGACCTCGGGCTTCTCCTTCTCGACGAGCTTCTTGGCCTGCTTGACGGTGGCCGACAGGCCCTTGGCGTCGAGGCGCGAATAGATGAACGGCTTGAACAGCTCGAGCGCCATCTTCTTCGGCAGGCCGCATTGATGCAGCTTGAGCTCCGGGCCGACGACGATGACCGAGCGGCCGGAATAGTCGACGCGCTTGCCGAGCAGATTCTGGCGGAAGCGGCCCTGCTTGCCCTTCAGCATGTCGGCGAGCGACTTCAGCGGCCGCTTGTTGGCGCCGGTGATGACGCGGCCGCGACGGCCGTTGTCGAACAGCGCGTCCACCGCCTCCTGAAGCATGCGCTTCTCGTTGCGGATGATGATGTCGGGGGCGCGCAGCTCGATCAGCCGCTTCAGGCGGTTGTTGCGGTTGATGACGCGGCGGTAGAGATCGTTCAGATCGGAGGTGGCGAAGCGGCCGCCGTCGAGCGGCACGAGCGGACGCAGGTCCGGCGGGATCACCGGCACTTCGGTCAGCACCATCCACTCCGGCTTGTTGCCGGACTGGATGAAGGCCTCGATGATCTTCAACCGCTTGGCGAGCTTCTTGGGCTTGAGCTCGGTCTTGGCCTCGGCGATCTCGACGCGCAGCTCGGCGGCGATCTTCTCGAGGTCCATCTTGCGCAACAGGTCGCGGATCGCCTCGGCGCCGATCAGCGCAGTGAACGAGTCCTGGCCGTATTCGTCCTGGGCGCGCAGATACTCCTCCTCGTTGAGGAGCTGGCGCTCCTTCATCGGGGTGAGGCCGGCGTCGAGAACGATGTAGGACTCGAAATAGAGAATGCGCTCGAGATCCTTCAGCGTCATGTCGAGCAGAAGGCCGATGCGCGAGGGCAGCGACTTCAGGAACCAGATGTGCGCGACCGGCGCGGCGAGCGAGATGTGGCCCATGCGCTCGCGGCGCACGCGCGACAGCGTCACCTCGACGCCGCACTTCTCGCAGATGACGCCCTTGTACTTCATGCGCTTGTACTTGCCGCACAAGCACTCGTAATCCTTGATCGGCCCGAAGATGCGCGCGCAGAACAGGCCGTCGCGCTCGGGCTTGAAGGTGCGGTAGTTGATCGTCTCCGGCTTCTTGATCTCGCCGAACGACCAGGACAGGATTTTCTCAGGGCTCGCGATGGAGATCTGAATCTGGTCGAACGCCTGCGGCTGCACGACCGGATTGAAAAGGTTCATGACCTCTTGGTTCATCACCGTCTCCAGTTGGCGCGGCGGGCGGCCGGCGCCAGCAAAAGGATAGTCGGATACGAGCGGCGGTCAGGGCCGGCGGATCGGGACATTCGTCCTTACCTGCGCGCCGCCCTGCCCTCGCCGTTCGCCATTGCCTGTCTCACTCCGCCGCTTCCGCCGGCGGCGCGTCGGCCTTCTTGGCCGAGATCAGCTCGACATTGAGGCCGAGCGAACGCATCTCCTTGACGAGCACGTTGAAGCTTTCGGGAATGCCGGACTCGAAGGTGTCGTCGCCGCGCACGATCGACTCGTAGACCTTGGTGCGGCCGGCGACGTCGTCGGACTTGACGGTGAGCATTTCCTGCAGCGTGTAGGCCGCGCCATAGGCCTCGAGCGCCCAGACCTCCATTTCGCCGAACCGCTGGCCGCCGAACTGCGCCTTGCCGCCCAGCGGCTGCTGGGTGACGAGCGAGTAGGGGCCGATCGAGCGGGCGTGGATCTTGTCGTCGACGAGGTGGTGCAGCTTCAGCATGTAGATGTAGCCGACCGTCACCTTGCGATCGAAGGGATCGCCGGTGCGACCGTCATACAGCGTCACCTGACCGCTGGAGGACAGGCCCGCCTGCTCGAGCATGGCGACGATGTCGGCCTCGCGCGCGCCGTTGAACACGGGCGTTGCGATCGGCACGCCGCGGCGCAGGTTCTCGCCGAGCTCGACGAGGCTGGCGTCGTCGAGGCCTTTCAGGTCCTCGTGATCGCCGTAGATGTCCTTCAGCTTGGCGCGCAGCGGCTTGGCGTCGCCCTTGCGCAGATAGGCGTTCACCGCGTCGCCGACCTGCTTGCCGAGACCGGCGCAGGCCCAGCCCAGATGCGTCTCGAGGATCTGCCCGACATTCATGCGCGAAGGCACGCCGAGCGGATTGAGCACGATGTCGACGGGCTGGCCGTCGGCGAGGAACGGCATGTCCTCCTGCGGCACGATGCGCGAGACGACGCCCTTGTTGCCGTGGCGGCCCGCCATCTTGTCGCCGGGCTGGATCTTGCGCTTCACCGCGACGAAGACCTTGACCATCTTCATCACGCCGGGCGGCAGCTCGTCGCCGCGCTGCAGCTTCTCGACCTTGTCGAGGAAGCGGCTCTCGAGCAGCTTCTTCGACTCGTCGTACTGCTTGCGCATGGCCTCGATCTCGCCCATGCGCGCGTCGTCGGCGACCGCGAAGGTCCACCATTGCGAGCGCGGATGGTCGGCGAGCGTCTGACGGGAGACCTCGCTGTCCTTCTTGAAGCCCTTCGGGCCGGAGATCGCCGTCTTGCCGACCAGCAGATCGCCGAGGCGGGCGTAGACGTTGCGGTCGAGGATCGCGAGTTCGTCGTCGCGGTCCTTGGCGAGACGCTCGATCTCCTCGCGCTCGATCGCCTGGGCGCGCTCGTCCTTCTCGACGCCGTGGCGGTTGAAGACGCGCACTTCCACGATCGTGCCCTGCACGCCCGGCGGCACGCGCAGCGAGGTGTCGCGCACGTCGGAGGCCTTCTCGCCGAAGATGGCGCGCAGGAGCTTTTCCTCCGGCGTCATCGGGCTTTCGCCCTTCGGCGTGATCTTGCCGACGAGAATGTCGCCGGCCTGCACCTCGGCGCCGATGTAGACGATGCCGGCCTCGTCGAGATTCTTCAGCGCCTCTTCCGAGACGTTGGGAATGTCGCGGGTGATCTCCTCGGGGCCGAGCTTGGTGTCACGCGCCATCACCTCGAACTCGTCGATGTGGATGGAGGTGAACACGTCGTCCTTGACGATGCGCTCGTTGAGGAGGATCGAGTCCTCGAAGTTGTAGCCGTTCCACGGCATGAAGGCGACGAGCACGTTGCGCCCGAGCGCCAGATCGCCGAGGTCCGTCGAGGGCCCGTCGGCGATGATGTCGCCCTTCTTCACCACATCGCCAACGCGCACCAGAGGCTTCTGGTTGATGCAGGTCGACTGGTTGGAGCGCTGGTATTTCATCAGCCGGTAGATGTCGACGCCCGGCTTGCGGGGGTCCATCTCCTCGGTGGCGCGCACGACGATGCGGGTGGCGTCGATCTGGTCGATGACGCCGGCGCGGCGGGCGGCGATGGCGGCGCCGGAGTCGCGGGCGACCACCGATTCCATGCCGGTGCCGACGAGGGGCGCGTCGGCGCGCACCAGCGGCACGGCCTGGCGCTGCATGTTCGAACCCATCAGCGCGCGGTTGGCGTCGTCGTTCTCGAGGAACGGAATGAGCGCGGCGGCGACAGAGACGAGCTGCTTGGGCGAGACGTCCATGAAGTCGACGCGCTCGCGCGGCGCCATCAGCACGTCGCCGGCGTGGCGGCAGACGACGAGGTCCTCGGTCAGCTGACCGTTCTGGATCACGGCGTCGGCCTGGGCGACGTAGTGCTTCTGCTCCTCCATCGCGGAGAGATAGACGACGTCGTCGGTGACGCGCCCGTCGCGCACCTTGCGATAGGGCGCCTCGATGAAGCCGTATTTATTCACGCGCGCGAAAGTGGCGAGCGAGTTGATCAGGCCGATGTTCGGGCCTTCCGGCGTCTCGATCGGGCAGATGCGGCCGTAATGCGTCGGATGCACGTCGCGCACCTCGAAGCCGGCGCGCTCGCGCGTCAGGCCGCCCGGACCCAGCGCCGAGAGACGACGCTTGTGCGTGATCTCGGAGAGCGGGTTGGTCTGGTCCATGAACTGCGAGAGCTGCGAGGAGCCGAAGAACTCGCGCACCGCGGCGGCGGCGGGCTTGGCGTTGATCAGGTCCTGCGGCATCACGGTGTCGATGTCGACCGACGACATGCGCTCCTTGATGGCGCGCTCCATGCGCAGCAGGCCGAGGCGATACTGATTTTCCATCAGTTCGCCGACCGAGCGCACGCGACGGTTGCCGAGATGGTCGATGTCGTCGACCTCGCCGCGGCCGTCGCGCAGATCGACGAGGGCGCGCACGACGGCGACGATGTCGTCCTTGCGCAGCACGCGCATCGTGTCGGGCGCGTCGAGATCGAGGCGCATGTTCATCTTGACGCGGCCGACCGCCGAGAGGTCGTAGCGCTCGGCGTCGAAGAACAGCGAATGGAACATCGCCTCGGCGGTGTCGATAGTCGGCGGCTCGCCGGGCCGCATGACGCGGTAGATGTCGAACAACGCGTCCTCGCGCGAGGCGTTCTTGTCGACGGCCAGCGTGTTGCGGATGTAGGGGCCGACGGTGACGTGGTCGATGTCGAGGACAGGCACCTCCTCGAAGCCGAGATCGACCAGCTGGCCGAGCGACTTGAGGGTGATCTCGTCACCGGCCTCGGCGTAGATTTCGCCGGTCTGCGGGTTGTAGAGATCTTCGGCCAGATACTGGCCGACGAGATCCTCGTCCTGCGCCGACAGCGCCTTGACGCCCTTTTCGGCGAGCAGGCGGGCGGCGCGGGCGGTGAGCTTCTTGCCCTGCTCGATGACGACTTCGCCAGTGTCGGCGTCGCGCAGATCGACGCTCGCCTTGACGCCCTTCATGCGTTCAGCGTCGAAGGGCGCGCGCCAGGCGTCCTTGGTGCGGGTGTAGACGACCTTCTTGTAGAAGGTGGAGAGGATTTCCTCGCCGTCCATGCCGAGCGCAAAGAGCAGGCTCGTCACCGGAATCTTGCGGCGACGGTCGATGCGCGCATGCACGATGTCCTTGGCGTCGAACTCGATGTCGAGCCAGGAGCCGCGATAGGGAATGATGCGGGCGGCGAACAGCAGCTTGCCCGAGGAGTGCGTCTTGCCCTTGTCGTGATCGAAGAACACGCCGGGGGAACGGTGCATCTGCGAGACGATGACGCGTTCGGTGCCGTTGACGATGAAGGTGCCGTTCGACGTCATGAAGGGCATGTCGCCCATGTAGACGTCCTGCTCCTTGATGTCCTTGACCGACTTCGCGCCGGTGTCGGGATCGACATCGAACACGATGAGGCGCAGCGTCACCTTCAGCGGCGCGGCGAAGGTCATGCCGCGCTGGCGGCACTCGTCGACATCGTACTTGGGCGGCTCGAACTCGTATTTGACGAATTCGAGCAGCGCCGCGTTGGAGAAGTCGGAGATCGGGAAGACGGACTTGAAGACGGCCTGCAGGCCCTCGTCGGGGCGCCCGCCCCTGGGCTCGTCGACGAGCAGGAACTGGTCGTAGGAGGCCTTCTGCACCTCGATCAGGTTCGGCATCTCCGCGACTTCGCGGATATGGCCGAAGAACTTGCGGATACGCTTGCGGCCGGTGAACGTCTGCGCCATGTCGCTCCTCGCACCTCTACCTCGTCCGGCGGGCCAGAAGGCCTCTCGCCGGAGCTCCGCGCCGCGGCGGGCGGGAGCGGTTCCGGACGGATCGTCCGGGGAAAATCGGGCCCGCCGGGGCGGCGGGCGTCAGTCGCCCGCATGCCGCGCGGGCCGGACGGCGTCAGCCGCCCCGCAAAGCCGGAATGGCCCCGGAGCCGCGCCCCGGGGCCTGAACGCTACGAAACGAAGCCGAAACGCGGCTTCAAGACGCTTACTTGAGCTCGACCTTGGCGCCGACCTTCTCGAGGGTCGCCTTGATCTTGGCGGCGTCGTCCTTGGAGACGCCTTCCTTGACGGTCTTGGGCGCGCCCTCGACCAGATCCTTGGCTTCCTTGAGGCCGAGGCCGGTGATCGCGCGGACCTCCTTGATGACCTCGATCTTCTTGTCGCCGGCGGCGGCGAGCACGACCGTAAACTCGGTCTGCTCCTCGGCGGCCGGGGCGGCGGCGGCGGCGCCCGGAGCGGCGGCGACGGCGACGGCCGCGGCGGCCGAGACGCCCCACTTCTCTTCCAGCGCCTTGGCGAGCTCGGCGGCCTCCAGAACGGTCAGGCCGGACAGCTCGTCGACCAGCTTTTCGATCTTCGACATGGGATCAGTTTCCTTCGGATTTCGGTTCGAACCGTATGTTGACTTGGGTGGCCTCAGTCAGGCCGCGTCCCGATCGGCATAGGCCTTGAACACGCGCGCGAGCTTGGCGGCCGGCGCGGTGGCGAGCTGGGCGAGCTTGGTGGCGGGCGCATTGACGAGCCCGATCAGCTTGGCGCGCAGTTCGTCCAGCGACGGCATGGTGGCCAGAGCCTTCACGCCGTCGGGGTTCAGGGCGGTCTTGCCCATGGCGCCGCCCAGGATCACGAGCTTGTCGTGATCCTTGGCGAAGGCCACGGCGACCTTCGGCGCCGCCACCGGATCGGCCGAATAGGCGATCAGGGTCGGCCCCTTCATCAGGGGCGCGATGGAGGCGACGTCCGTGCCGTCGAGCGCGATCTTGGCGAGGCGGTTCTTGGCGACCTGAACGCTCGCCCCGGCAGCGCGCATCTCCTTGCGCAACTTCTGCATCTGGGCGACCGTGAGGCCGGAGTAGTGCGCCACGACAACAACCGACGTCTTGGCGAAGACGTCGTGCAGCGTCGAGACGAACTCTTTCTTCTCCGCTCTGTCCACGAGGTGCTCTCTCCGGTTGGCGGGCGAACCCGCCGTTGCATTCGCCGCGTCGCCTTGCAGCGGCAGCGGCCTCGAAGCGCCTGTCCCCGGGACGGCTGGGAAGCCGGCCGGATGAGAATGGTTCGACCCGATTGCGGCCCGACCGCTGCCGCGGGCGGACCGAAATCCCGTCTTCCCCGTCTGTGCAGGCTCCGGAGCTCCGGAATTAAGCCGCCCGGCGAACCGGGCCGCGCGCCTGCAGTCTCGGACAGGACATGGCCGGATCGGACGCGAGGCTTTCCCCCCGGGTCCTCCGGCCTTCCCACCGCCTCTCCCCGCCTGGCGGGCCGGGAGAGCGGAAGCTGAATTGAACGCGGGGTCGCGTGCCTTGCCGACCCCGTGAGCGGCTATCTATACAGTCGCAGCCGGTCTGCCAAGGGGAAAATTCACCCTTTGTCAAGACCGGCGCGGGCGGTGAACCGACGCGGCCGGTCAGGCCCCGGTGACGGTGCCGAGTTCGACCTTGACGCCCGGCCCCATCGTCGAGGACAGGGCGACGCGCTGCAGGTAGGTGCCCTTGGCGCCGGGCGGCTTGGCCGTGTTGACGGCGTCGACGACGGCCTTGATGTTCTCGACGAGCTTCGCCTCGTCGAACGACACCTTGCCGACCGTGCCCTGGACGATGCCGGCCTTCTCGACGCGGAACTCGACCGCCCCGCCCTTCGAGGCCTTGACGGCCGCCGCGACGTCCATGGTCACGGTGCCGACCCGCGGGTTCGGCATCAGGCCGCGCGGGCCCAGAACCTTGCCGAGGCGGCCGACCAGACCCATCATGTCGGGCGTGGCGATGCAGCGGTCGAACTCGATCTTGCCGCCGGCGACCTCGTTGACGAAGTCCTCGGCGCCGACGATGTCGGCCCCCGCCGCCTTCGCCTCGTCGGCCTTGGCGCCGCGGGCGAACACGGCGACGCGCAGGGTGCGGCCGGTGCCGTTCGGCAGATTGACGACGCCGCGGACCATCTGGTCCGCATGCTTGGGATCGACGCCGAGATTCATGGCGATCTCGACGCTTTCGTCGAACTTCGCCCTGGCGTTGGTCTTGACGAGCTTCACGGCCTGATCGACCGGATAGAGCTTGGTGCGCTCGACGCCCTCGCGGGCCTTGGCGATGCGCTTGCCGACGTTGGCCATGGGCTTACTCCACCACCTGCAGGCCCATCGAACGGGCGGAACCTTCGATCATCGCCATCGCCGACTCGACGCTGCTGCAATTGAGATCGACGATCTTCTTTTCGGCGATCTCGCGCACCTGCGCCTTGGTCACCTTGCCAACGAAGCCGCGGCCGGGCGTCTTGGCGCCGGAGGCCGGCTTCTTGCCGAGCTTCAGGTTGGCCGCCTTCTTCAGGAAGAAGGTGACCGGGGGCTGGCGCATCTCGAAGGTGAAGGACCGGTCCTGGAAGACGGTGATGACGACCGGGATCGGCGATCCCTTCTCCATCTGCGCCGTGCGCGCGTTGAACGCCTTGCAGAACTCCATGATGTTCAGGCCGCGCTGACCGAGCGCGGGGCCGATCGGGGGCGACGGGTTCGCCGCGCCGGCCGGCACCTGAAGCTTCACGTAACCCGTGATCTTCTTGGCCATTCTCTCTGCTCCAAAGGGGGCGACTGCGGAGCGGGTCCGCCGGCGCCGGTTGGCAGTCCGTGGTTCGTCGAGGCCTCCCGGATGGCGGCCGGGCTCGACTCCCACGTATGAAGGCGCGCCTCCTAGCAGGATCGCCGGCAGGGCGCAACCGCGGCGGCGCAGGCGGCAGGCGGAGACGCCGCGAGCGTCGCCCAAAGCGGCTGACGCGCCTGCGAAATCGTCGCCCGGCGCCGCCGAAAAAGGCGCCCGCGCGCGGCGCCTAAATCGTGTTGACAGGCGATCGGCGGACCGTTCGGATAGCAGCCGGAGCCGGGAGACGGGGCGGCGCTGAAGCAGGCCCGACCGCGGCGTCAGGGGAGAGCCGGACATGGATCGCAGAAGCGTATTGAAGGGTCTTGGCGCGGTCGGCGTCGGCGCCGCCGCCGGGCCGCTCGCCGCCCCGGCGATCGCCCAGGGCGTCAAGACGATCAAATTCGTGCCGCAGGCCAATCTGGCCAATTTCGATCCGATCTGGGGCACCCAGTACGTGGTGCGCAACGCCTCGCAACTAGTCTGGGACATGCTCTACGGCATGAACGCCAAGCTGGAGCCGCAGCGCCAGATGGTGGAGAGCGAACAGGTCTCCTCCGACGGTCTGACCTGGACGTTCAAACTGCGCGAAGGGCTGAAGTTCCACGACGGCGAGCCGGTGCGGGCGAAGGACTGCGTCGCCTCGATCGAGCGCTGGTCGCAGCGCGACGGCATGGGGCTGATGCTGCGCGCCATCCAGAAGGAGCTGACCGCGGTCGACGACCGCACCTTCAAATGGGTGCTGTCGAAGCCCTATCCGAAGATGCTGATGGCGCTCGGCAAGATCGGCACGCCGATCTGCTTCATCATGCCCGAGCGGATCGCCAAGACCGACCCGTTCAAGCAGATCGACGACTATGTCGGCTCCGGCCCGATGAAATTCGTCAAGGGCGACTGGAAGCCCGGCGCCACCGCCGCCTTCGAGCGCAACAAGGACTACGTGTCGCGCAGCGAGGCGTCCGACTGGTTCGCCGGCGCCAAGAACATGCTGGTCGACCGCGTCGAATGGGTGATCATGCCCGATCCGGCGACCGCCTCGGCGGCGCTGCAGAACGGCGAGGTCGACTGGTGGGAGAATCCCATTCCCGATCTCGTTCCGGTGCTCAAGCGCAACCGCAACATCAAGATCGACATCGCCGATCCGCTCGGCAACATCGGCTCGTTCCGGCTCAACCACATGCATCCGCCCTTCGACAACATCAAGGTGCGCCAGGCGGTGCAGGCGGCGATCAGCCAGGAAGACTACATGCGCGCCATCGTCGGCTCGGAGGACGCGCTGTGGAAGCCCTGCCCCTGCGTGTTCACGCCGACCTCCTACATGTACACGGAAGTCGGCGGCGAGGCGCTGAAGAAGCCCGACCTCGAGAAGGCGAAACGGCTGCTGAAGGAAAGCGGTTACGCCGGCCAACCGGTGGTCTGCGTCGTCGCGCAGGACCAGCCGATCACCAAGGCGATGGGCGAGATCACCGCCGACGTGTTGAAGAAGATCGGCATGACGGTCGATTTCGTCGCCACCGACTGGGGCACCGTCGGCCAGCGCCGCGCCTCGAAGAGCCCGCCCGGCCAGGGCGGCTGGGGCATGTTCCACACCTGGCATGCGGGCGTCGACACGGCGACGCCGGTCGGCAACATCGGCATCCGCGCCAATGGCGACAAGGCCTGGTTCGGCTGGCCGCAGAACGACCAGATCGAGGCCGACATCGCCTCCTGGTACGAGGCCAAGACGATCGAGGAGGAGAAGAAGATCGCCGAGAAGATCAACCGCGGCAGCATGGAGCATGTCAGCTACATCCCGACCGGCTTCTTCCTCGGCTATCAGGGCTGGCGCACCTCGCTCGAGGGCGTGCGCAGCGGCCCGCTGCCGTGGTTCTGGGGCGTCAAGAAAGCGTGAGGCGGCTTGCCGCCGACCCGCTCCGGCGACAAGGCCGGGGCGGGCGACGGCGCAACTGGCGACCCTGATGTCCGGCTACATCTTCCGACGCGTGCTGGCCATGATCCCGGTGATGGCCATCGTCGCGCTGTTCGTCTTCTCGCTGCTCTACATCGCGCCGGGCGATCCGGCCGCGGTGATCGCCGGCGACCAGGCCTCGCCGCAGGATGTCGAGCGCATCCGCCAGAGCCTCGGCCTCGACCGGCCCTTTCTGGTGCGCTTCGCCGAGTGGACCGGACAGGTGCTGACCGGCAATCTCGGCACCTCGATGTTCACCGGTCTGCCGGTCACCGAGCTGATCCGTCAGCGGCTGGAGCCGACCTTCTCGCTGATGTTCGTGACGCTGATCCTGGCGATCGCCGTCGGCGTGCCGATCGGCGTCGTCGCGGCCTGGCGCGTCGGCAGCTGGCTCGACCGGGCGCTGATGGCGCTCGGCGTCATCGGCTTCTCCGTGCCGGTCTTCGTCGTCGGCTATCTGCTCGCCTATGTCTTCGCGCTCGAACTCGACTGGCTGCCGGTGCAGGGCTACACGCCGATCGCCAAAGGCCTCTGGCCGTGGCTGGAAAACCTCATCCTGCCCTCGATCGCGCTCGGCTTCGTCTATATCGCGCTGATCGCCCGCATCACGCGGGCGACGATGCTCGAGGTGCTGTCGCAGGATTACATCCGAACCGCCCGCGCCAAGGGCCTCGCCGAGCGGCCGGTGCTGTTCCTGCACGCCCTGAAGAACGCGGCGGTGCCGATCGTCACCGTGATCGGCATCGGCGTCGCGCTGCTGATAGGCGGTGCGGTGGTGACTGAAAGCGTCTTCGCCATTCCCGGCCTCGGCCGGCTGACCATCGACGCGATCGTACGGCGCGACTATCCGGTGATCCAGGGCGTCGTGCTGATGTTTTCTTTCGTCTACGTTCTGGTCAATCTGGCCGTCGACCTTCTCTACACGCTGCTCGATCCGAGGATCCGCTATTGAGCGAGAGCGCCGACGCCCGCTACGCCGCAGCCCCGGCGCTGCCCGACATTCTGCCGCCGGTGCGCGTGCGGACCGGCGCGCTCGGCTTTGCGATGCGTCATCCCACCATGGCGATCGGCCTTGCGATCCTCGCCGTCATGGCCTTCGTCGCGCTGTTCGCGCCCTGGCTCGGCACGGTCGATCCGACGGCGCTCGCGCCGGCCAAGCGCACGCGCGCGCCGTCGGCCGAATTCTGGTTCGGGTCGGACGCCTTCGGCCGCGACATCTATTCGCGCGTGCTCTACGGGGCGCGCGTGTCGCTGCTCGTCGGCTTCGCGGTGGCGGCGATCGCCTCGGCGATCGGCCTCGCCATCGGCCTCGTCGCCGGCTACGTGCGCTGGCTCGACGGCGTCATCATGCGCGTGATGGACGGGCTGATGTCGATCCCGCCGATCCTGCTCGCCGTGGCGCTGATGGCGCTGACTCGGGCGAGCGTCAGCAATGTCGTCATGGCGATCTCGATCGCCGAGGCGCCGCGCGTGGCGCGGCTGGTGCGCGGCGTCGTGCTGACCTTGCGCGAACAGCCCTATGTCGAGGCGGCGATCACCACCGGCACGACGACGCCGCGCGTCATCCTGCGTCACATCCTGCCGAACACGGTGGCGCCGCTCACCGTGCAGGCGACGTATATCTGCGGCTCGGCGATGATCGTCGAGTCGATCCTGTCCTTCATCGGCGCCGGCACGCCGCCGATCATCCCGTCCTGGGGCAACATCATGGCCGACGGGCGGGCGCTGTGGCAGGTCAAGCCCTACATCATCTTCTTTCCGGCGATCTTCCTGTCGCTGACGGTGCTGGCGGTCAATCTCGTCGGCGACGGGCTGCGCGACGCGCTCGATCCGCGCATGGTCAAGAGGCTCTGAGGTGGCGCTGCTCGAGATCGACAATCTGCAGACGCATTTCCGCACGCCGGACGGCGTCAACCGTTCGGTCGACGGGTTGTCGCTGAAGGTCGAGGCGGGGCAGACGCTGGCGATCGTCGGCGAATCCGGTTGCGGCAAGTCGGTCACCGCGATGTCGATCCTGCGCCTCGTTCCGGAGCCGCCGGGGCGCATCGCCGGGCGCATCCTGTTCGAGGGGCGCGACCTGCTCGCCTGCACGCCGCAGCAGATGCGCGACATTCGCGGCAACGAAATCTCGATGATCTTCCAGGAGCCGATGACCTCGCTCAATCCGGTTCTGACTATCGGTCGGCAGATCGGCGAGACGCTGCGCCTGCATCAGGGCCTCGACAAGACCGCGGCCGAAAGGCGCGCGGTCGAGATGCTGACGCTGGTCGGCATTCCCGCGCCGGACCGGCGCGTGCGCGAATATCCGCACCAGCTCTCCGGCGGCATGCGCCAGCGCGTGATGATCGCCATGGCGCTCGCCTGCAATCCCAAGCTCCTGATCGCCGACGAGCCGACGACGGCGCTCGACGTCACGGTGCAGGCGCAAATTCTCGACCTGATGCGTGATCTGAAACGCCGCGTCGGGGCGGCGATCATCCTGATCACGCATGATCTCGGCGTCGTCGCCGAAGTCGCCGAGCAGGTCGTCGTGATGTATGCCGGCCGCAAGGTCGAGGAGGCCTCCGCCCGCGCCCTGTTCGCGCGGCCGCGCCATCCCTACACGCAGGGCCTGCTCGGGGCCGTGCCCAAGCTCGGCGCCTCGCTGTCGGGAGAGTCCTCGCGCCTCGCCGAAATACCGGGCCTCGTGCCGAGCCTGAAGCAGAAGATCGTCGGCTGCGTCTTCGCTTCACGCTGCGCGCGCGCCGACGAGGTCTGCCGCAGGATCACGCCGGCGCTCGAAGAAAAAGCGCCGGGCCATGTCGTCGCCTGCCATCACGCCGAACGCGAGGTCGCTGCGGCATGAGCCAGGCCATCCTCGAGGTCCGCGATCTGAAGAAGCATTTTGGCGCGGTGCGGGCGGTCGACGGCGTGTCCTTCGCCATCGACCGCGGCGAGACGCTGGCGCTGGTCGGCGAATCCGGCTGCGGCAAGTCGACCGTCGGCAAGGCGGCGCTGCGCCTGTTCGACGTCACCGCCGGCGAGGTGATCCTCGACGGGACGCGCATCGAGGCGATGGGCGCGGGCGCCCTGCGCCCGCTCCGGCGCAAGATTCAGGTGGTCTTTCAGGACCCGTTCTCGAGCCTCAATCCGCGGCTGCGCGTGCGCGACATCCTCGCCGAGCCGATCCGCAATTTTGGATTGGCGAATGGCGCCGACATCGAGGCGCGCATCGCCTCCCTGCTCGACAAGGTGCGCCTGCCGCGCGAGGCGGCCGGACGCTGGCCGCACGAATTTTCCGGCGGCCAGCGCCAGCGCATCGGCATCGCCCGGGCGCTGGCGGCCGAACCCGATCTGATCATCTGCGACGAGGCGGTGTCGGCGCTCGACGTGTCGGTCAAGGCGCAGATCGTCAATCTGCTGCAGGATCTGCAGAAGGAGCTGGGCCTGGCGCTGCTGTTCATCAGCCACGATCTCGCCATCGTCGAGCACATCGCCCATCGCGTCGCGGTGATGTATCTCGGCCGCATCGTCGAGATCGCCGACAAGCGGGTGCTGTTTTCCACGCCGCAGCACCCCTATACGCAGGCGCTGCTGTCGGCGGTGCCGGTGCCCGACCCGACGGCGATCTCCAGCCGCATCATCCTGCAGGGCGACGTGCCGAGCCCGCTGGCGCCGCCGCCGGGCTGCCATTTCCACACGCGCTGCCCCTACGCGTTCGACCGCTGCCGCAGCGATGCGCCAGACCTGCGCGACATCGGCGGCGCGCATCGGGCCGCCTGCCATCTGCGACAGGGACCGGCCGAGACCGCCTGACGCTCAACGCCGCCCGCGCACCCGGCGCGCGCGCGGCGGTTCGGGGCCCGTCGACTCGATGAGCCGCGCAACGGGCTCCTGCGCCTCGGCGGCGGAGCGTGCCAGAAGACCGCCGGTGACCGGCGCGACGCCAGGCATCGCGACTGCGTCGGCGAAAGGCGCCGGCGCGATGGCGAGATCCTCGACGACGAAGCCGTGCGCGGCGCAGAGGTCGGCGAGAATGCGGCCTTCGCCACTGCGCGGCGCCAGACAGACGAACCACGGCTTGCGTTCGGGACAGGCGGCGAACAGACGCGACAGGCTCTGCTCGCCGACGAGGCCAGCGGCGATGACGAGATCGACGCCGGCGAGCTTGCGCGCGTCGTCCGGCTTCGGAGCGGCGGTTTCGAGGTCGGCGCAGATCGTCGCGTCGAGCACGCCGACGCGACGGGCGTAACGCAGCGCCGACGCGCTCGCGTCGAGGCCGACGACGGCGATGTCGGGGCGCGGCCAGGCGCGGAAGAAGTGTTGATCGAGCAACGCCAGATCCTCGACGCCGAGAGCGGCGGCGGCGAGGGCGCGATAGCGGTCGAGGAGTTGTTCGGCCCGCAGCGGCCAGCGGATCAGCGCCGAAACGAAGCCGAAGCCGCAATCGAGATCGAGAAGACGCGTCGGGCCGCCGCGGCTGCGGCGCACGGCGCGCGCGACGTCGCCGAACAGCCGCGCGGCGGCGTCGAGGCGCAGCCGGTCGACGCCGCGCAAGGCGCAGGCCGCCGCGCGCGGATCCTTCTGGCGCAGCGGCGCGACCGGGCGACCCGCCTGCCCCGCCGGTTCGAATGTCTGAAGCCCTTGCCGCATGCGCTGCGCCTCCTGCAATCGGACGACGCCAGCCCCGGCGCGAAGGAAGCGCGCGAATGTGGTGGCGATGTGACCTTGCGGCGACGCGCCGCTTGCGGACGGCGCGCGCAGCGCTCAACATCGGGCCTTGCACGGAGCGAACGCCATGAACGACGCGCAACCGCTCGATTCTGCCGCGATCGGCCGCGCCATCGCGCCTTATCACTGCGTCGCGCTGGCGTTGCAGGGCGGCGGCGCGCTCGGCGCCTATCAGGCCGGCGTCTACGAGACGCTGCACGGCGCCGGGGTCGAGCCGACCTGGATCAGCGGCGTGTCGATCGGCGCGATCAACGCCGCGCTGATCGCCGGCAACGCGCCGGAGCGCCGCGTCGCGCGGCTCGCCGAATTCTGGCGACGCGTCACGTCCGGCGCGCCGGCCTTCGCGCCGTTCGGCGACGTCATGCGGCGCGCCTTCAACCTGTCGAGCGCCTTCGGCGCGCTCGCCGCCGGCGCGCCGGGGTTCTTTTCGCCGCGTCCGATCAATCCCTGGCTGCTGCCGGCGGGCGCGGCGGGGGCGACGAGTTTCTACGACACCGCGCCGCTGCGCGCGACGCTCGAGGAGCTCGTCGACTGGGACAGGCTCAACAGCGGCGCGGTGCGCCTGTCGGTCGGGGCGGTGAATGTGCGCAGCGGCAATTTCCGCTTCTTCGACACGGCGAAGGAGCGGCTCGGGCCGGAGCATGTGATGGCGTCGGGGGCGCTGCCGCCGGGCTTTCCGGCGGTCGTGATCGACAACGAGGCGTATTGGGACGGCGGCGTCGTCTCCAACACCCCGCTGCAGTATGTGCTCGAATTCGAGGCGCTACAGGACACGCTGATTTTCCAGGTCGACCTGTTCAGCGCGCGCGGCGAGGCGCCGCGCGACATGACGGCGGTGCTGGCGCGGCAGAAGGAGATTCTCTACTCCTCGCGCACGCGCAACAACACCGACGCCTTCCGCCGCACCCACACCATGCGGGCGCGGCTGCGCGCGGCGCTGAAGCGGCTGCCGGCGCAGGCGCTGTCAGCCGAGGATCGGAACTTCCTCGCCGAAACCGAGGAGACGCCGCAGGTCGGCATCGTGCATCTGATCTATCAGCGCGCCACCTACGAAGAACAATCGCAGGACTACGAGTTCTCGGGCGCCTCGATGCGCGACCACTGGGCGGCGGGCCGCGCCGACACAACGCGCACGCTGCGCCATCCGCGCTGGCTGGAAAAGCCGGGCGAGATGGAAGCGGTGCGCGTCCACGACGTGCATCGCGACGAGCCGGCGTGACGCGACGCCGCGCTACCGGATTGCTTCGCTGCGCGCGCAATCACGGCGGGCGACAGCCCTCAGAGTTTCTCGACCTGGCCGAATTCCAGTTCGACCGGCGTCGCGCGGCCGAAGATCGAGACGGCGACCTTGATGCGCGAGCGGCCCTCGTCGACTTCCTCGACGACGCCGTTGAAGGAGGCGAAGGGGCCGTCGGCGACGCGCACCTGCTCGCCGATCTCGAAATGGATCGAGGGCTTGGGACGCTCGACGCCCTCGGCGACCTGGCCCTTGATGCGATCGGCCTCGTGATCGGGGATCGGCATCGGCTTCGAATCGGCGCCGAGGAAGCCGGTGACCTTCGGCGTGTTCTTGATCAGGTGGTAGACCTCGTCGGTGAGGTCGCAGCGCACCAGCACATAGCCGGGGAAGAACTTGCGCTCGGAATTCACCTTGCGGCCGCGGCGCACCTCGACGACCTGCTCGGTCGGCACCATCACCTCGGTGAACTTGTCGGCGAGGCCGCGATGGGCGGCCTGCTCACGGATCGATTCGGCGACCTTCTTCTCGAAGTTCGAATAGGCGTGCACGATGTACCAGCGCTGGCGCTCGCTCATGTCCCCTCACATCCCCAACATGGTCAGGCGCAGCCTCAGCGGCCGGCGCCGAGAACGAAGCCCAGAATGAACAGCAGAACCTGATCGACGATCACGAAGAAGATCGAGGCGAGAAAGACCATCAGCAGCACCATGCCGGTGGTGATCATCGTCTCGCGGCGGGTCGGCCCGGTGACCTTGGCGGCCTCGGCGCGCACCTGCTGGATGAATTCGAACGGATTGGCCATCTGACATCCCCGCGGATCGGTCCGCGCCCCGCCGGGCGCCCGCCATGGCGAGTCCCCGAAACATTCGCGGCGCGGGACCGGGGGGTCGCGCGCCACGAGGGGTCATATAGACGCGGCCCCGACGCCGCGCAAGACGTCGCCGGGCGGCTCAGGACCACATTGCGTAGGCGATGCCGGCGAACTGCAGAAAAGCGGCGAGCGCCACGCAGGCGTGCCAGATGGCGTTCTGGAACTTCAGGGCGTGCCACTTATAGAAGATCACGCCAAGCGAATAGACGAGGCCGCCGACCAGCAGCAGCGTCAGCGTCGGCCGCGGCAAGGCGTCGAGCAGCGGGCCGAGGGCGAGGACGCCGACCCAGCCGAGCAGCAGATAGGCGAGCACGGCCAGCCGGTCATAGCGGCCGGGCAGCGCCAGTTTCAGAATCGCGCCTGCGAGCGCCCCGGCCCACACCACGGCGATCAGAGTCCAGCCCCAGGCGGCGTCTTTCACCTGCGCCAGAGCGGCCGTGTAAGTGCCTGCGATCATGATGTAAATCGCCGAATGATCCAGGCGACGCAACAGCCATTTGAGGTGCGAGGGCGGCGTCATGTTGTAGGCGCAGGAAAAGCCGAACATCAGGAAGAAGCTCGCCGCATAGATCGCCGCCGCGACGCCCGAACTCCAGTCGCCGATCTGGGCGAGACGGGCGAAGAGCGCGGCGAAGGCGATCAGGCCGGCGAGGATGGCGATGGCGTGCACCGCGCCGTCGGCGATCAGTTCGCCGTGGCTGTAGTCGCGCTTCCAGAGGCGGGGATGATCGGCCGGCAGGGTCATTCCACGTCTCCCGGTGGGCGAAGCGGGGACTATGCATGCCGGGAGGCGGGCGCCAAGCGGCGCCGCGGGCGTCACAACGTCAGGAACCGCTGGCAGGAGTGGAGGGACTCGAACCCCCAACCCCCGGTTTTGGAGACCGGTGCTCTAACCAAATTGAGCTACACTCCTGCGGGGCGCGGCCTTCTTGCCGCATCGCCCCCGCCTTGGCAAGGCCGGGGATCAGCCCGGACGAGCGGGAACCCCGAGCACGGTCGCGCCGGGGGCCACGTCGCGGGTGACGACGGCGCCGGCCGCGACGATCGCGTCCTCCCCCACCGTGACGCCGGGCAGGATGATCGCGCCGGCGCCGATCCAGGCATTCGCGCCGATGGTCACCGGGCGGCCGAACTCCAGCCCGGCGCGGCGGCGCTCGGGATCGCGCGGATGATCGGCGGCGATCAGCTTCGCGCCGGGCCCGAGCTGGGCGCCCTCGCCGATCGTCACCGGCGCGACGTCGAGGATGACGCAGCCGAAATTCAGGAAGACGCGGGCGCCGAGACGGATGTTGAAACCGTAGTCGCAATGGAACGGCGCGCGGATCTCGGCGCCCTCGCCGATGTCCGCCAACCGCTCGGCCAGCAGCGCGCGCCGGGGCTCCGGCGCGTCGGCGGCGGCGGCGGCGAGGCGCAACAGCCAGCCCGCCGTCGCCCGACGCGCGGCGACCAGCGACGGCGAGGCCGGATCGTAGAATTCGCCGGCGCTCATGCGCGCGATCACTTCGTCCATGCGCGTTCTCCCGGCGCCCATTCTGCCCGGAACGCGCTAAGGAGTGGTGATCGGCGCAGCGCGGGGAGCAGACAGATGGGTGCAGCGTTTCACGGCGTCTTTCCCTATCTGGTGTCGCCGGTCGAGGCCGACGGGCGGGTGCGCGAGGCCGTTCTGGCGCGGCTCTGCGACGATCTGATCAAGGCCGGCGTGCATGGGCTGACGCCGCTCGGCTCGACCGGCGAATTCGCCTATCTCGACCGCGCTCAGAAGCGCCGCGTCGTCGAGACGACGATCGCGGCGGCGGCGGGGCGCGTGCCGGTCGTCGCCGGAGTCGCCGCGACGACGACGGCCGAGGCGGTGGCGCAGACGCGCGAGATGGAGGGGCTCGGCGCCGACGGCGTGCTCGCCATCCTGGAGGCCTATTTTCCGCTCGACGACGCAGCGATCGAGGGCTACTTCGCGGCGATCGCCGGGGCGACGTCGCTGCCCGTCGTGCTCTACACCAATCCGACTTTCCAGCGCGCCGATCTGTCGCTGCCGGTGATCGAGCGGCTTTCGCGGCTGCCAAATGTCGTCGCCATCAAGGACGCCTCGAGCAACACCGGGCGGCTTTTGTCGATCATGCAGCGCACGCAGGGGCGACTCGACGTGTTCTCGGCCTCGGCGCACATTCCGGCGGCGGTGATGCTGATCGGCGGCAAGGGCTGGATGGCGGGTCCGGCCTGCGTCGCCCCGCGCGCCAGCGTGCGACTGTACGAGCTGTGCCGGGCCGGCGCCTGGGACGAGGCGATGGCGCTGCAGCGCAGGCTGTGGGCGCTCAACCAGGCCTTCGCGAAATACAACCTCGCGGCCTGCATCAAGGGCGGGCTGGAGATTCAGGGCTATGCGGTCGGCGATCCCCTGCCCCCGCAGGCGCCGCTGTCGGCCGAGGGGCGGGACGATGTGGCGCGGCTGCTGGCGGCGATCGAGACGTGATCGTCGGCTGGAGGCAGCGCTAGAGTGACGGCGATCTGTCGAGCGGAGGCGAAGGTGGCGCAGCATCCCCATCTGCCGCGGGTGACCTACACCAATATCGGCGCCGATTTTTCCGGCCTGCACGACTTCCTCGACGAAGCGATCCCGCGGGCGCGCGAAAGCCTCGGGCGACGGATCGACAATCTGATCGGCGGCCGGCCCGATGCAGACGGCGAGCCCTATGCGGCGACGAGCCCGATCGACGATCGCGTCACGCTCGGCCATTGCCTCGCCGCTTCGCCGGCGGCGGCGCAGCGCGCGGTCGCGGCGGCGCGCGCCGCCTTTCCCGGCTGGGCGCGCCGGCCCTGGCGCGAGCGCGTCGCGATCCTCGAAGAGGCGAACCGCCGGCTGGCGGAGCGGCGTTTCGATCTCGGCCTCGCCTGTCTGTGGGAGGTCGGCAAGTCGCGCTTCGAGGCGATGGGCGAGGCGGAAGAGGCGCTCGACCTGATCCCCTTCTACGCCGCCGAGATGGCGCGCAACGACGGCTATGTCCGCACGCTCGCCACGGCCGTTCCGGGCGAGACGGGGACGACGCGGCTCAGACCCTATGGCGTCTTCGCCGTGATCGGCCCCTACAACTTCCCGATCGCGACGCCGATCAACATGATCGTCGCCGCGCTGATCACCGGCAACACGGTCGTCTACAAGCCGAGCCGAGGCGCCGGGCTGACCGCCGGCCTGATCGCCGACTGCCTGCTCGGTTCGGGTCTGCCGGAGGGCGCGTTCAACCTGATCTGCGGCGACGACGCGACCGGCCGCGCGCTGATCGCGGCGGGCGTCGACGGGGCGGCGATCACCGGCTCGATGGAGGCGGGCCACGCCATTCACGCCGAGCTCGCGCGCGGCCCCGGCGTGCGTCCGGTGATCGCCGAGATGGGCGGCAAGAACGCGACCATCGTCGCCGCCTCGGCCGATCTCGACGCGGCGGCCGAGGGCCTCGTGCGCTCGGCCTATGGTTTGCAGGGACAGAAATGCAGCGCCTGCGAGGTCGCCTATATCGACGCTTCCGTATGGGACGCGCTGACGCCGATGATCGCGGCGCGCACGCGTGCGCTCGGCGTCGGCGATCCGGCGCGGCGCGAGGTCTTCGTCGGCCCGCTGATCGACGCGCGGGCCGGCGCGGCCTATGCGCGCGCGGCAGAGGAGGCGCGGCGCGACGGGACGATCCTCGCCGGCGGGGCGCGGCTCTCCGGCGGCGCGCATGATCACGGCGTCTATGTCGAGCCGCTGCTGACCTGCGATCTGCCGCCCGGTCATCGGCATCTCAAGGAGGAGCTGTTCCTGCCCTACCTGACCCTGCAGAAGACGGGTTCGCTCGACGAGGCGATCGAGCGCGCCAATGCGACGGCCTATGGGCTCACCGCCGGCTTCTATGGCCGCGACGGCGCCGAACTCGAGCGATTTCTCGAACGTATGGAGGCGGGCACGCTCTACGCCAACCGGCGCAGCGGCGCGACCACCGGCGCCTGGCCCGGCGTGCAGAGCTTCGGCGGCTGGAAGGGCTCGGGGCTGACCGGCAAGAACGCCTTCGGGCCGCACTATCTGCCGCTGTTCATGCGCGAACAGAACCGGACGCTGATGGCGACCTGACGGACGCGCTCAGGCTTTCGGCTCATCCCGAGTCATGCGATAGCGAAAGTCGCAATGGCTCGCGCCCTGCATGATGGTCTGGGTGCGGGTCAGCTTCAGACGCGGATCGTAGCCCTCGCAGAAACTGCCGTCGCGCTGGCAGGACAGCAGATGGCCGATCTCGCCGAGACCCATCTGCCTGTACATCTCGGCATAGCGGCAGCGCGTGACGTTGAAATCATAGACCTCGTCGGTCTGGCGCAGCACGTCGAAGCGCAGCGCGTCCTCGGCGGTCCAGGCGCTCTGGCGCTCGACGAAGGTGCGCATGTTCGTCCTGCCGCCGACATCGGCGGCCATCTGCCGGGCCTGTGCGACGGCGGCGGCGCGCACCGCGTCGCCGATCGTCTTCTGCGCGACCTCGACGCCGTGGCTGGCCTTCAGCGTGTCGTAGATGTGCTTGATGATGTTCGCCTCGATGCGCCGACGCTCGATCATCGGCAACTCGACTCGCGCGGGCTGGCTCATTCAGGCCTCCACATGTCCGCCCAGATAGGTTTCGGCGACGCGCCGGTCGGCGGCGAGATCGGCGGCGCGGCCGGCGAGCGCGATGCGCCCGCCCTCCATCACCGCGGCGCGATCGGCGATCTTCAACGCGCCGCGGGCGTTCTGCTCGACGAGCAGGATCGACAGGCCGGCGGCGCGGATCGAGGCGACGAGATCGAAGATGATCCTGATCAGCTTCGGGGCGAGGCCGAGCGAGGGCTCGTCGAGCAGCAGCAGGCGCGGCCGGCGCATCAGCGCGCGGGCGATGCACAGCATCTGCTGTTCGCCGCCGGACAGCGAGCCGGCGTTCTGGCTCATGCGCTCGCCGAGCAGCGGGAACAGGGCGAGCACGCGGTCGAGTTCGGCGAGGCCGTGCGGGCCGCCGCCGAGCACGAGGTTCTCGCGGACGCTCATCGAGGAGAAAATCTGCCGGCCCTCGGGCGCCTGCGACAGGCCGCGCGCGACGATGCGGTGCGAGGCCAGGCCGGCGATGTCCGCGCCCTCGAAACGAATCTGCCCGCCGCTCGGCCGGTAGACGCCGGAGATGGCGCGCATCAGCGTCGTCTTGCCGACGCCGTTGGCGCCGACGACGGCGACGATCTCGCCGGCGCCGACGGTCAGATCGACGCCGCGCAGAATCTCCTGCGCGCCCATGACGACGCGCAGACCGGCGATCTCGAGCATCGGCGCGCTCACGTCTCGACCCCGAGATAGGCCTCGAGCACCGCCGGATCGGCCTTGACCACGGCGGGCGGCGCGTCGGCGATCTTGCGCCCCGAGGCGAGCACGACGACGCGTTGGCAGATCGACATCACGAGCTTCATGTCGTGCTCGACGAGCAGAATCGACAGGCCGCCTTTGTGAAGGCGACGAATGAAATCGGCGAGGCCCTGAGTCTCGGTGTCGTTGAGGCCGGCGGCCGGCTCGTCGAGGATGAGCAGTTCAGGATCGAGCGCCAGAGCGCGGGCGATCTCGAGATATTTGCGCCTGCCGTAAGACAGGTTGGCGGCAAGCTCGGTCGCCTGCGCCTCGAGGCCGACGGCGCGCAGCGCGGCCCAGGTCTGTTCCGAAATCGCCTCGGCCGGGCCGCGCCGACGCAGCAGCGTCGAGACGACGCCGACGCCCTGCGCGCCGATGGCGCCGACCGAGACATTGTCGAACACCGACATGTTGGGAAAGATGCGCAGGTTCTGGAAGGTGCGCCCGACGCCCAGATGCGCGATGTCGAACGGCTTCAGCCTGTCGATGCGACGGCCCTTGAAATAGATGGCGCCCGCGCTGAGCGGCGTGAAGCCGGAAATCAGATTGAACAGCGTCGTCTTGCCGGCGCCGTTCGGGCCGATCAGCCCGACGAGTTCGTGATGACGCAACGAGGCGGTGACGTCGTCGATCGCCGTCAGGCCGCCAAAGCGGCGCGTCACGCCCTCGATGGACAGGAGCGCGGTCATCGCCAGCCCATGCCTCCGCGTCGATCCGGCGCGCGCCGCCACGCGCCGGCGAACTGCCGGCGCATCAGGTCGAGCGCCGAGGCTTCGCCGATCAGCCCCCTGGGCAGAAACAGGATCACCGAGAACAGCACCAGACCGATGATCAGGTTGCGGTAGTCGCCGGCCTTGAATTCGCGCAGCAGCTCGGGCAGGCCGATCAGGATGACCGCGCCGACGATCGCGCCCGGCAGCGAGCCGAGGCCGCCAAGCACCACCATCGACAGGATCAGGATCGACACGGTGAAACTGAAATCGGCCGGCGAGACATAGCCGGCGGTGTGCGCCCATAAGGCGCCGGCGACGCCGGCGAAGAAGCCGGAGATGGTGAAGCTCTGGATTTTCAGGCGCACCGTCTCGACGCCCATCGCCTCGGCGCATTGATCGTCCTCGCGCAGGGCGCGCAGGGCGTTGCCGTAGTAGGAATGCGACAGGCGATGAATGACGAGGATCGAGACGACGGTCACCACGGCGACGACGTAATAGGCGATGGCCGGCTTCGAGGCGTCGAAGTTGAAGATCCTGAGCGCGTTGAACAGCAGGATGCCGTTCGGCCCCTTGGTCACGTCCACCCAGTTCAGCATGATCAGATAGAGCATCTGGCCGATGCCGAGGGTCGCGACGGCGAAATAGATCGAGACGAGGCGCATGGTCGGCAGCGCGACGAGAAAGGCGACCAGCGCGGCGGCGAGCCCGGCGAGCGGCATGGTCGCCGGAAAGGGCAGACCGAAGCGCGTCGCCAGCAGCGCCGCGGTGTAGGCGCCGACGCCGTAGAAGGCGGCGTGGCCGAGCTGCAACAGGCCGGCGACGCCGGTGACGAGATGCATCGAGGCCGACAGCAGCGCGAAGATCATGATCAGGTTGGCGACCTGATAGAGATAGCTGCGGCCGGCAAGATACAGCGCCGCCGGCGCCAGCGCGAAGACGGCGATCAGGATCGCCAGCGTCAGCAGCCGCGACAGGCCCTTGCCCGGCCGCTCAGACGCGCTCACGGGCGCCTCCGAAAATGCCGCGCGGGAAGAAGATCAGCGTGACGATGAGAAAGGCGTAGGCGACCAGCTCCTGCCAGACCGAGGCGACGAAGATCGTCGACAGCGCCTCGGCGACGCCGATGATCAGGGCGCAGATCACCGCGCCGGGGATGGAGGACAGACCGCCCATCACCATGGCGACGAAGGCCTTGACGCCGGGATTGAATCCCATGCTGGGGAAGATCGCGCCGTAATAGAGGCCGACGAGAATGCCGGCGACGGCGCCCATCGCCGAGCCGACGACGAAAGTCCAGGCGATGGTGCGGTCGACATCGACGCCGACATAACGGGCGCCGAGCGCATTGTTGGAGACGGCGCGGATCGACAGGCCGACGCGGGTGCGCGTCAGCACGAATTGCAGCGCCAGCAGCATGGCGAGCGCGGTGACGAAGATGATGACGTCGCCGTTGACGATGGTCACAGGGCCGAGCCGGATCGGTTCGTTGAGCAGGAGCTTCAGCGGCACGGTCTGGAATTGCGAGCCGTAGATCAGCTCGATCGCCTCGCGCGCGATGATCGACAGCGCCAGCGACGACATCAGCGTCGCCTCGCGCATGGCGCGCGATTTCAGGCTCGCCTCGTCGGTGAAGCGGCGGAACGGCCGGAAGGCGAGACGCTCGAGGCCGACGCCGGTCAGCGCGCCGACGGCGAGCACGGCAAGCAGCAGCGCCGCCAGCGGCGGCGCCCAGGCGGCGACGACGAACAGGCCGGCATAGGCGCCGATCGTATAAACCTCGCCATGGGCGAAGTTGACGACATTGAGCACGCCGAAGATCAGCGTGAAGCCGATCGCCACGAGCGCGTAGACCATCCCGAGGGACAGGCCGATGACGAGCTGCTGGAGGTAGTAGTCCATCTGTGGGACGCCGCGGCCGCGCCGGCCGCGGCGCGTTTCGTCAGTTGGCGATGGGCGCGAAGACGCCGCCCTTGACCTGCGCGCGCATCAGCTGCTTGGCCGGCTCGCGGTTGGCGTCGAAGGTGGTGGCGCCTGTCACACCCGGGAACTCCTTGGTCGCGGCGAGCTGGTCGCGCAGCGATTCGCGCGTGACATTGGGATGGGCGCGCTCGAGAGCGGCGAGCATGATGTTGACCGCGTCATAGGCCTGCGCCGGGAACTGGCCGGGTTCCTGATTGGTGCGCGCCTTCCAGGCCGAAACGAATTCCTGCACGTTGGCGGCGGGATTGTTGGGCAGGAAGGTGGCGGTCAGCTTCATGCCGTCGGCGTCGGCGCCGGCGAGGGCGATCAGCTGCTGGTTGTAGGCGGCGGAGGTGGAATGCACCGGGATCGTCGCGCCGAGCTGCTTCATCTGTTTGAGGAACTGCGCGCCGTCCTCGTAGAAGAAGCCGGTGTAGATCGCGTCGGGCCGCTCGCGCGCGATCTTGGTGATGATCGGCCGGAAGTCGGCGAGACCGCGATTGAACATCTCGGACACCGTCACCTGTCCGCCCTTGGCCTTGAAGGCGTCGACGAAATAGGAGACCACGGTCTGACCCCAGTCGCTCTGCTCGGCGATGACGGCGACCTTCCTGTAGCCCTGCGACCACATCCAGTCGGCGTTGAGCGGGCCCTCCTGGGCCTGGGTCGTGATGTTGCGGAACTGCCACTTGGAAATCTTGACGAAATCAGGATGCGAGGCGGTCTGCGAAAGCTGCGGCATGCCGGCGTCCTTGTAGACCTGCGCGGCGGCCATCGAGACGCCGGAGGTGAAGTCGCCGAGGACGCCGACGATCGTCTTGTCGTCGACGAATTTGCGGGCGATGGCGACGCCCTCCTTGGCGTCGGAACGGCTGTCCTCGAACACGATCTCGACCTTGAAAGGCTTGCCGGCCTTGCCGAACCGCTCGAGCGCGATTTCGGCGGCGTTCTTGAAATCCTGCCCGTACTGCGCGGTGTTGCCGGTCAGCGGCAGCTGGTAGCCGATGCGATAGGTCGGCTGCTGCGCGAAGGCGGGGGCGGCGAGCGCGAGCGCGCCGGCGAGGATCACGAGACTGCGGCGGGTGTGCATCGAAGTTGGCCTCCGGGGCAAAATTTTCATCGCTATCAGACAACGCCGGCGCAGCGCCGGCAAGCGTTCAGGCCGATGTTTTCGGCCCGGGCAGGACGCGCAGCTTGCAACAGCCGTTCTGGCCCGGCTTCCAGGTCTCGCCGGCGAAGACGAAGCCAGCCGCTTCGAACAGGCCGCCGTCGATGGCGCCGGCGATCTCGCACATGTCCTCGAGCCAGGCGTCGTCTCGGCCCTGCGCGACCCATGCCTCCTTCAGCGGACAGCGGTGGAAATCGATCGCCAGACCTTTGGCGTCGCAGCGCACGAGTTCGGGCGCGAACAACGCTTCACCCTCGATGATGCCGGAGAGGAAGGCGGTCTTCAGCCCCTCGATGTCGGCCGGACCGTGGGCGGCGTAGGCGGCGCCCATCTTCTCGCCCATGCGTCGCGTCATCTGCTTGCACAGACGCAAGGCCTCGTCGCGACCGAATGTCTCGCGCAGGACGTCGTAGGTCTCGGCGTAGAAGGCCGCGCGCATGGCGAAGGAGCGGCGCAGCAGCTCCTGCATGCGTTCGACAGGCACGGTCCGGTCGGTCGAGGTCATCATTGGCGCTCCAGTCAGGCGATCTCGCGGGCGTCGCGGCGGCGATAGTCGAGCAGCATCAGCGGCGCGACGCGGCGCACGAGGCCATGCAGCGGCAGGGGCCTGACGGCCGAGAAGGGCAGCGCCAGCCGCGACTCGTCCTCGCCCGACAGCGCCGCGGCGAATTCGCGCCCGAGCGCCGCGGCGAGGCCGACGCCGCGGCCGTTGCAGCCGACCCAGGCGTAGCCGTTCGGCCCGAGCCGGTGCAGGCGCGGCCCGTAGTCGTCGGTCATGCCGATGTAGCCGTTCCACACATGGCTGAATTCCACATCTCCGAGCTGCGGGAAGACGCGCCTCAGCCGCGCGCCGATACGCGCCCGCAGCCGCGCGGCGCCGTTCGCGGGCACGACCAGCGCGCCGCCGGAGATCAGCGCGCCACGCGCGTCCCAGCGCATGAAATAGAGATCGCCATGCGTGTCCGACACGGCCTGTCGTCCGGGCAGGATGGCGCGGCGGACATTGTCGCCGAGCGGCGTCGTCGCCATCTGCCAGGACAGGACGGGCACCACCTCGCGGGCGATGTCGGGCGCGAGCGCAGAGGCGAATTCGCTGGAATAGGCGTTGGTCGCCAGCAGAAGGCCGTCGGCGCGCAGCGCGCCGCCCGGCGTCTCGACGCGCCATTTGCCGGCCTCGCGGGCGATGCGCATCGCCGGCGTGCGGCTGTGGATCGCGGCGCCGGCGGCGAGCGCGGCGCAAGCGAGGCCGCGCGCCAGCGCCAGCGGGTTGACGTGCCCGCCCGAGCGATTCCAGAAGCCGCCGCTCCAGATCGGCGAGCCGGTCATGCGCGCCACGTCGTCCCGCGACAGCAGCTCGACCGGCGCGCCGCGGGCGCCCCATTGGCGCACGCGCTTTTCGGAGATCTTCAGGCGCCCGGGCGAATGCGCGGGCTGGATCCAGCCGGTCTGCTCGGCTTCCGCTGCGATGGCGTGGCGCCTGGTCAGATCGAACAGCAGCGCGGCGCAATCGCGCACCAGATCGGCGAAGCGGTCGCCGGCCGCGCCATAGCGGGCGACGAGATCGTCCGGCTCGAGCCGCGTCAACGTCGGGATGACCTGGCCGTTGTTGCGGCCCGAGGCGCCATGACCGGGCTCGACCGCCTCGACGACGACGACGCGCGCGCCGCGTTCGCGCAGATGCAGCGCGGTGGACAGGCCCGTGAAGCCGGCGCCGACGATCGCCACGTCGGCCACGACGTCGCCGGCGAGCGGCGGACAGTCGGGACCGGGCGCCGTGACGTCGCGCCAGTAGGAGGGCGGCGGCGCGGCGTTGCGGGTCGGTTGCTGCATCGTGGAATAACAGAGGAGTCGGCGCCGCGAGTCAACGCGCCCTACATCAGCATCTTGGTGTCGCCGTCGATGGCGATGGCCTGTCCCGAAATGGTGCGCCCGCGCGGCGAGGCGAGAAACACCATCTGATCGGCGAGCTGTTGCGGCGTGATGTATTCCTTGATCGAGGCGGCGGCGAAGGCGGCCGCCTCGACCTCCTTGAACGGCTTGCCGTATTGCTGCGCCTTGGCCTCGAAGACGCGGCGGATGCGGTCGCCGGCCACGAGCCCCGGCAGGATGGCGTTGACGCGAATGCCGAATTCGCCGAGTTCGATCGCCAGCGACTTGGTGAAGCCGATGACGCCCCATTTCGCCGCGGCATAGGGCGAACGCAACGCAAAGCCGTTCTTGCCCGCGGCCGAGGACAGATTGATGATCGAGGCGTTGCGGCTCTTCTTGAGCAGCGGCACGGCGAGCCGGGCGCAATTGAACTGGCTGGTCAAGCACACCTCGACGCAGCGATCCCAGTCCTCGGGCCGCATCTCCTCCACCCGCGCCGTCGGACCGGCGATTCCGGCGTTGTTGACGAGCACGTCGAGCCCGCCGAGGAAGGCCGTCGCTTCCTCGAAGAGGCGGGCGACGGCGGCGCGATCGGCGACGTCGGCCAGTGCGCCGCCGATCGCCGGGTCGCTGGCGGCGAGCGCCTCGAGCGCGGCGCGGTCGACGTCGCAGACGAACACCTTGGCGCCCTCGCGGGCAAAGGCGCGCGCCACTTCGAGCCCGATGCCGCCGGCGCCGGCGGTGACGAGAACCCGCAACCCCTCGATCTGCATGTCCATGTGGTCATCGTCTCCCTGGCGCCGCCTCACTCGGGCAGGCGGCCCTTCGACAAAATGAAGCGCGCCGCGCCGGCGATGTCGGCGGCGACGGCGGCGCGGCCGGCTTCGGCGTCGCCAGTCTCGACCGCGGCGCGGGCGGCGGCGTGGAAGCGCACCGCCTCGCCGAGCTTCAGACGCTCGGGATTTTCCCGCAGGTCGAGATTGATCACCGGGCCGGCGCGCAGCCACAGCCGCTCGATGATCGCCAGCAGCTCGGGCGAGCCGGCGGCGCGATAGAGCGCGAAATGGAAGGCCTGGTTGGCCTCGACCGCCTCGGCGAGATCGGGTCGCCGCGAGCGGCTGAGCAGGCGGAAGGCGCGCTCGCGCCGGGCGATCTCGCGCCGCGCCGCCGCGTCGGCGCCATCGCAGGCGAAGGCCACGGCCGCGCCCTCGATTGCAATGCGCACGCGCGTCAGATCGCGGAACTGCGCCGCCCCCATCAGCGGCACGAGCACGGCGCGCTTGGGCGAGACGTCGAGCGCGCTCTCGGCCGACAGGCGCGAGACCGCGGCCCGCACCGGCATCATCGACACGCCGAGCGCCTCGGCGACGGCGCGCAGCGACAGCTTGTCGCCGGGCGCGAAACGGCCCGACATCAGCCGGTCGGCGAGATGGCGATAGACGCGATCGGACAGCGTGCCGGGCGCGTCTTCCAGCTCATCGAGACTGAACCTGCGATCGAGCACCGAACCCACCGCTGCGGCGACTGGACAAGCGCGCCGGATGGCGCCAAACTATCTGTGATCACAGACGGCGGCAAGGGGCGCGGTCCGAACGCTCCGCCGCGACACGGTCCGACAAGATCGAACGGGAGGTTCTCCATGGACAAGATTCTGCGTCCCACGCGTCGCGGCCTGATCAAGGGCGCCGGCTCGGCCGCCCTCGCCGCCGGGATCGGCATGCCGGCGATTTCGCGCGCGCAGGCCGACGTCATCCGCATCGGGCATCTGACGCCGCGCACCGGCTTCCTCGGCCCGCTCGGCGAATTCGCGGTGATGGCGGTCGACCTCGCGGTGGAGGAGATCAACGGCGCGGGCGGCATCGCCGGCCGCAAGCTGGAAGTTTTGAAGGAGGATTCGGTCAATCCGCAGACCGCCTCCGTCAAGGCCGAGCGCATGATCGAGCGCGACAAGGTGATGGCGATCGTCGGCGAGATTTCCTCGGCCTCGTGCCTGACCATCGCGCAGGTCGCCGACCGCACCAAGACGCTGTTCATCAACACCGGCGGCAATTCCGACGCGCTGCGCGGCAAGGACTGCAAGAAATACATGTTCCACATCGAGAGCCAGAACTCGATGTATGTGAAGACCGCGGGCCGCGCGCTGCTGCAGCAGGGGCTGATCTCGGGCAAGAAAATCTATTCGCTGACTGCCGACTACGCCTTCGGCCACGATCTCACCAACGTCGCCAAGCGCTTCTTCGCGCAGAACAAGGGCGAGCTGCTCGCCGACGATCTGGTGCCGACGGATGCGACCGACTTCTCCGGCTATCTCCTGAAGATCCGCAACGCGAAGCCGGACGTCGTCATCACCAACCTCGCCGGCAATCAGGTGACGAACTTCCTGAAGCAGTACGCCGAATTCGGCCTGTCGCAGCCCGCCGCCGGCTTCGGCTTCGACACTGCGCTCGCCTGGGCGGCGGGCAAGGACAATTTCGCCGGCACATGGCCGGTCGTGTGGCACCACCTGCTCGACACGCCCGGCTCGAAGAAGTTCGTCGCCGCGTTCACCAAGAAATACGGCAAGCCGCCCGAGAACCAGGCCTGGGGCGACTACATGATGATGAAGATTCTCGCCCAGTCGATCACCGAGACGAAATCGACCGACTCCGCCAAGCTGATGGAGCATTGGGAGAAGGGCGCGAAGTTCGACATCCTGAAGACGCGCGAGGGCTATTTCCGGGCCTCCGACCACCAGATGATGCACGAGATGTACACGATCACAGCGCTGCCGGCGGCGCAGGTGAAGAACCAGTGGGATCTCTTCACGTCCTCGGCGCCGGTTCCCGGCCCCAATGAGAGCCTCGAAGTGATCGCCACGACGCCGGAAGAGGCGAGCTGCAAGTTCGCCTGAGCCTCAGGCGCCGCTATCTCCCGCCCGCGCGTCGCGGCGCGCGGGCGCTCATTTCCCCAACAAGACGACGCCGATGCTCTTTCTCCAGCAGATGCTGAACGGCCTGCTCGACGGCGTCTACTATCTCCTGATCGCGCTCGGCCTGTCGCTGATCTTCTCGCTCGGCGGCATCGTCAATCTGGCGCATGGCGCGTTCTATGCGCTCGGCGCCTATCTGACGATCGTGTTCTCGCCTTACATCGGCTTTTCCGGCTCGTTCGTCGCCGCGCCGGTCGCCGTGGCGCTGATCGGCATGGCGATCGAACGGCTCTTGTTCCGGCGCTTCTATCGCGCCGATCCGATCCTGTCGCTGCTGCTCACCTTCGGCCTCGCGATGTGCGCCGAGCAGGCGCTGCGCTGGGTCTTCGGCGCGCCGCCGCTGTCCTATTCCATGCCGCGCGAATTGCGCGGGCAGATTTTCGTCGGCGACTTCGTCTACAGCTATTACCGCACGCTGCTGATCGGCGTCGCGGTGGTCTGCGTCGCGCTGATCTGGCTGCTGCTCAACAGAACCTCGTTCGGCCGCGTGGTGCGCGCCGGCGTGCAGAATCCCGACATGGTCGGCGCGCTCGGCATTTCGCTGCAGCCCTACATGACGTCGGTCGCCGCGCTCGGCATCGGCCTTGCGGGCCTTGCCGGCGTCCTGCTCGCGCCGATCTACGCCATCCATCCGGCGATGGGTCAGGAGATCATCACGCCGGCCTTCGTCGTCTGCGTCATCGGCGGGCTCGGCTCGTTCTGGGGCGTCGTCGTCGCCGCGCTGCTGGTCGGCCTCGTCAAGGGCTTCATGGTGGCGATCGACTATCCCGCCGGCTCGACGGCGGCGATCTATCTGATGATGCTGATCGTGCTGCTGGTGCGCCCGCGCGGCCTGTTCGGCGAACGCATCCAGCGCTTCGAGTGAGCCGATGACGCCGGATCTCCGCTCGCTCCTCGTCGCCGCATTCGGCCTGATCGCCCTGCCCTTCGGGCTCAATGCGATCGGCCTGACCTGGACGTCGGCGACCGAAGTGGTCGTTTTCGCGCTCGCCTGCATGGCGCTCAACGTGCTGGTGGGACAGACCGGGCTGGTCAGCTTCGGGCATGGCGCCTGGTTCGGCCTCGCCGCCTATGTCGCCGGCCTTGCGCAGCGCAATCTGTTTCCCGGCTCCTTCGTCCTGCCGGCGGCGACGGCGCTGATCGTCATCGCGCTCCTGGCGGCGGGTTTCGGCGCGCTGATCCTGCGCCGGCGCGGCGTCTATTTCTCGCTGCTGACGCTGGCGCTGTCGGCGATGCTCTATGTCATCGCCTTCCGCTGGACGGCGGTGACAGGCGGCGAGAACGGCCTCGGCGGCATCACGCGGCCGGTCTGGTTCGGCCTCGATTTCGAAGCCTCGAGCGCCTATTACGCCTTCGTGGCGGGCATCGCCTTTCTCGGCGTTCTGGCGCTGTGGCGGTTCCACCGCTCGCCCGTCGGCGCGGTGCTGTCGGCGATCCGCGAGAACGAGACGCGGGCCCGCTTCATCGGCTATCCGACCAACGCCTACAAGCTGATCGCCTTCACGCTGTCGGCGACGCTGACCGGGCTCGCCGGCGTGCTCCTGATGTTCAACAACCGCATGACCTCAGCCGAGCCGATCTCGGTCGCCTTCTCCGGCGAATTGCTGGCGATGGTCGTGATCGGCGGCATGCGCTCCTTCCTCGGGCCGGCGCTGGGCGCGCTGTTCTTCATCCTGTTCCGCGAATATCTGTCGACGGTCACCGAGAACTGGCTGCTCTGGTTCGGTCTGCTGTTCGTCGGCTTCATCGTGTTCTCGCCGGACGGGCTGGTCGGCGTCGCGGGCCGGCTGACGAAGCCGTTCCGCAAGGAGACGATCGACGCGGCGGCGATGGCCAATCGCCAGGCGGGCGCCTCCGGACCCGTGCCGGCGGCGCTGATCCGCGAGTCGCATGAGGCGGCGCCGGCGCTGATCGTCGAGGGCGTCGCCAAGAGTTTCGGCGGCATCCGCGCCGTGCGCGGCGTCAGCTTCGCCGTCGCCGACCGGACGCTGCATGCGCTGATCGGGCCGAACGGGGCGGGCAAGACGACGGCGTTCAACCTCGTCTCCGGCCTGTTTCCGCCCGACGAGGGGCGCGTCACGCTCGACGGGCGGACGATCTCCGGCCTCGCGCCGGAGGCGATCACGCGCGCCGGCGTCGGCCGCTCGTTCCAGATCACCAGCCTGTTTACGGCGCTCAGCGTCGAGGAGAACATCCGCCTCGCCGTGCAGGCGCGGCATCGCCATCGCATGAATGTCTGGCGCGCGGCCGCGACGCTCGAGGGCGTCGGCGCCGAGACGGCCGAGCTGATGCGCTGGACCGGCCTCGCCGGGGCCGAGCGCGCCGAGGCGGGCTCGCTCTCCTATGGCGGGCAGCGCCTGCTCGACATGGGTCTGGCGCTGGCGACGCGTCCGCGCATCCTGCTGCTCGACGAGCCGCTCGCCGGCCTCGCGGCGGCCGAGCGCGGCCGCGTCGGCGATCTGATCAAGACGCTGTCGAAGGACATTCCCGTGCTGCTCGTCGAGCACGACATCGACCGCGTCTTCCAGATCGCCGATCATGTCACCGTGATGAACGACGGCGCCGTGCTGGTCGACGGCGCGGTGGAGGACGCGCGCTCCTCGCCGGAGGTGCAGGAGGTCTATATCGGCTCCGGCGCGCACGCGATCGCCGGGAAGCCGCGCGAGTCGCAGGCCGGCGCGCAGACGCTGCTGGCGCTGCAGGACGTCCACACCTATTACGGCAAGAGCCACATTCTCGACGGCGTGTCGCTCGAGCTGCGCGACAACGAGGTGATCGCCCTGCTCGGCCGCAACGGCGCCGGCAAGTCGACGCTGCTCAAGACGATCATCGGCGTCGCGCCGCCGCGCACGGGCGAGATCGCGCTCGCCGGCGAGCCGATCGCGCGGCTGCCGAGCTGGCGCATCGCGCGCGCCGGCGTCGGTTTCGTGCCGCAGGGGCGCGGCCTGTTCGCCGGCATGAGCGTGCGCGAAAATCTCGGCCTCGGCCGGCACAGCCGCCTCACCGGCGCCGGCAAGCATTGGGACGAGGAGCGCCTGCTCGCCTTCTTCCCGCGCCTGAAGGAGCGGCTCGACACGCCGGCCGACTATCTGTCGGGCGGCGAGCAGCAGATGGTGGCGGTGGCGCGGGCGCTGTCCGGCGACACGCGCGTGCTGCTGCTCGACGAGCCGTTCGAAGGCCTGTCGCCGGCGGTTACGGAAGAGCTGTTCGAGGCCTTCCATTTGCTGCGCAAGGACATCGCGATCGTCATCGTCGATCATCATCTCGATCTGGCGCTGGCGTTGTCCGACCGGACGGTGGCGCTGGAGCGCGGCCGGGTGACGCATGTCGGGCCATCGAAGGCGCTGCGCGAGGATCTCGATCTGCGCCGCAAGGTGCTCTGGCTGTGAAGGGAAACGCATGAGCAAGATCGCGATCGTCGGTTCGGGCCTGATCGGGCGGGCCTGGGCGACGGTGTTCTGCAGCCACGGCTTCGACGTCGCGCTGTTCGACGCCGTTCCGGCCGCAACGGCGCAAGCGAAGAGCTTCATCGGCGACAGCCTGCGCGAATTCGGCGGGCTCGGGCTCGTCGCCGACGTCGAGGCGTCGCTGGCGCGCGTGACCATCGCGCATGATCTCGCCGCGGCGCTCGCCGGCGCCGTTCTGGTGCAGGAGAACGGGCCGGAGACGCTGGAGGCCAAGCGCGCCCTGTTCGCGCAGATGGACCGGCTCGCCGCGCCGGAGACGATCCTCGCCTCGTCGACCTCGTTCATCGTCGCCTCGGCCTTTTCCGAAGGGCTGCCGGGACGGGCGCGCTGTCTCGTCGCCCATCCGGTCAATCCGCCGCATCTCGCGCCGATCGTCGAACTGGCCCCGGCGGACTGGACCGATCCCGCGGTGGTGGAGCGGGCGCGGGCGATCTACGCGCAGGCCGGCCAGTCGCCGATCACGCTGAAACGCGAACTGCCGGGCTTCGTGCTCAATCGTCTGCAGGCGGTGCTGCTGGCCGAGGCGTTCCGCATCGTCGGCTCGGGCGTCTGCTCGCCGCAGGATCTCGATCTGACGATCAAGGACGGGCTCGGCCTGCGCTGGTCGTTCATGGGGCCGTTCGAGACGATCGAGCTCAATGCGCCGGGCGGCATTCCCGACTATTGCGCGCGCTACGGCGCCTCGCTCGACCGAATGGCGAACGACGTCATCCTCGCTGACCCGTTCGGCGCCGACAATGTCGCGCGCGTCATGGCGGAGTGGCCCGGCGCGCCGTCGGCCGAGCGCGTCGCCGAACTGTCGAAATGGCGCGACTCGCGCCTTGCGCAACTGAAAGCCCACAAGCGCGCCGCCGCGCGCAAGCCGAGCACGGAGTCCTGATCATGGCGAAGCCGAACAAGGTCATCATCACCTGCGCGGTGACGGGGGCGATCCACACGCCGTCGATGTCGCCGCATCTGCCGATCACCGCGCAGGAGATCGCCGATGCGGCGATCGGCGCGGCGGAAGCGGGCGCGGCGATCGTGCATCTGCATGCGCGCGATCCGCAGAACGGCAAGCCGGACCAGCGGCCCGAGGCTTTCGCGCCGTTCCTGCAGGTGATCAAGCAGCGCTCGGATTGCGTCATCAACATCACCACCGGCGGTTCGCCGACGATGCAGGTGGCCGAGCGCGTCGGCCCGGCGCATCACTTCGCGCCGGAGGTGGCGAGCCTCAACATGGGGTCGATGAATTTCGGCCTCTACCCGATGCTGAACCGATTCAAAGAGTTCAAGCACGACTGGGAGCTGCCCTATCTGGAAGGCTCGCGCGACCGCATCTTCCGCAACACGTTCGCCGACATCGAATTCATCCTGAAAACCTGCGCCGACAACGGCACGCGGTTCGAGATCGAATGCTACGACATCGGCCATCTCTACACGCTGGCCCATTTCGTCGAGCGCGGTCTCGTCAAACCGCCCTTCTTCGTGCAGTCGGTGTTCGGCATTCTCGGCGGCATCGGCCCGCATCCGGAAGACGTGCTGCACATGAAGCGCACCGCCGACCGGCTGTTCGGCAAGGACTACCGCTGGAGCGTGCTCGGCGCCGGACGCAACCAGATGCAGATCGCCGCGCAGGCCGCCGCGATGGGCGGCAATGTGCGCGTCGGGCTCGAGGACTCGCTGTGGATCGGCGCCGGAAAGCTGGCGCAATCCAACGCCCAGCAGGTCAGAATGGCGCGCCAGATCATCGAGGGTCTCGGCCTCGAGATCGCGTCGCCCGCCGAGGCGCGCGACATTCTGCAGCTGAAGGGCGCGGACAAGGTGAAGTTCTGACGTCGCCGGGGCGCGACGATCATGTGACTGGATTGTGACAGCGCCCTTGCGCATGGTGCCGCCGAGCATCGGGGAACCAGCATGTCCGACAAGTCCAGTCGCCGTTTCGAGAAACTGAAGAAGCGCTATGAAAGCGCCCGGCGTCGCGCGCCGGAAAAGGGCGTCGCGGCGGTCGCCGACATTCTGGCGTCGGGTCCGTCGGCGCTGATGTCGCCGGCCGGGCGCGAGGCGATCGACTCCGAACTCAAGGCGATGAAGGCGGAGCGCCGGGCGCTGCGCAAGCTGCAGATTCTCGCCGGCGAGGCGCGCAGCGAGGAGTCGGGCGAGAAGTCGAGCGAAGAGCCGAAGCCGGCGCAGGAAGCCGCGCCGGCGCCGGTCAAAGCTGCGTCGAGGGCGCCGCGCAAGGCCGCGACGAAGCGCGCCGCGCCGCGCAAGGCCGCGGTCAAGCGCGCCGCGCCGAAGCGTCAGCCGCCGGGCAAATAGCGCCAGGCGCCGTCCTTCGCCTCGGCGCGGCCGAGGCCGGGCGTCGGCAGGTGATAGCCGATGAAGGGCAGCCGATCGGTCGCCAGCCGATCGAGCAGCTTTTTCCGCGTCGCGACGGCCTGCGCCGGATCCTGATCGGCCCCCGTCGCCCAGTCCGGCCGGCGGAAGGACAGGGCGGGATGGGTGAGCGCGTCGCCGAGCACGACGAGGCTCGCCCCGCCGCCGCTCACCGCGAAGGCGACATGGCCGGGCGTATGGCCCGCCGTGTCGAGGGCGACGACGCCGGGCGCGACCTCGGCGCCGGGCCGGAACGTCTGAACACGGTCTCCGAGCGCCTTCAGGATGCGCTGCGCGCCGGCGGCGAAGGCGTGGCGATCCTCCGGCAGCTTCGACAGCACATCGGCCGACAGCCAGAAGTCGCGCTCGGCGGCGGCGATGTGGAAACTCGCCTCGGGATAGGCCGCCTCGTCGAAGGAATCGAGCGCGCCCCAGAGATGATCGGGATGGGCGTGGGTGAAGAGCACGCGCTTGACCTTCGCGCGATCGACCCCCGCCGCGTCGAGCGCCTCGCCGAGCTTGCCGGCGCCGGGCATGAAATTGCCGCCGGCGCCGCAGTCGATCAGCGTCAGCTCCTCGCCGTCGCGGATCAGCGTCACGTTGAGCACGGTCGCGGCGCGCTCCGTCGACAGGCCGGCGGCCGCCAGCTCGGCCAACAGCGCCTCGGGCGCGACGTCGCGGGCGAGCATGCCGAGCGGCAAGGAAAAGCCGCCGTCGGAGGCGACCTCGATCCGCCGCGCGCCGAGCGTCGCGACAGGCGCGGCGCGCGCCGCGCCGAGCGTCGCCGCGCCGAGGAGCGCGGCCGCGCCGCCCAGAGCCGCGCGTCGGCTGATCATGTCCCGAAGCCGCATCCCGCCATCTCCTTCATATTCGCTTTTCGCAATATGATGGAGCCGCAGCGCCGCGGCAAGACGCAAATAAGCCCGCGCGGCGTGGGGGGACGCCGCGCGGGCTCGTCGCCCTACCGCCGTGGGGTCAGCCGGCGAAGGGCACGGCGACGAAACGCGATCCCTCGGCCGACTTCACCTTGAGAAGGATCGCTTTCTTGCCGTCTTTGCGGGCCGAGTCGACGCCGGCCCTGACCTCGTCCGGGCGGCTGACGCTCCTGCCGCCGACTTCGAGGATGACGTCGCCTTCCTTGAGGCCGCGGGCGGCGCCCTGCCCGTCCGGATCGACGCCGACCACCGCAACGCCCTCCTCGCCGGCGCCCTGCACCTCGCGGGCCGGGGCGAGGCGGACGCCGAGCGCGGCCTTCGCGTCGCCGGCCGCGGGCTTCGCCTCGGCCGTCTTCATCTGGTCCTGACCGGCGAGCGAGACGCGCGCGGTCATCTTCTCGCCGCCGCGCAGATAGCCGATCTCGGCGCTCTCGCCGGGCTTCAGGGCGCCGACGCGACGGGTCAGGTCGCGCGCGTCCTTCACCTCGACGCCGTTCAGCGCGACGATGACGTCGCCCGACTTGAGGCCGGCTTTGGCCGCCGGCGTGCCGGGCTCGGCCTGATCGACCAGCGCGCCGGCGGCGCTCTTCAGGCCGAGACCGTCGGCGAGGTCCTGCGTCACCGACTGGATGCGCACGCCGAGATAGGCGCGCGAGACCTTGCCGCCGTCCTTCAGCTGGCCGACGACGCCCTCGACCGTGCTGGCCGGAATGGCGAAGGCGACGCCGATACTGCCGCCGGAGGGCGAGAAGATCGCCGTGTTCACGCCGACCACCTCGCCCTTCAGATTGAAGGTCGGGCCGCCGGAATTGCCGCGGTTGATCGGCGCGTCGATCTGCAGATAGTCGTCATAGGGGCCCGAGCCGATGTCGCGGCCCTTGGCCGAGACGATGCCGGCGGTGACCGTTCCGCCGAGGCCGAAGGGGTTGCCGATCGCCACCACCCAGTCGCCGATCGGCGGGCTGTCCTTCGACAGGACGACGAAGGGATAGTCGCCGGCTTCATTGACCTTCAGCAAAGCGAGATCGGTCTTGGCGTCGGCGCCGACGACGCGCGCCGTCAGCTCATGGCCGGAGTCGGTGGTGATGCGCACCGACTTGGCGTTCTTGACGACATGATTGTTGGTGACGACGTAGCCGTCGCCGGAAATGAAGAAGCCCGAGCCCTGGCCCTGGGCGCGGCGCGGCGTCTGGCGGCCGGGCGTCTGCGGGCCGAAGCCGGGCGCGCCGAAGCGCTTGAAGAATTCGCGCAGCTGCGGCGGCATGTCGTCGGGCGACATCTGGGCGTCGGAGGCCATCGCCTCGGCGATCTCGACCTTCACCGACACGACGGCCGGCTTCACCCGCTCGACGACCTTGGCGAAGGAGGGCATGGCGTTGGCGGAAAGGCCGCTGGTGTCGACCTGCGCGGCCTGCGCGGGGATGGACGGCGGGAGGAAGCCGACGGCGCCGGCGGCGATCAGGGCGGCGACGGCGGCCGTTGCGGCGAGGCGCGGCTTGCGGGCGGGGCCCTGCAGAAGCGACTGCGACATGACGTTCTCCAATCTCGGCGATCGCCGCAGCGGCGACCTTCGGAGCGGAGATAAGCGCGCGGATCAGGCGCGAAAGGGGCGGCGAGATTACGGTTTCCCAATGTTGGCGGGGGCGGGAAAGCGCAGGGTCACGGCCAGTCCCGGCCGGGCGTCGTCGGCGCTGAGCGTCGCCCCATGCAGTTCGGCGACAGCCGCGGCCAGCGCCAGGCCGAGGCCGCCGCCCGGCGTCGTGCGGCTGCGCTCGGTGCGGTAGAAGCGCCGAAAAATCTTGTCGCGCTCGGCCTCCGCCACGCCCGGCCCGTCGTCGATCACGGCGAGGACCGGGGCGCCGGCCTCGCGCGCGGCGCGGATGCGGATGCGGGTTCCCTCCGGCGTGTGGCGCAGGGCGTTCTCGAGCAGATTGGCGAGGAGCTGGGTCAGCAGCTCACGGTCGCCGGGGATGACGAGGCCGGGCGCGGCCTCGACCGCGATCGTCTGCCGACGCTCCTCGGCGACGGCGCGCCAATCGTCGGCGAGGCGTCCGGCGAGATCGCCAAGATCGACCGGGGCGAAGCCGGCGCGCCGCACCCCGCCCTCGATCTCGGCGATGCGCAGCAGCGCCGCGAAAGTCTCCAGAATGCCGTCGATCTGATGGGCGGCGGCGTCGATCCGCGCGCGCATGTCGGGCAGCGAGACGGCGTCGCGGCCAGCCGAGTCGAGCGCATGGCGCAGCCGCGCCAGCGGCGTGCGCAGATCGTGGGCGACGTCGTTCGTCACCTGCTTCAGGCTCTCCATGAGCTGGGCGAGCCGGTCGAGCATGGCGTTGAAGGCGCGGGCGAGGCGATCGAACTCGTCGTCGCCGGCGCCGACCGGAATGCGGCTCGACAGGTCGCCGCCGACGATGGCGGAGGCGGTGCGCGTCATCGCGTCGAGGCGCTCGAGAAAGCGCGTCGCCAGCCAGACGCCGCCGACGAAGGCCAGCACGAGGCCGGCCGCCAGCGCCCAGCCGAAGGCGTTGAGGATCGCGTCCTGGACGTTGTCGATCCAGTCGAGATCGTCGGCGACGACGAGCTGGGCCCCATTGTCGAGGCGCACGGCGCGGTAATAGGCGCGGCGCGGCGCGGCGGCCGGCGCGCCCTCCTGCGGCGGGATGGCGACAATCCCGGAAGCCTCGGCGACCGGAATGTGGCGGCCGGCGAGCAGCGCGCCCTGCACGGTGTTGAGCGAATATTCGAGCGCATCGCGCCGGCGCGCCTGCTGGCGGGCGGCGACGACGACGATCAGCCGCTCGAGGCCGCGCGTGCGGTATTCGGTGATCAGGGCGCGCAGTTCGGAATCGACCTGGGCGCGGGCGCGCTGCTCCAGCGCGGCGCGGGTCGAGTAATAGACGATCGCCCCGAGCGGGCCGATCGAGGCGGCGAACACCGCCGCATAGAGCAGCGCGAAGCGGAAGCTGGTGGTGCGCAGCAGCCTAGGCAGGGTCACGGATCATGTATCCCGCGCCGCGCAGCGTGACGATCAAGTCGGCGTCGAACCCCTTGTCGACCTTGGCGCGCAGGCGGCTGACATGGGTCTCGACGATGTTGGTCTTCGGGTCGAAATGATACTCCCAGACATTTTCCAGCAGCATGGCGCGCGTCACGACGCGGCCGGCGTTCTCGACGAGATAGCGCAACAGCTCGAATTCGCGCGGCTGCAGGTCGATGGCGCGGCCGGCGCGCGTCACCTTGCGATCGATCAGATCGATCTCGAGATCGGCGAGGGCGAGGCGGGTGCGCGCCTCGGGCAGCGGCGGACGGCGCGCCAGCGCGGCGAGGCGGGCGGCGAGTTCGGCGAAGGCGAAAGGCTTGACGAGATAGTCGTCGGCGCCGGCCTCCAGCCCCGCGACGCGGTCATCGACGCCGCCAAGCGCGGTGAGGAACAGCGTCGGCGTGCGCACGCCCGCCTCGCGCAGCCGGCGAACCAGGCCGACGCCGTCGAGCTCGGGCAGCATGCGGTCGACGATCAACACGTCGAACGTCTCGCCCGAGGCGCGGAACAGCCCGTCGCGACCATTGTCGGCATGGGCGACCTCGTGGCCCTGCGCCAGCAGGCCGTCGCGCAGATAGGCGGCGGTCGCAGCATCGTCCTCGACGATCAGAATCTTCATCGCGCCGTCCCGCCCCGCCCCGCTGAGAGATAGGCGCGGGCCGGCCGGCGCGCCAGAGCGGGGCTCAGCGCGGCAGCCGCGGCGGCGTCAGGCCGACCAGCGCGCAGTGGGCGTCGAGCATGGCGGAGAAATCCTGGCCGCCGAAGCCGCGCGCCCGGGCGCTGGAAAAGGCCTCGCGCGCCGCCGCCGCGATCGGCATCGGCAGGCGGGCGGCGTTGGCGGCCTCGACGATCAGCGACAGGTCCTTGTGCGCCAGATCGATGGTGAAGCCGGGCGAGACGTCGCCGGCGAGCGATTTGGATGGCCAGTTGATCTCGAGCTGGCCGTTCTTCGCCGTGGTGCCGTAAAGAACCGACAGCGTCGTCTGCAGATCGAGGCCGAGCCGGGCGGCGAGGGCCAGCGCCTCGGCGTTCATCTGGCAGGAGGCGACGGCGAGGAAATTGTTGACGAGCTTGGTGCGCATGCCTGCGCCGGGCGGGCCGCAATGATGGATGGTCGAGCCCATCGCCTCGAGCAGCGGCTTGACGCGCGCGAAATCGGCGTCGGCGGCGCCGACCATGAACAGCGACTGGCCGGCGTCGGCATGGCTGGCGAGGCGTCCGACCGGCGCATCGACGAAGGACAGGCCGCGCGCCGCGGCGGCGGCGGCGAGTTCGTCCGTCGTCGTCGGATCGACGGTGCTCATGTCCATCACCAGCGCGCCGCGCGCGGCATGGGCGAAGACGCCGCCCGGCCCTGCGACGACCTCGCGCACGATCGCCGAATTCGGCAACATGGTGACGACGATCCCGGCGCCGGCCACGGCCTCGGCGACGGAGGACGCGCCGCGCCCCTGCAGCGCCTCGAAGGCGGCGACCGCCTCCGGCGTGACGTCGTAGCCCGTGACGCCGAAGCCCTTGCGGCAGAGATTGGCGGCCATCGGCCGGCCCATGCGTCCCAATCCGATGAAGCCGACCTTTTCCATGCGCTGCGCTCCTTCATCCAGCCGACCTTTCGGTCGCGCCGCCGCTTCTAGCACGTCGCGGCAAAGTTTCGTTTTCTGAAACTTCGCCCCTCGCATCGAGCGCCGCGCAAGGCGACCATGCGCGCGCCATCACGTGTTGTGAGGGGGGCGACGATGTGCTTGTCTCTGGCCACGCACGGGAGAGCTCCATGAAAGTCAGCCTGGTCCAGATGAATTCGCAGGGCGACAAGTCCGCCAACATCCGCACGGCGTCCGATCTGATCAGCCGCGCCGTCGACGCCGAGCGTCCCGATCTCGTGGTGCTGCCGGAATATTTCGCCTATCTCGGCGCCAATCCGACCTCGATGCATGCCAGCGGCGAGACCTTTCCGGTGGGCGAGGCGTATGAAGGCATGTCCGGCCTTGCCAAAAAGCTCGGCGTGACGATCCATGCCGGGTCGATCGTCGAGCGCGTGGGCAATACGCACTACAATACGACTCTGGTGTTCAACCCGAAGGGCGAACAGATCGCCCGCTACCGCAAGATGCATCTGTTCGACGTCGACGTGCCGGGCGGCATGCGCTACCGCGAGTCCGACAGCGTGGCGCGCGGCGACGAGGTCGTCACCTACAAGGTCGGCGACGTCACGGTGGGCTGCGCCATCTGCTACGACATCCGCTTCCCCGAACTGTTCCGGGCGCTGCGCGACAAGGGGGCGGAGGTAATCGTGCTGCCGGCCGCCTTCACGCTGATGACCGGCAAGGACCACTGGGAGCTGCTCGCCCGCGCCCGCGCGGTCGAGACGCAGACCTATTTCCTCGCCACCGGCCAGGTGTTCTCGCATGCCGAAGGCGCCAAATGGTGCTACGGCCATTCGATGGCGATCGACCCGTGGGGCCACATCATCGCGCAATGCTCCGACAAGGTCGGCTTCACCTCGGCGCGGCTCGACTTCGACTACATGCGCGACATCCGCTCGAAGCTGCCCGTCGCGCAGCATCACGTGATCTGAACGGACGCATCGCCATGTTCACCGTCAATCCCATGCCGGCGCAGATTCCGGCCGAACTCGTCGCCCTGCTCGAACGCTGCGAGACCGCGACGATCGGCCATGTGCTGCATTCCGGCTTCGTCGACCGCGCGATCCGCGCCGTGCTGCCGACCAAGCGCGTCGCCGGAACCGCCGTGACGCTGCGCATTCCGCACGCCGATTCGACGCTGCTGCACTACCTCACCGCGCATGTGCGGCCGGGCGACGTGGTGATGATCGACCGCTCCGGCGACGACAAGCACGCCTGCTGGGGCGGCGTCATCACGCATCTGATGAAGGCGGCTGGCGTCAAGGCCGGCGTGATCGACGGGCCGGCGACCGACTTCTCGGAGATCGTCAAGGTGGACATGCCGGTGTGGTGCCGCGGCCCCTCGCCGATCACCACCAAGATTCTCGGCGTCGAGGGCCAGCTCAACGTGCCCGTCTGCGTCGGCGGGCAGACGGTCAATCCGGGCGACGCGGTGCTGTGCGACGAAAGCGGCGTCATCGTCATGGACCCCAAAGACGCGAAGGCGCTGGCCGAGCGCGCCATCGCCATGCAGGAGAACGAGCTCGTGCTGCTCGAGCGGCTGCGCAAGGGCGAGAAGCTGCCCGACATCAGCGGCGCGCGGGCGCATGTCGAAAGCAAGCTGAAGCGATAAACACAGGCGCGCCCAGCGCCGCGAGGGGAGACGATCATGAACCGCAGGCTGTTCCTGTCCACCGCTTTCATCGCGCTCGCCGCCGCGTCGGCGCAGGCGCAGACGACCGTGACCTTCACCGCCTATTCCGGCCTGTTCCAGGACCGCTATCAGGCGGCCGTCGTCGACGCCTTCAACAAGGCCAATCCCGACATCAAGGTCGTCTATGCGCCGGCGCAGAATTCGGCGCAGATGCTCGGAACGCTGCGCGCGCAGAAGGCGGCGCCGCAGACCGACGTGATGATCATGGACATCGCCGTGTCGAAGGCGGGCACCGACGAGGGCCTGTTCGAGAAGCTCGACGAGGCCTCCGTGCCAGCGCTGAAGGATCTGTTCCCGAACGCCCGTTCGCCCGAGATCGCCGGAGCGGCGGTGACCTTCGACAATCTGGTGATGATCTACAACACCGATCAGGTGAAGCAGGCGCCGACGTCGATCATGGCCCTCGCCGACCCGGCCTGGAAGGGCAAGGTCGTCATTCCCGGCTTCCCCGACATCCAGGGCCTGTCGCTGGTGATGATCCTCGACAAGATGAACAAGGGCGGCGGCGTCGAGTCGAAATTCGAGAAGGGCATCGAGGCGATGGCGCCGATCGCGCCGATGGTGCAGACATGGGAGCCCAAGCCCGAGGTCTATGCGCCGATCATCAATGGCCAGGCGGCCATCGGCATCGGCTGGAACGCGCGCGCGCAGGTCAATTCCGACACCTCGGGCGGCAAGCTGAAGGCGGTCCTGCCGGCCGAGGGCAGCGTCTTCCAGATCAACACGATCAACCTCGTCAAGGGCGCGCCGCAGGCGGCGGCGGCGAAGAAGTTCATCAATTACGCGCTGTCGCCGGAAGCGCAGAAGGCCTTCACCGAAAGCATGTTCTACGGGCCGACCAACGCCAAGGCGCAGATCGCCGAAGCGGCGGCGGCGCGCACCGCGGTCAAGCACATGGACAAGATGCTGGCGGTGGACTGGATCGCCGTCGCCAAGGTGCGCGAGGCGGTCGGCGAACAGTGGCGACGCAAGGTGATCCCGCTGAGCCGCTGACGCGATGACGCAGGCAGGCGCGGCCGCGCAGCCCTTCCTGTCGCTGCGCGGGCTGACCAAGCGGTTCGGCGACGTGCGCGCCGTCGACCGGCTCGACCTCGACGTGGTCAAGGGCGAGCTGGTCGCCTTCCTCGGGCCCTCGGGCTGCGGCAAGACGACGTCGCTGCGCATGATCGCCGGCCTGTCGCCGGCGAGCGAGGGCTCGATCCATGTCGACGGGCGCGACCTGACCGGCGTGCCCGCCCACCGGCGCGACATGGGCGTCGTGTTCCAGAGCTATGCGCTGTTCCCGCATCTCACCGTGGCGCGCAACGTCGCCTTCGGCCTCGAGATGCGCGGCGTCGAGCGGGCCGAGATCGGCCGTCGCGTCGAGGAGGCGATCGCGCTGGTGCGCCTGACCGGCCTCGGCGACCGCAAGCCGGCGCAGATGTCGGGCGGCCAGCAGCAGCGCGTGGCGCTCGCCCGCGCGCTGGTGATCCGCCCGTCAATCCTGTTGCTCGACGAGCCGCTGTCCAATCTCGACGCCAAGCTGCGCGACGAGATGCGCGCCGAGATACGCGACATCCAGCAGCGGCTCGGCATCACCGCCATCTTCGTCACGCATGACCAGGTCGAGGCGCTGACGATGTGCGACCGCGTCGCGGTGATGAACGCCGGCAAGCTCGAACAGCTCGGCTCGCCGCAGGACCTCTACGAGCGCCCGGCGAGCGCCTTCGTCGCCGCCTTCGTCGGCCGCACCAACCGTTTCCGGGCGACCGCCGACGGCGAGGCGCTGGCGATGGGCGAGACGCGGCTGCGCGCGCCGGCCGCGCATCGCGGACCTGTCGAGGTGATGGTGCGCCCGCATCGCATGGCGCTGCGCGAGGCGTCGGCGACGGTCGGGGCGGACGAGAACCGTCTCGTCGGCGTCGTCAAGCGCGCCGTCTTCGCCGGCGACGTGCTGCATTACGAGGTCGATGTCGGCGGCGTGACGGC
>JAEULW010000256.1 GCA_016793505.1 Methylobacteriaceae bacterium | reverse complement strand
CGACGCGCCGGTCGCGACTGCGATCGTGCTCGGCACCGGCCTCGGCGGTCTCGCCGACGAGGTCGAGGAGGCTATCGCCGTTCCTTTCGCCGATCTGCCGGGCTTTCCGGCGAGCGGCGTCAGCGGCCATGCCGGCCGCCTCGTCGTCGGTCGGCTCGCAGGGCGCCGCGTCGCGCTGCTGCAGGGCCGCGCGCATTACTACGAAGCCGGCGAGGCGGCGGTGATGGCGACGCCGCTCGCAACGCTCGCCGCGCTCGGCGTGCGCACGCTGCTGCTCACCAACTCGGCCGGCAGCCTGCGGGCCGACTGGCGGCCCGGCCGCATCGTCGCCATCGCCGACCACATCAACCTGTCCGGCGCCAATCCGCTGATCGGCGAGACCTCGGACCGGCGCTTCGTGTCGATGACCGACGCCTACGATCCGGCCCTGCGCGCCGACCTGCGCGCCGCTGCGGCCGAGGCGGGCCTGCCGCTCGAGGAAGGCGTCTATGTCTGGTTCTCCGGCCCCTCTTTCGAGACGCCGGCGGAAATCCGCATGGCGCAGCGTCTCGGCGGCGATCTCGTCGGCATGTCGACCGCGCCGGAGACGATCCTGGCGCGCCGCCTCGGCCTCAGAGTCGCGGCGCTGTCGATGATCACCAATCTCGGCGCCGGCATGGAGGGCGCCGCGCCGACCCATGCCGAGACGAAGGAGGTGGCGCTCGCCGGCGCGGCCGCCTTGCGGAGCCTGGCGCGCGGCTTCATAAGACTGCGCGATGAGTGACGCCTCGCAGCGCGCCGCGGCCCTGCGCATCCTCGCCGCGCTCGATCTGACCGACTTGTCGGACGACGCCGACGAGGCCGGCCTCGATCGCCTGTGCGAACGCGCGCTGACGTCGCACGGACCGGTCGCCGCGGTATGCGTCTGGCCGCGCTTCGTCGGCCGCGCCGCCAAGGCGCTCGCCGGCTCCGGCGTCCGCATCGCCACCGTCGCGAATTTTCCGCTCGGCGCGGGCGATGTCGCCGCCGTGCTCGACGAGGTGGATTCGGCCCTGTCGGAAGGCGCTGACGAGATCGACCTCGTGATCGCCTGGCGGGCGCTGCGCGCCGGCGCGCCCGAGCCGACCATCGCGCTGCTCGACGCCGTGCGCGAGGCGACCGCCGGCCGGCCGCTGAAGGCGATCCTCGAGACCGGCGAACTGGCGACGCCCGCCCTGATCGCTCAGGCGAGCCGCCTCGCCCTCGACGCCGGCGCCGATTTCCTCAAGACCTCGACCGGCAAGACCAGGATCTCGGCGACGCCCGCGGCGGCGCGCGTCATGCTGGAGACGATCGCCGCGTCCGGCCTGCCCGCCGGTTTCAAGGCCTCGGGCGGCGTGCGCACGCTCGCCGACGCGACGGTCTATCTCGATTTGACGCGCGACATTCTCGGCGCGGCGGCGACGGCGCCCGAGCGCTTCCGCATCGGCGCGAGCGGCCTTCTCGACGCGCTCCTCGCCGCGCTCGACGCCCCGGCCGCCTGATGCTGCCGCAGGAGATCATCCGCAAGAAGCGCGACGGCGCCGCGCTCGATCCGGCCGAGATCGACGCCTTCATCGCCGGGCTGACGCAAGGCCGCGTCACCGAGGGCCAGGCCGCCGCCTTCGCCATGGCCGTGTTCTTCCGCGGCATGGACGTGACCGAGACCGTGGCGCTGACGCGCGCCATGACCGCCTCGGGCGAGCGCCTGGACTGGGCCGATCTCGATCTGCCCGGCCCGACCCTCGACAAGCATTCGACCGGCGGCGTCGGCGACAATGTCTCGCTGATGCTCGCCCCGATGGTGGCGGCCTGCGGCGGCTTCGTGCCGATGATCTCCGGCCGCGGCCTCGGCCACACCGGCGGCACGCTCGACAAGCTCGATTCGATCCCCGGCTACCGCTCGCAGCCGGACGCCGCGACCTTCCGCCGCGTCGTGCGCGAGGCGGGCTGCGCCATCATCGGCCAGACCGCCGGCCTCGCGCCGGCCGACAAACGCCTCTATGCGATCCGCGACGTCACCGCGACGGTCGAGTCGATCCCGCTGATCACCGCCTCGATCCTGTCGAAAAAACTCGCCGCCGGGCTCGACGGCCTCGTCATGGACGTCAAGACCGGCTCGGGCGCCTTCATGCCGACGCTGCAGCGCGCGCGCGATCTCGCCCGCAGCATCGCTGCCGTGGCGACGCGCGCCGGCCTGCCGACGGTGGCGCTGATCACCGACATGAACGAACCGCTCGCCAGCGCCGCCGGCAACGCGGTCGAGACGCGCAACGCCATCGATTTCCTGACCGGCGCGCGGCGCGATCCGCGGCTGCTCGAGGTGACGCTGGCGCTCGCCGCCGAGATGCTGGTCGTCGGCCGCCTTGCGCCCGACGTCGCGACCGCGCGCGTCCGCCTGACGCGCGCGCTCGACGCAGGCGCCGCCGCCGAGCGCTTCCAGCGCATGGTCGCCGCGCTCGGCGGCCCGGCCGATCTGATCGCGCGGCCCGAAAAACATCTGCCCGCCGCGCCGGTGCAGCGCGCCGTCGCGCCGTCGCGGCCGGGCCTCGTCACGGCGATCGATGCGCGCGCCGTCGGGCTGGCGGTCGTGGCGCTCGGCGGCGGGCGCACGCGCGTCGAGGACGCGATCGACCCGTCCGTCGGCTTCGTCGATCTCGCCGGCCTCGGCGACCGCGTCGGGCCGGAGCGGCCGCTGGCGATCGTCCACGCCGCCGACTCGGCGGCCGCAGAAAAGGCGGCCGGGGCGCTTGCCGCGGCCTGTCGCATCGGCGAGGCTCTGCCCCCCCGCGGCGCCCCCGTCGCGGAGCGGTTCGCGCCGGAGGAAGCGGGATGACGCTGCTCGTCACGATTCGGGGCTGGGAGGTCGAGCCCTGGCTCGACCGCTTCCGCCGGCTCCTGCCGGACAAGCGCATCGTCACGCCGGGCGACGATTTCGCCCGCGATCGGGTCGAGTATGTCGCGACCTGGAAACATCCGGCCGGCGCGCTGCGCGATCTGCCGAAGCTCAAGGCGATCTTTTCGCTCGGCGCCGGCGTCGACCACGTCTTCGCCGATCCTGATCTGCCCGACGTGCCGGTGGCGCGCGTCGTCGATCCGGACCTCACCATGCGCATGAGCGAATGGGTGCTGCTGCACGTGCTGATGCATCATCGCCAGCAGCGCATGTACGACTGGCAGCAGGTCGAGAAGATCTGGGCCGAGGATCGCGAGCAGCCCGCCGCCAAGGATGTGCGCGTCGGCGTCATGGGCCTCGGCGAACTCGGCGCCGACGCGGCGCGCAAGCTCGCCGTCGTCGGCTTCGACGTCGCCGGCTGGGCCCGCTCGCGCCACCGTCTGGAGGGCATCCGCAGCTTCGCCGGGGCGGCCGAGCTCGACGCCTTTCTCGCCCGCACCGACATTCTGGTCTGCCTGCTGCCGCTGACGCCCGACACGCGCGACATTCTCGACCGCGCGCTGTTCGGGAAGCTGGCGCGCGACGGCCGTCTCGGCGGGCCGATCGTCATCAATGGCGGCCGCGGCGGTTTGCAGAACGAGGACGATATCATCGCCGCCCTCGACGACGCGACGCTCAAGGCGGCGGTCCTCGACGTGTTCAAGAGCGAACCGCTGCCGCCGGATTCGCCGCTCTGGTCGCATCCGCGCGTCACCGTCTCGCCGCACAATTCGGCGGTCTCCAATCCCGACGCCATCGCCGCGATGATCGCCCGCCAGATCCGCGCCTTCGAACGCGGCGAGGCGCTGCGCAACGTGGTCGACCGCACACGCCAGTATTGAGAGCGGCGCGCCGCGGCCGGCGATCTCGTCCTTCGGCGTCGCTCGCGAGAGGGTTCGAGGGGCCGGGCGCGTCAGTCCTTGGCGCGTTCGGCGTATTCGCCGGTCTCGGTCAGCACGACGATGCGTGTGCCGGCGGTGATGTGCGGCGGCACCATGACGCGCGCCCCGTTCGACATCTTGGCGGGCTTGTAGGAGGAGGAGGCGGTCTGGCCCTTGGTCACCGGCTCGGTCTCCATCACCTCGAGCGTGACGCGCTGCGGCAGCTGGATCGCCACCGCATTGCCGTCGAAGGTCGAGAGGATGCACACCATCCCCTCCTGCAGCCACTGGCCCTTCTCGCCGATCACGTCCTCGGGAACCGCGATCTGCTCGTAGTTCTCCTGGTTCATGAAGTGGTAGCCGTCGCCGTCCTGATACAGGAACGAGAAGTCGTGATCCTCGACATGGGCGCGCTCGACCTGTTCGGTCGTCTTGTAGCGCTCCGACACCTTCACGCCGTCCGACATGCGGCGCATGTCGACCTGCGTCGTCGGCGTGCCCTTGCCGGGAAAGAAGCTCTCGGCGGAGAGCACGATATAGAGCTGCCCGTCCTTCTCGACGACATTGCCCTTGCGCAGCGAGCTCGCGATGACTCTCACGGACGGTCCTTCATTCTGCTAGGAGGGGCGGCGCGCCGCCATGATCGCGGCTGCGCTTATCCGATTTCCCCCCGGAACGCCAGCGCCGGGGGCCGCGGGGCGCCGATGTCGCAGTGGTGGGCCAGGGATCGTCACGCCGCCCGCCGGCCTTTCCTGCTGGCGCGCGCCCGCATCACGGCGGCGCTGCGCGGCTGGTTCGCGGCCGAGGGGTTCGTCGAGGTCGAGCCCGATTGTCTGCAGGTCTCGCCGGGCAACGAGACGCATCTGCATGGCGTTTCGGCGGGCGTGACCGGGCTCGACGGCGTCAGGCGCGCGCTGTGGCTGCACACCTCGCCGGAATTCGCCATGAAGAAGCTGCTGGCGGCGGGCGAGGAGAAGATCTTCGCCCTCGCGCCGGTGTTCCGCGCCCGCGAGGGGTCGGCGCTGCATACGGTCGAATTCACCATGCTCGAATGGTATCGCGCCGGCGCGCCCTACACGCGGCTGATGCAGGATTGCTCCGCCATCCTGCGCCTCGCCGCCGGCGCCGGGCCGGCGCGCGAGGCCGAATGGCGG
>JAEULW010000186.1 GCA_016793505.1 Methylobacteriaceae bacterium | reverse complement strand
GAGTTGACCAGCACGATCCGGTAGCCCTCGGCGCGCAGCGCCTTGCAGGCCTGCGTGCCGGAATAGTCGAACTCGCAGGCCTGGCCGATGATGATCGGCCCGGCGCCGATGATCATGATCGTCGAGATGTCGGTCCGCTTCGGCATCGCCCGTCCTCGTCCGGCCGGCCCGGCGAGGGGCGCGGCGCGCAAAAAAAAGGCCGCGTCGCAGGCCTCTCGGGCCGGCGCGCGTCCTCGCGAAATCCGCAGGTCTGAACCTGCAAGCTCTGACCTGATGGAGTTTCCGGGCTCGCCCGGTCCTGTCTCGGGCGCCGGCATAGCGGAGAAAGCCGGCGAAGGGAACCCCGCGACGGACGTCCTCCCCACTGTCATTCCCGACGCCGGCGCAGCCGGCGAGCGGGAACCCACAGGATGCCGGGCGTCTCGCTCCACGTCGCCGGACTGGGTCCCGGCTCTCCGCTTCGCTCCGGCCGGGATGACAACCTCTGTCTTTCCCGACGCCCGCGCAGCGGGCGAGCGGGAACCCAGAGAATGCCGGGCGCTGCGCTCGACGCCAAAGAACTGGCTCCCGGCTCTCCGCTTCGCTCCGGCCGGGATGACAACCTCTGTCATTCCCGACGCTGGCGCAGCCGGCGAGCGGGAACCCAGACAAGGCCGGGCGTCTCGCTCCACGTCGCCGGACTGGGTCCCGGCTCTCCGCTTCGCTCCGGCCGGGATGACATGGCGAAATGTCCGGAAGAGGAATAAATTCCTTGACATTCGCGCCCGCACGCCGCATCATTCCGCCATCCCCCGCCCGCGGAGAGGCGCGTCGCGATCGTCACGAGGCGGCGGCGGGGGACAGCGGCGGTCGCGCCGGCGGGACGACGAACCCGCCGGACGCGATGCGGACGGACCCCCGAGGCGCCCCGGTTTCCGGGGGCGCCAGCCCGGACCAGCGCGGCGACAGATCGGCCGGACAGCCCGATCGACAAGGGTCCGCAACCGGAGAAAACGCCGCGCGCGGGGCCAGGGGACGCAGCTTCGGCGGTTCCCGGCATCCCTTTTCCTGCGCGCCGCCGCCGGGCGGAGCGCCCCCTGTGCGACGGGTCCCTTCGCGAGATGGGAGCGCCCGCCGCGCGGACCGGCGAAAGTCTTGCGCGTTCGTGCATCGCCGGCCCGGCCCCGCGCCTCTCCACCCCTCCGCGCCGCAAGGCGGCGGAGGCGAAGGCGTTGATCCAGAAGCGCCTCGCCCCGGGCGAAGTCGAAGCGCCCCGGACTGTCGGCGTTCCGCCGGGATGACAACCTCTGTCATTCCCGACGCCGGCGCAGCCGGCGAGCGGGAACCCGGACAAGGCCGGGCATGGCGCTCCATGCCATCGGACTGGGTCCCGGCGCTCCGCTTCGCTCCGGCCGGGATGACAACCTCTGTCATTCCCGACGCCGGCGCAGCCGGCGAGCGGGAACCCAGACCGGGCCGGGCATAGCGCTCCATGCCATCGGACTGGACCCGGCTCTCCGCTTCGCTCCGGCCGGGATGACAAGAAAGCGCCAATCCCGACAACCGCCCCTACCCGATCGCGACCGTCTCCCGCCCGCGCTCGGCTGCCGCGACTCGGCACGTCGCGCGCAGTTCCCGCTCCGCCCAGCCGACGAGATCCTCGGCCGCCGCCTCGACCGAGCCTTCGCCATGGCTCTGCAGCGTCACGATGACGCGGCGCGAGGCCGGCCCGACGACGCTGCGCGCGTCCTGCCGCCAGTTCCAGCGCCGGCACAGCACATGACCATCGCAGGCGTAGACCACCTCGCCCTGCTTCGGCGGATCGTTCGGATCGTCCCCCTCCGCCGCCGCCATGTCGACGAAACTGTCGCCGGGCAGCGCGAAGCGGAAGGCGAGATCGCCGGCGACGCGGTCGAGATCATCGGCCCCGACGCACAGCACATGCGTCAGCGACACCGCGTTGTAGAGATCGACCAGCGGATGGATGACCGGCAGCCCCTCGCCGGCGATGACCCGCTTGACCAGCCGCTCGACCGAGGAGCGATAGCTCGTCTTCTTGACGCCGAAGCCGCGATAGGCCGTCCGCCACGCCGCGACGCCGGGAATGGCGGAGAGCTCGACGCCGGCCCAGCGCGCCCGGCAGGCGGCCTCGCGCGCGGCGATCTCCTGCGCCGCCGCGTCGCTGCGCGTCGCCGGCCCGCCCGGCCAGTCCACCGTCACCACGGCGACGCGGAAATCGGGGAAGCGGTCGATGACGCCGGCGATGGAGAGTTTGCGCGCGCTCATGCCGCGCTGTATCGCGTGACGCGCCGGCGCCGCGCAAGCGCCGCGGATGAGGAGACGCGACGCATGGCCGACGCCCCGCCCTTCGGCCGCCGCGACGGCGAGATCGCCGTGGGGCTGCCGGCGCATGTCGATGCGGGCGTCTACTTCATCGGCCGCTGCCGCACGCCCTGGCGCCGGCGCGAGGACTGCCCGAAGAACGCCGGCCTCTCCGACGCCGAAGGCGCGCTCGAGATCGACGCGCCCTGGGCTGAGGGCCTCGCCGGCCTCGCCGCGCCGGCGCAGATCTGGGCGCTCTACTGGATGGACCGCGCCCCGCGCGATCTCGTCGTGCAGCGCCCGCGGCATGCGACGCACTCGCGCGGCGTCTTCGCCCTGCGCTCGCCGGCCCGGCCCAATCCGCTCGCCCTGTCGCGGCTGGATCTCAAGCGCATCGAGCCGCTGGGCGCCGGCGCGCGGCTCGTCGTCGTCGGGCTCGACTGTCTCGACGGCACGCCGCTGATCGACGTCAAGCCGGTCTCGCCCGGCGACGCGCGCGAGCCGGGAGTCTCGCCATGACCGCCGCAGACCGCAGCGCCGATCTCGCCGCCGAAGCCGCGGCGGCGCGGCGCGACCTCCGCACCCTGCGCGACGTCTTCCGCTGGGCGGCAAGCCGCTTCGGCGCGGCCGATCTCGTCTTCGGCCATGGCGCGACCAACGGGCTGGACGAGGCCGCCTACATCGTGCTCGAGGGCCTGAACCTGCCGGTCGACCGGCTCGAGATTTTTCTCGACGCGCGGCTGACGCCGGCCGAGCGCGACCGCCTCGTCGGCCTCGTCGTCGCCCGCATCGAAACGCGCAAACCCGCCGCCTATCTGCTCGGCCGCACCTACATTCAGGGCGTGCCCTTCCGCGTCGATGCGCGCACGATCGTGCCGCGCAGCTTCATCGGCGAGTTGCTGATGACCGGCCTTGTCGGCGAGGGCGGGCTGATCGACGATCCCGGCGCGATCGGCCGCGTGCTCGACCTGTGCACCGGCGGCGGCTCGCTGGCGATCCTCGCCGCCCGCGTCTTCCCGAATGCGCGGGTCGATGCGGTGGACGTTTCGGCGGACGCGCTCGCCGTCGCGCGGCAAAATGTCGAGGAGCACGGGCTCGAGGATCGGGTGCGGCTGATCGAGGGCGATCTCTTCGCCCCGCTCGGCCGCGCCCGTTACGATCTGATCATCGCCAATCCGCCCTATGTGACGGCCGCGGCGGTGGCGGCCTTTCCGCCCGAATATGCGGCCGAACCGGTTCTCGCCCATCTCGGCGGGCAGGACGGGCTCGACATCGTCCGCCGCATTCTCGCCGGAGCGATCGGTTATGTTGAGAAGGATGGCGCGCTGATCTGCGAGGTCGGGACGGGCCGCGCCGCGCTGGAGCAGGCTTTTCCGCAAACGCCCTTCCTCTGGCTCGACACGCAGGAGAGCGAGGGCGAGGTGTTCCTTTTGCCGGCCGAGGCGCTGCCTACCGCGCCGCCGCGGCGTCCGGCGCCGGAACGGCCGAAACGGCCTCGCGCGGGGCGCGCTTGACGACGAAATAGACCGAGACCTCGGCGCCGGCGCGCCGCCAGAGGCGACCGGTCAGCGCCCCGTCGAGCACGGTGACGCCATTGAAGCGCTGGCGCTTCAGACTGGCGCCGAGCTGCGGGCCGAGCCGCGCCGTGAGCCGGCCGAGCACGAGGCCGACGAGGATCAGGGCGCAGCCCAGCAAGACGGCGGATACGGGGGACACGAACATGGCGGCGCTCCTGTTGTAAGAAAATTATTTCCACAACCTGTGGACCGCAACTGAACGGAACCGGAACCTGACGGCCGTTAACCAATTTTCCACCTTTTCCACAGGTCGGGCCGCTGCCGATTGATTCGCGTCTCGAAAAATTCGTAATATTTTTACGACGAGCGAGGCGCGACATGAACCCCGGCAGCCTGCACGATCTGGCCGAAGGCGCCCGTCTCCACGCCATGTTCGAGGAAGCGGCGGCGCGCGCCCGCGCCCTCGCCTATGCGCTGGCGCATGTGCATGGCCTGCGCGAGGAGGAGGAGATCGCCGATTTCGTGCGCGCCGCGCTGGCGCCTTACGCCGGCCCGCCGCCGACGCCGCCCATGCGCCGCAGCGCGCCGCCGGCCGAGACCGCCGCGGCGACGCCGGCGGACGAGCGGTCGACGCAGGACGTCGTCATCGACATCCTGCGCGACGTCGAGGGCGAACTCACCATCGCCCAGCTGTTGAATGTGATGGACGACGCCGGACATCCGGCGACGCAGAACCACCTCTCGGTGATCCTGACCCGTCTCAGCCAGAGCGGCGTCATCGAGCGCGCCGGGCGCGGCCGCTACCGCGCCCGACGCTGAACGGGCGCGGCGCGCGGCGCCGTCAGTTCGCGGCGAAGCAGTAGAGCAGCCCACCGCCGCCGGTCGAACGCAGATCGGCGGCGCTGCAGCCGCCCTCCGCGCCGCGCGAAGGATGCGAGGCGTTCCAGCTCTTGGCCGGCGCCGAATCGTCGAGGCCCATGCGGTCGTGATGGCCGACCATCGCCGCGCCGGCGCCGCTCTTCGTCCAGTTGCCGCAGGTCATGTCCTTGTCCGGCGGGAAGGTCGTGCCGTCCGCCTGCGTGCCGGTCAGGATGTCGTGCATGTTGATCAGGAAGCCGCGGCCCTGCACCTTCTGCCCGCGCTCGGTCAGGCCGGTCTCGAGATTGATCTTGTTGGCCGCCGGATCATGCAGGCCGGCGAGGTCCTTGGCGATCTCCTCGCCCTTGAAGTTGAGATACGGCCCCTTGCCGATGCGGTCCTTGGCGTTGACCGCCGTCTTGCCGTCCATCGCCTGCTGCGACAGATAGGCGCGCCAAGTCTTGCCGCCCTGCCCCACGGCGGCGGCGAGGCGCTGGCAATGCGCGTCGGCGCCGTCGAGGCCGCCGAGATCGGCGCCCTTGCCGGGGCTGGCGCTGGTGATGAAGAAATTCATGCCGGCGTTCGGCTGCGGCCCCTGCGCCTGGGCGAAGGCGGCGCCGGACATGGCGAGAAGCGCGGCGGCGGCGACGACGATGCGCGACATGATCATTCCTCCCTCTGGCGCCGCATCGTGACTGCGCGGCGCACATGGAAAGACAATAGCCTGTCGCGCCCGCCGCGCATTTGCCGCATCGCCAGCGCCCACTTGCAGCGGCGCCCGCGCCGTGCGGCGGCGCACATCGCGACCCGCCGCCGCGGTCTACGTCGCCCGCTTCCTCCAGGGGGGCCGAACCTGCAGGATTCGACCCTCATGTTCATGCACAAGGACGACGTCGCCAGATACCCGAAATGCGCGCGCCTGCTGCAGCGCGTTCCGGGCGCGATCAGCGGCACGAAGATCTACGACGCCTTCATCGAGGCCTGCACGATGGACGAGCAGGAGGACGCCGCCAAAGCGCGGCGCATCGCCGTCGGCGAGGGCCTGCGCTGGGCCGTCGGCCCGATGGTCGAACCTGTCCCGGGACTGCTGAAAGCGCCGGTGCAGGGCGAGATGACGGAGGCCTGCGGTTTCTTTCCCGCCTTCTTCCGCCCGTTCGACCGCGTCCTCGTCACCGACATCTGGTTCAAGGGTTACGAATTCGGTCTGGCGAGCGATCAGGAGGCAGCAGCGCATCGTCTCGTGCGCACCACCCTGCACGAACTCGTGCACTGGGTCCGCGAAATGGCCGGCGCGTCCGATCAGGTGCTCGTCGGCGGCCTGATCAGGGGCCACTACGAGGAGGCCGGCCACTATTTCGAGATGAAGGCCTTCGGCACGCCGAATGTCTGCACCGACGCCGACCTGCTCGATGCGCAGATGACGACCGTCATGCCGTAGCGCGCCGCTCAGGCGATCTCGAACAGCCCCGCCGCGCCCTGGCCGCCGCCGATGCACATCGTCACGACGCAGCGCTTCGCGCCGCGGCGGCGGCCCTCGATCAGCGCAGAGGCGCCCCGGAGGAGCCTGCAGCCCGCGCCGTCCACTATTTCGAGTCCGGACCGAGGGTGAAAATGCATTCGAGTTCGAGAGATTCGCCCGGCCCGAGCGGGTAGTCGCGCAGCTGGAAATGCAGCGTCACAACCTGCGCCGATCCCTGCAGTCCCAG
>JAEULW010000164.1 GCA_016793505.1 Methylobacteriaceae bacterium | reverse complement strand
ATCCGCGCCGAGGCCGACGCGATGCTGACGGACGGCGTCGTCGAACCGTTCTACCAGAGGCGCAAGCCCGGATTCTTGCGCTCACTCTTCCGCAACTCCTGACTCCCGGACAGCAAAGACATGACCAAGCCCCGCGTGCTGATCTCCGACGCCCTGTCGCCCGCTGCGATCCAGATCTTCAGGGACCGCGGCGTCGAGGTCGACTTCAAGCCTGAACTCGGCAAGGACAAGGACAAGCTCGCCGAGGCGATCGGCGCCTATGACGGCCTCGCCATCCGCTCGGCCTCGAAGGTGACGCCGAAAATTCTCGAGCGCGCGAGCCGCCTCAAGGTGATCGGCCGCGCCGGCATCGGCGTCGACAATGTCGACATTCCCGCCGCCACGGCGCGCGGCGTGATCGTCATGAACACGCCGTTCGGCAATTCGATCACCACCGCCGAGCACGCCATCGCCATGATGTTCGCCATGGCCCGCCAGATCCCCGCCGCCGACGTCTCGACCCAGGCCGGCAAGTGGGAGAAGAACCGCTTCATGGGCGTCGAGATCACCGGCAAGACGCTCGGCGTCATCGGCTGCGGCAACATCGGCTCGATCGTCGCCGACCGCGCCCTCGGCCTGCGCATGCGCGTCATCGCCTTCGATCCCTTCCTCAGCCCGGAGCGGGCGCGCGACATCTATGTCGAGAAGGTCGAACTCGACGAACTGCTGGCGCGCGCCGACATCATCACGCTGCACACGCCGATGACGGCGCAGACGAAGAACATCCTGTCGGCCGAGAACCTCGCGAAGACGCGCAAGGGCGTGCGCATCGTCAACTGCGCCCGCGGCGGGCTCGTCGACGAACAGGCGCTGCGCGCGCTGCTCGATTCCGGCCATGTCGCCGGCGCCGCCTTCGACGTCTTCTCCGAGGAGCCGGCGACGGCCAATCCGCTGTTCGGCCATCCCAACGTCGTCTGCACGCCGCATCTCGGCGCCTCGACCAGCGAGGCGCAGGAGAATGTCGCGCTGCAGGTCGCCGAGCAGATGAGCGATTATCTGACGCGCGGCGCGATTTCCAACGCCGTCAACTTCCCCTCCATCACCGCCGAGGAGGCGCCGAAGCTCAGGCCGTTCATCGCGCTCGCCGAGAAGCTCGGCTCCTTCGCCGGCCAGCTCACCGAGACCGGCCTGAAGCAGGTGACGATCACCTATGAAGGCCATGTCGCCTCGCTGAAGACCAAGGCGCTCACCGCCTCCGCCGTCGCCGGCCTGCTCAGGCCGATGCTCGCCGACATCAACGTCGTCTCCGCGCCGATCATCGCCAAGGAGCGCGGCGTCGTCGTCGAGGAAACGACGCGCGAGGCGCAGGGCGACTATGATTCGGCCGTGACGCTCACCGTCGTCACCGAGCGGCGCACGCGCTCGATCACCGGCACCGTTTTCCACGACGGCAAGCCGCGCATCGTATCGATCAAGGACATCAAGATCGACGCCGAATTCGGCCCCTCGATGATCTATGTGACGAACGAGGACAAGCCGGGCTTCATCGGCCGCTTCGCCAGCATTCTCGGCGACGCCGGCGTCAACATCGCCACCTTCGCGCTCGGCCGCGACGCGCAGGGCGGTTCGGCGATCGCTCTCGTCGAGATCGACGGCGCCGCGCCTGCCGGCCTCATCGACAGGGTGATGACGATCCCCGGCGTCAAGCAGGCCAAGGCGCTGCGCTTCTGACGCGCCGGGAGCGGGCGCGTCAGCGCGCCCGCTCCGCCAGCCAGATGCCGCCGAGCACCAGCGCCAGCGCGACGGCGTGGAAGGCGCGGAACGGCTCGCCGAGCAGCGCGACGGAGAACAAGGCGCCCCAGATCGGCACCAGATTGTAGTAGACGCCCGCCCGCGCCGGCCCGATCAGCGTCACGCCGCGGATGTAGAAAATCTGGGCGAGGAAGGACGGGCCGACGCCGACATAGACCACCAGCGCGACGCCCAGAAGGCTCGGCCGGAAGAAGTGGCCCATGGCGATCTCGATCGCCAGCAGCGGCAGCGAGGTCAGGCACGCCACCATCGCCATGGCGGCGAAGAAGGCGATGGGCGCGACGTCGGGCCGGTCGCGCAGCCCGAGCGAATAGCCGGCGAAGAGAATGCAGGCGACGAACATCAGCACATCGCCGTAGTTGATCTGCAGCGCCGCCAGCTCGGCCGGATCGCCGCGGGCGGCGATCACACAGGCGCCCAGAATGGTCAGCGCCAGGCCGATCCAGTGCAGCGCCCGGAAGCGCTGGCCGAAGATCGCCGCCGCCCCGGCCATCACGAAAATCGGCGTCACGCCCTGGATGATGGCGATGTTGACGCCGCTCGTGTAGCGCGCCCCGACATAGAACAGCGCGTTGAAGCCGGTGAAGCCGAGCGCCCCCATCCAGACGATGCGTCGCCAGCGCGGCGCGAGCCTGGGCCAGGCGGCGCGCGCCTCGGCGCGGGCGAACAGCCACAGCAGCGCGCTGGCGAGCGCCCAGCGCAGCGTCACCATGCTCATCGGCGAGACCTGGTCGACGGCGAGGCGCCCGGCGGCGACATTGCCTCCCCACAAGGCCGTGCCGATGGTCAGCAGCGCCCAGGCGTTGCGATTGACCGCCTCCCGCGCCTGTCCCAAAACACCGCCCACGGGCTCGCCCTTGATGTCGCGTCGCCCGCCGAAGGGATGCACCCATGGGGCTGAGACTGCTCGTCGTCGAGGGCAATGTGCGCGAGGCGCGGGAGGCCCACAAGGCGGCCTTCGGGAAGACCTCCTCCGAATCCTATGCAGACGCCATTCTCGCCGTCGCGCCGGACGTGCTCTGCGACATCTGCCTGCCGGCCGACGAAGGCGCCAATCTGCCCGATCCCGGCGGCCTCGCCGGCTACGACGGGATCGCCATCACCGGTTCGGCCCTCGGCGTCTACGAGGACACCCCGCCGGTTCGCCGGCAGATCGACTTCGCCCGCGCCTGCTACGCCTCGACGACGCCCTTCTTCGGCTCCTGCTGGGGCCTGCAGGTGGCCGCCGCCGCCGCCGGCGGCGCGGTGACGATGAACCCGCGCGGCCGCGAACTCGGCGTCGCCCGCTCGATCGTCGCGACGCCTGAGGGCCGCGCCCACCGGCTGCTCGCCGGCCGCGGCCCGGTCTGGGATGCGCCCTGCATCCATCGCGACATCGTCGCGACGCCGGCCGCCGACACCACCGTGCTCGCCTGGAACGACAGCTCCGCCATCCAGGCCGCCGAGATTCGTCATGACGGCGGCGTCTTCTGGGGCGTGCAGTATCACCCCGAATATTCGCTGCACGAGCTTGCGGTGATCATCCGCCGTCGCATCGGCATCCTGGTGCCGGAAGGCTTCTTCGCCTGCGCCGAGGATGGCGAGCGCTATTGCGACGCGCTCGAGGCGGTGCATGCCGATCCCGGCCGCGCCGACATCGCCTGGCAGCTCGGGCTGCAGCCCGACATGCTGGAGGCGACGCGCCGGCTCACCGAGATCCGCAACTTCGTCGAGCATTACGTGCGGCCGACGAAGTCCGCGCGCGGCCGCGCCTGAGCGGGGCGTCACCAATCCGCCGGAATCCCGGCCGCGAATGCGCTGCGCTCGCAACCGGAAGCCCCCATGACGCTCGTCCGTTACGCAATCTCCGTCGGCGCCCTGCTCGCCGCCCTGCCGGCGCTCGCCGCCGATCTCGACGCGCCCTCGAAGATCGACGCGGTGACGGTCTATCCCGACGCCGCCAGCGTCACGCGCCGCGCCGAGATCGACCTGCCCGCCGGCGCGACGACGCTGATCTTCCGCGGCCTGCCGGCGGCGCTCGATCCCGCCTCGATCCGCGTCGAGGGTATGGCGACGGCGGCGCTGGCGATCGGCGCGGTCGAGACGCGCCCGACTCCCGCCGAGACGAAGCCCGACACCCGGCTCGAACAGCAGCTGCGCACGCTGCGCGGCGAGCGCGAGATCGCCCAGGTCGCCATCGACACGCTCGAAGGCAAGAAGGCGATGATGAAGCGCTACGCCGAGTCCGGGCCCGACAAGCTCGGCGACCAGGGCAAGGCGCTCGACATCGCCCAGTGGAGCGCCGCCTGGGAGGCGATCGGCGCCGGCCTCGCCAAGGTGCATGACGAACTGCGCGTGGCGCAGGGCCGCGCCCGCAATCTCGACGCGGAGATCGCCGCGCTGGAGGCGACGCGCCTGCGCCCGACGCCGCGCGCGCCGCGCCGCGACGTCGCTGTGTCGCTCGAGGCGGGCGCCGCGACGACGGCGACGATCGCGCTGACCTATCGCGTCGCCGGCGCCTCGTGGCGCGCCAGCTACGAGGCGCGGCTCGACACATCAGGTTCGACGACGAAGCCGAAGCTCGACGTCATCCGCCGCGCCGCCGTCACCCAGCGCACCGGCGAGGACTGGAGCGACGTCGAACTCGCCGTGTCGACGACGCGCGCCAATCGCGGCGTCGCCGCGCCCGAGGTGCAGCCGATGCGCCTCGCCTTCTGGGAGCCGCCGGCGCTCGCCCGTCCCGCCCCGGCGGCCCGCGCCCGCAGCGACCTCGCCGCCGGCGCCGCCGCGCCGCAGGAGATGGCGGCGGCGCCTGTTCCGGCCGCGCCGCCCGCGGCGAAAGTCGCGCAGGAGCGCGAAGCGACGCTCGAGGCCGGCGCCTTTCAGGCGAGCTTCAGGGCGCCCGGCCGCATGAGCGTGCCGGGCGACGGCGCGCCCAAGTCCTTCCGCGTCTCGACCCGCAGCCTGACGCCCGACCTTTCGGTCAAGGCCTCGCCGCTTCTCGACGAGACCGCCTATCTCGAGGCCAGGATCGTCAACGAGGACGAGGCGCCGCTGCTGCCGGGCGAGATCGCCGTGTTCCGCGACGGCGCCTTCGTCGGCGCGGGCCGCGTCGGCCTCGTCGCGCCGGGCGACTCGACCGATCTCGGCTTCGGCGCCGACGACCGAGTGAAAGTCACGCGCGTCCCGGTCCGCCGCAAGGAGAACGAGCCGACTTGGCTCGGCTCGACCAAGACAGACACGCGCGAATTCCGCCTGACAGTCAGAAACCTGCACAACTTTCCCGTGCGCGCCACGCTCGTCGACCAGATCCCGTTTTCGGAAAACTCGGCGATCACCGTCGAGCAGTTGCCGCAGACCACGCCGCCGACCGAAAAACAGGTCGGCGACAAGCGCGGCGTCATGGCCTGGAGCTGGACGCTGCAGCCCGACGAGCAGAAGGAGGTTCGCCTCGGCTGGCGGATGAAGTGGCCGGCCGACCGCGAAGTGGTCTTCGAACCGGCGCCGGTTCAGCGCGCGCGATAGGCCGCCGCCAGCGCCCGCGCGCCGCGGTGCTGGGCGTGGGTGATCGCCACCGCCAGCGCGTCCGCGGCGTCGGCGGAGGCGGCCTCGGCGCGCGGCAGCAGCACGCGGATCATCATGGCGATCTGCGCCTTTTCGGCGTGACCGGTTCCGGTCACCGTCTTCTTGACGAGATTGGCGGCGTATTCGGCGACCGGCAGGCCGGCGACAGCCGGCGCCAGCAGCACGACGCCGCGCGCCTGCCCGAGCCGGAGCGCCGACTGCGGATCGCGGTTGACGAAAGTTTCCTCGACCGCCGCCTCCTGCGGCCCGTGCCGGGCGATGGTCTCGGCGAGGCCGTCATGGATCTGCCTGAGCCGCGCCGCCAGCGGATCGGCCTCGCGCGTCTGGACGCGGCCGCAGGCGACGAAGACCAGCCGGCCGCCGTCGCAGTCGATCACCCCCCAGCCTGTGTTGCGCAGGCCCGGATCGAGCCCGATGATGCGAATCGTCATGGCGCATCTGACCCGCTTGCGGGCCGGCGCGCCAGCCGGCTTGATCCAGCGCAGCGTCCGTGGCGCCTTTACGGACTAGAGACGGACCAACGGGCGCCGTCCGCCCGAACAGGAGCAGCGTATGCACGACATCCTCGTTCACCTCGACGCCAATGAGCCCGACGCCCCCGTCGCCGCTTATGCGCTGGCTTTCGCCGCCCGCTTCGGCGCCAACGCCACGGTCACCGGCGCGGCCGTCACGGAACTGCCCGCCGGCTACATACTGGAAGGCGGCCGGGTGCTCGTCGAGGACCTGCAGAAGCGCGACCGCGACCGCGTCTCCGCGGCCCTCGCCCGCTTCATGGAGATCGCCCGCGGACGCGGCGTGATCGCCGAGACGGTGCCGCTCGAGGGCGTCGTCGCCGATCTCGAGCGCTCCACCGCCCAGCTCGGCCGCCACTTCGACATCAGCGTCATCGGCCAGCCGAAATCCGGCGACGGGCGGATGGTGCTGGTCGAGTCGCTGCTGTTCGAATCCGGCCGGCCGGTGCTGATCGTGCCCTACGCCTATCGCCAGAATGACAAGCTGGACACCATCCTCGTCGCCTGGAACGGCAGCCGCGAAGGCGCGCGCGCCATCTCCGGCGCGATGCCGCTGCTCGCCCAGGCGAAGACGGTGCAGGTGATCTCGATCGTCGAACCGAAGAAGCGCGACGCCGTCGACCTGCCGGGCTTCAACATCACCCGGCATCTGGCGCGCAAGGGCGTCAACGCCGAGTTGAAGCGCATCACCAGCGATCTCGACGCCGGCAACACGCTGCTCTCGCACGCCGCCGACGAAGGCGCCGACCTTCTGGTGATGGGCGCCTATGGCCAGTCGCGCTGGCGCGAAATGCTGCTCGGCGGCGCGACGCGGGAGATTCTCACGTCGATGACCTTGCCGGTGCTGATGGCGCATTGAGCGCGCCGGGCGCTCCCGCCGCGCGACGAGGCGCGGCGGGCGGCGCGCCTCACAGCGTTCCGACGATGCGCTTCAGTTCGGCGCGGAAGCCCGGCGCGATGTCCGGCCGCGCCAGCGCGAAGGCGACATTGGCGGCGAGAAACCCGATCTTCGAGCCGGTGTCGTAGGTCTTGCCGTCGAAGCGCACCCCGTGGAAGGGCTGGCTCTTCTGCAGATGGATCATGCCGTCGGTGAGCTGGATCTCGCCGCCGGCGCCCTTCTCGCCCTTTTCGAGGATCGAGAAGATGTCGGGCTGCAGGATGTAGCGGCCCGAGATGATCAGGTTGGACGGCGCCGTCCCCTTCGGCGGCTTCTCGACCATGCCCTTGATCTCGAAATCGTGGCCGAAATCGCGGCCGACCGAGACGATGCCATACATGTGCGCGTCCTCGGGCGCGCATTCCTCCACCGCGATGACGTTGCCGCCGTGCCGGGCGTGCGTGTCGATGCATTGCTGCAGGCAGCGCGAGCCGCGCCCGCCCGGCAGCGTGATCATGTCCGGCAGCAGCACGGCGAAAGGCTCGTCGCCGATGATGTCGCGCGCGCACCAGATGGCGTGCCCGAGGCCGAGCGGCGCCTGCTGACGGGTGAAGCTGGTCGCCCCGGCGGCGGGCAGATCGCGCATCAGCTCCTCCAGCTCCTTCGTCTTGTTGCGTCGCTTCAGCGTGTCCTCGAGCTCGTAGGCCATGTCGAAATGATCCTCGATCACCGCCTTGTTGCGGCCGGTGACGAAGACGAAATGCTCGATGCCTGCCTCGCGCGCCTCTTCGACCGCGTGCTGCAGCACCGGCCGGTCGACGACGGTCAGCATCTCCTTCGGCACGGTCTTGGTCGCCGGGAGAACGCGGGTGCCGAGACCGGCGACGGGGAACACGGCCTTGCGGATGCGCTTTGCCATCGAGACGTTTCCAGATTGCGTGGATCGGGTCCTGCCGCCGGCGGACGCGGCGACGCGATGCGCCGGGCGGGTTGACGCAAATTCAACACGTTCCGGCTAGACCTCTATGCGACGAATTCCTTAAGGTCCCGTCAGTGCGGGACCGTCGGGCGGATGCGCATGACCGTTCTCGTCACTGGCGGCGCCGGCTACATCGGCAGCCACATGGTTTTCGAGCTGCTCGACCGCGGCGAACAGCCGGTCGTGCTCGACAATCTGTCGACAGGCTTTCGCTGGGCCGCGCCGGACGGCGTTCCCTTCTACGAGGGCGACGTCGGCGACGGCGCGCTGATCGACCGGATCGCCGCGGCGCATGACGTCGACGCCATCATCCATTTCGCCGCCCGCATCGTCGTGCCGGAGTCGGTCGCCGATCCGCTCGGCTATTACGCCAACAACACGGTCAAGGCGCGCGCGCTGATCGAAAGCGCAATGCGCAACCGCATCCGGCATTTCATCTTTTCATCGACCGCCGCGGTCTATGGCGATGTGTCGGGCGAGCCGGTGACGGAGGACGCGCCGCTGAGGCCCGTTTCGCCCTATGGCCGCTCCAAGCTGATGACCGAATGGATGCTCGAGGACGCCGGCCGCGCCCATGATCTCACCTACGTCATCCTGCGCTATTTCAACGTCGCCGGCGCCGACCCGGCGGGCCGGGCGGGCCAGTCCTCGCTCGATGCGACGCATCTGATCAAGGTCGCCGCGCAGGCCGCGCTCGGCCGCCGCGCCGGTCTCGACGTCTACGGAACCGACTATCCGACGCCCGACGGCACCTGCCTGCGCGACTACATCCACGTCACCGACCTCGTGCGCGCGCACATGGACGCGCTCGCCCGGCTGCGCGCCGGCGGCGCCAGCCTGATCGCCAATTGCGGCTACCAGCGCGGCTATTCGGTGCGCGAGGTGATCGACGTCGTCAAACGCGTCTCGGGCGTCGATTTTCCCGTCCGCCTCGCCCCGCGCCGGCCCGGCGATCCGCCGGCCATCGTCGCCGCCAATGCGCGCATCCGCGCCGAGCTCGGCTGGACGCCGCAGCACGACGATCTCGAGGAGATCGTCCGCCAGGCGCTCGCCTGGGAGCGCCGGCTGCACAATCGTCAGGCCGCCTGACAGTCGCCGGTCAGGCCGCCCCGCCGCTCGCCAGCACGCCTGTGAGCAATCCGAGCCCCAGCGCGGCGACCGCGATCGCCGCCGCCAGTTCGAGGCCGCGCAGCGCCAGCGCCGCGCGCTGGCCCGCGCCGGACAGGCGGATCGCCGCGCCCTTGGCGAGCACCGCGACGGCGGCGAGCGCGCTCGTCGTCAGCGCCGTGCCGAGCGCCATCGCCGCCACCGCCCCGGCCCCGGCCCAGAACACGCCCTGCGCCAGCGCGAAGACCAGCACGACGATCGCCCCCGAACAGGGCCGCGCGCCCGCCGCGAAAACCGTCGTCGCCGCGGTCCGCCACGAGAAGGCGCCGCCGAGCCCGGCTGGATCCGGCGCATGGCCGCAGGCGAGCGCCGCCGGCGCCGCCGGAGCGGCGGCGAAACGTCCGCCCACGGCCGGCGCCGCCGGCGCATAGCGCAGCGCAAAGCGCCCGCCGCAGGCCTCGCAGGTCGCCGCCTCGCCGCGCCACTCCGCCGCCAGCGCGCCGGCCTTGCGCCACACCAGCCACAGGCCGAGGGCGAGGATCGCCGCATAGCTCGCCGTCTCGATGAGACCCGCCGCCCGCGTCATGCCCGTCGAGGTCGCCCCGAGGATGAGCGCGCCGACCGTGACGATCGCCAGCGCGACGAGCCCCTGCAAGGCCGCCGCGGCGAAGGAGATCGCCATCCCGCGCTTCAGCGCCCGCTCGTTGGCGAGCATGTAGGAGGACAGCACCGCCTTGCCGTGCCCCGGCCCTGCGGCATGGAACACGCCGTAGAGAAAGGCGACGCCGGCGAGGCCCCAGAACGCCCAGGCGTCGCTCCGCGCCGCCCGCACCGCGCCGCGCAGCGCGGCGTAGAACTCCGCCTGCTGGGCCAGGATCCAGCCGGAAATCCCGCCCGTCGCGGACGCGGCGGGCTCGGCGGCGCCGGCCGCAAAGGGATGGCGCGCCTGCGCCGCCGCCTCGCCGTCCAGCGTGGCCGCGCAGACGGCGAACAGGGCGAGCGTGATCGCGACGCGCCGCACAGACGTCATGGGCAGGCGACGACCGCCCGGCTCGCCAGCTTGACGCCGAATTCGGCCCCCGGCGACAGGCCGCTGAAGAAGGACTCGTCCTTCTTTTTCGCGTCTTCGGCGATGAGCGGCGGCGGCTGCACGATGTTGACCGTGCATCCCGCCGGCGCCCCGTCCAGCGTGACGGCGCCGGTCTTGTCGTATTCGAAGGAGACGAAATAGGAAGGATCGTAGACCTGCAGCGCGAAGGCCCGGCCGGCGCTCGCCGTCTCCTTGAGCGGCAGCGTGAAGCGCAGCGTCACCAGTTTGTCGTCGCCCTCCTCGAGCGACACTTCGGTCGGCGTCCCGTAGCCCTGTTTGCGACCCGCCGCCTTGGCGACGGTGAAGAAGTCGAACTCGGCGAGCTGTTCGGCCTGAAGCTTCGCCAGGTCCGCCATGTCGGCGCGCGTCGCCTTCTTGCCGTCCTTGGCGAGGCCCTGCGTCTGGAACGCGGAATACATCTCGTCGAAGGTCCAGGCGTGACGGATCGCGGCGATCTTGCCGGAGGCGTCGAACACGATCTGCGACTTGACGACGACCCAGACATGCGGATGGGCGAGTCCCGGCCCCGCCAGCAGGGTCGCGGCCAAAGCCGCGCCGACCATCAGACCTCGCAGCCTCACGCCTGCCCTCCCTCGCGCCCTGCGCAACTGTCATGGCCTTCGCGGCGAAAATTCGGCGCTTCGACAAAGTCGGCAAACTGCGACATGGCGTCGCGTTCCCCGCCTGCCGGCGATGCGGCGATCTTTGTTTCAAGTCAAGGCGGACCCGGCGCGGCAGATATATTAGACTTCTATGATATAGCGCCTGCGTCCGGCGCTGACGCCGGACCCGTGGGGGAGATCGACATGATCGGCCGTTCAATCCGCATCGCCTCGACCGCGCTGAGCCTGGCCTTCGCCGCCGGCGCCGCGATGGCGCAGACTGCGCCGGCGCCTGCGGTGCAGCCCGCCGCCGCGCCCGCCAACGCCACGCCGCGCCCGGCGCTTCCGGCGAAAAGCAAGAGCACGGCGGATCACACCAAATTCGAGATTCTGAACGGCCCCTTCGCCAACGGGCCGGAAGTGACCAAGGCCTGCCTGACCTGCCACACCGAGGCGTCCAAGCAGGTGCACAACTCGATCCACTGGACCTGGACCTACAAGAACGAGCAGACCGGACAGGTGCTCGGCAAGAAGAGCGTCATCAACTCCTTCTGCGTCGCCGTGCCCTCCAACGAGCCGCGCTGCACCTCCTGCCACACCGGCTATGGCTGGAAGGACGCGAGCTTCGACTTCAAGTCCGAGGTCAATGTCGACTGCCTCGTCTGCCACGAGCAGACCAATGGCGGCTACACCAAGGCGCCCGCCGGCGCCGGCAATCCGCCGGCCCAGCCGATCAATTTCGGCGGCAAGATCATCAACCCGCCGGACTGGTCGAAAGTCGCCAAGAGCGTCGCCAAGCCGGATCGCGACAATTGCGGCGTCTGCCACTTCTTCGGCGGCGGCGGCGACGGCGTGAAGCATGGCGACATCGATTCCTCGCTCGGCAAGCCGACGAAGGAACTCGACGTCCACATGGACGCGCAGGGCCTGAATTTCGGCTGCCCGACCTGCCACACTAGCGAATCGCACGTGCTGTCCGGCAGCCGTTACGCGCCGACCGCCAAGACCGACGGCAAGGCGGCGCTGCCCGGCTTCGGCGGGCCGAAGGCCAATTGCGAATCCTGCCACACGCCGCAGCCGCACAAGGGCGAGGTGCTCGCCTCCTTCACCCTCAACAATCATGTCGAGAAGATCGCCTGCCAGACCTGCCACATCCCGGCGATGGCGCGCGGCGGCGTGCCCACCAAGATGCTGTGGGACTGGTCGACCGCCGGCAAGATGAAGGACGGCAAGCCCTATGTCGAGAAAGACGCCAAGGGCTACGAGACCTACGCCTCGATCAAGGGCACGTTCAAGTGGGAAGAGAACGTCAAGCCGCATTATGCGTGGTTCGACGGGCAGATCCGCTACACCCAGCATGACGACAAGATCGAGCCGAAGGGGATCGTCGACATCAACAGCATCAGCGGCTCGCGCGAGGACGGCAAGTCGCGCATCTGGCCGTTCAAGCTGATGGCCGGCAAGCAGGCCTATGACGCCGGCACCAAGAACCTCGTCTATCTCAGCCTGTTCGGCCAGAACGACACCGCCTACTGGACCAACTTCAACTGGGACAAGGCGATCGCGGCCGGTCAGAAGGCGGTGGGCAAGGACTATTCCGGCTCCTACGCCTTCGTCGAGACGAAGATGTACTGGCCGCTCGCGCACATGGTCGCGCCGAAAGACAAGGCGCTCGCCTGCTCCGAATGCCACGCCCGCGACGGACGTCTCGCCAGCCTGACCGGCTTCTACATGCCGGGACGCGACAACTTCCGCTGGCTCGACATCCTCGGCTACCTCGCCATCGCCGGCTCTGTCGTCGGCGTGCTGATCCACGGCCTGCTGCGCGGCTTTGCGCGCAAGCCCAACCCCTCGCACTGATGGAGCGCGCGATGACCGACGCCGCCCTCACCCCCTCTTCGCCCGCCCCGCATCTGCAACGGGTGATGATCTACTCGCGCTACGAGCGCTTCTGGCACTGGACCCAGGCCGCGCTGATCCTGACGCTCGCCTATACCGGCTTCGTCGTGCACGGAACCGTCGGCGGCCTGACCTTCAAGCAGGCGGTGACCGTCCACACCTACGCCGCGCTGACGCTGATCGTCCTGTGGGTGTTCACCATCTTCTGGCACTTCACCACCGGCGAGTGGCGGCAGTTCGTGCCGCGCGGCAACCTGTTCGAGATCATCAAGTTCTACGCCTACGGCATCTTCGCCGGCGCGCCGGCGCCCTACCGGAAATCGCCCTGGCGCAAGCAGAACGCGCTGCAGGCGATGACCTATCTCGGCATGGTCGTCGCCAACGGCCTCGGCCTGTGGGTTTCCGGCGTCGCCTATCTGACCTATCCGGTATGGTCGAAGGCTCTGGCGGCGAGCCTCGATCTGCAGACGATCGCCCTCGTGCATACCGCCTGCGCCTTCCTGATGGTCACTTTCGTCATCGTCCACATCTACATCGTCACCACCGGCAAGACTGTCGGCCACGACCTCAAGG
>JAEULW010000114.1 GCA_016793505.1 Methylobacteriaceae bacterium | reverse complement strand
CATGACCACGACCACGACCACGCGCACCGCCACGCGCATGGGCACGACGTCAACCGGCACGACGCGCATATCCGCGCCTTCTGCCTGACGTGGGACAAGCCGGTTCCGCCGCACGTCTTCGATCTCTTCCTCGAACTGCTGAAGGGCGCGCACGGGCCGAAGCTGCTCAGGGTCAAGGGCCTCGTCATGCTCGCCGACGATCCGGCCCGGCCGGTGGTGCTGCATGGCGTCCAGCATGTCATCCATCCCGTCGCCCGGCTCGCGGCCTGGCCGGACGGCGAGCGTCTGACGCGCATGGTGTTCATCGTGCGCGATCTCGAACCGGCCTTCGTCGCCAAGCTCTGGGAGGCCTTCACCGGGGCGCTGGCCGCGCCGGCGTGATGTCGTTCATATATTGACCATCACGGCGCCTCGGCACTATGCGAAGGCGTCGTCGCGCGTCACACTGGCGAAACAGACCGGCGCGCGCGACGGCGAAGGGGAGGGACACTGCATGAGCTTCGCGGCCAGGCTGAAGAGCGACGTCGCCTATCTCAAGGGCGCGCTGCGCACGCTGAAGCGGACGACGCCGATCGGCAAGAATCCGGGCCGCACCATCCGCGAGGGGCTCGAGGAGCAGGCCGAGCGCTGGGGCGACCGGCCGGCGCTGATCTCCGATCGCGAGAGCTACAGCTATCGCCAGCTCAACGAGCGGGCCAACCGCTATGCGCGCTGGGCGCGCGCCAACGGGATCGGCAAGGGCGAGGTGGTCGCTCTCGTGATGAGCAACCGGGCCGAATATCTCGCCTTCTGGCTCGGCGTCGCCAAGGCCGGCGGCGTGACGGCGCTGATCAACACCAATCTCACCGGCGCCTCGCTGGCGCACTGCATCTCGGTCGTCTCGGCGAAGGCGGTGGTCGTCGATCCCGCGCATGCCGCCGCGCTCGAGACGGCGCGGCCGCATCTGCCGCGCGACATCGCCCTGTGGGGATATGGCGAATGCGGCCATCAGCGGCTCGATACGGTGATCGACTCCTTCGACGGCGCCAATCCCGCCGGCGACGAGCGGCCGGCGCTGACGATCGAGGATCGCTGCATCTACATCTACACCTCCGGCACCACCGGCCTGCCGAAGGCCGCCAACATGAATCACTATCGCGTGCAGCTGGCGATGTTCGGCTTTTCCGGCGTCACCGGCGCGAACGAGAACGACCGCGTCTATGATTGTCTGCCGATGTATCACACCGTCGGCGGCGTGCTCGGGCCCGGCATCGCGCTGATGAACGGCGGCGCCTGCGTCCTGCGCGAGAAATTCTCGGCGCGCGAGTTCTGGGCCGACGTCAAGCGCAACAACTGCACGATCTTCTGCTACATCGGCGAACTCTGCCGCTACCTCGTCAACACGCCGCCCGGCGCGCACGACCGCGACCATGGCGTGCGCATGTGCTTCGGCAACGGGCTGAGGCCCGACGTGTGGCCGGCTTTCCGCGATCGCTTCGGCATCGCCGAGATCCGCGAATATTACGCGGCGACGGAAGGCAACTGCACGATCTTCAATTTCGATTCGCGGGCCGGCGCGGTGGGCCGCATCCCGTGGTTCCTGAAGAGCAAGTTCCCGATCAAGGTGGTCAGGTTCGACGTCGAGACCGAGCAGCCGCTGCGCGATTCGAAAGGCTTCTGCATCGAATGCGCGCCGGACGAGGCGGGCGAGATGATCGGCCAGATCGTCAACGATCCGAACAAACCGGCGGCGCGCTTCGAGGGCTACGCCGACAAGGCGGCGACGGACAAGAAGGTGCTGCACGACGTCTTCGAGAAAGGCGACGCCTGGTTCCGCACCGGCGATCTGATGCGCCGCGACGCCGCCGGCTACTTCTTTTTCGTCGATCGCATCGGCGACACCTTCCGCTGGAAGGGCGAGAACGTGTCCACCAACGAGGTGAGCGAACGACTCACCGGCTTTCCGGGCCTCGTCGAATCGACCGTCTACGGCGTCGCCGTGCCGGGTCATGACGGGCGCGCCGGCATGATCTCGCTGGTGATCGAGGATCCGGACAGGTTCGATCTCGCCGGCTTCTGGAGCCATGTGCGGGCGCAGCTGCCGGACTATGCGCGGCCGCTGTTCCTGCGCGTGCGCCAGCAGCTCGACATGACCGGCACGTTCAAGCAGCGCAAGGTCGATCTGGTCGGCGAGGGCTTCGATCCGGCGCGCGTCATCGATCCGCTGTATTTCAGCGACGCGCAGGCGCAGGCCTATGTGCCGCTCGACGGCGCGCTGCACGAACGGATCGTCGGCGGGGCGATGCGCCTGTGAGCGCAGCGTCGCCGCGCCGCGCCCGCGCGCCCGCGGCGCTCGCCGCGGCGCGGCGGGTCATCGAGACGCTCGACATGCACACGGCGGGCGAGCCGGTGCGCATCGTCACCGGCGGCTATCCGAATCTGCCCGGCGCGACGATCCTCGACAAGCGCCGCGTCGCGGCCGAGCGTCACGATCATCTGCGCACCGCGATCATGCACGAGCCGCGCGGCCATGCCGGCATGTATGGCGTCATTCCGGTGCGGCCCTCGCTGCCGGGCGCCGATCTCGCCTGCCTGTTCACGCACGCCTCCGGCTACTCGACGATGTGCGGCCATGCGACGATCGCCATCGGCCGCTGGGCGGTGGAGGCGGGGCTGGTGCGCGCCGAGGGCGAGCGCGCCCGCTTCGGCCTCGAACTGCCCTGCGGCCTCGTCGAGGTCGAGGCCCGGCTCGAGGGCGAGCGCGTCGTCGCGGCCGCCTTCGAGAGCGTGCCGGCCTGGATCGAGCGGCGGGCGGCGCGGATCGACGTCGAGGGCCATGGCGCGGCGGCGTGCGACATCGTGTTCGGCGGCGCCTTCTACGCCATCCTGCCGGCGAGCCGGCTCGGCGTCGATTTCTCCGCCGGGCTGCCGGCGCTGACCGCGGCGGCGAAGGCGGCCTTCGCGGCGGCGCGGCGGCTGCCGGCGCCGGTTCATCCGGAGTCGCCGGACCTCTCGTTCCTCTACGGCGTCATCCTCACCGACGACGCGCCGGCGCCGGAGATCTCCGCCAATCTCTGCCTGTTCGGCGAGGGCCAGATCGACCGCTCGCCGACCGGCTCGGGCGTCACGGCGCGGACGGCGCTTGATCTTCTGTCCGGGCGTATCGAGGCCGGCGTCGGTCGCCGCTTCGTCGGGCCGACCGGCGGCGCCTTCGACGCGACGGCGCGGCGGGTCGAGCCCTTCGCCGGGCATGCCGCGGCGCGGGTGCGCGGCGCGGGGCAGTCCGTCTACGCGGGGACGTCGCGCTTCGTCGTCGAGGCTGAAGACCGGCTCGGCGACGGCTTCCTGCTGTTCGCCTCCGAAACGGCCTGAGTCTTGAAGGTCTGCGGGTCGAGAGGCCCGCAGCCGCGCGATCGTCCCGTTTCGGGACAGGCGGCGGTCAGGACGGGCGCGGAGCGGCGGCGTGAACAAGACCATCTTCCCGATCTGGCTCGCGCATGACGCCACCGGCGCCCCCGGCGAACGGCGCCGCGCGCGCCGCGCCGCGCCGCATGTCACGGCCGAAGGACTGCGCGTCGAGGCGCTCGGCTTCGAGGTGATGCAGCTGCATCGTCAGGCCTGGCTCGACCTCGCCGGGCGGGCGCTCGAGTCGAACGTGTTCCTCGATCCCGATTTCGCGCTGGCCGCCGCCCAGCACGCGCCGCCGGCGCGCCGGCCGCGCTTCGCCGTGGCGCGCGGCGTCGTCGACGGGCGGATGCGCATCGTCGGCCTGTGCCCGCTGGCGCCGGGCCGCCCGATGCTCGCGGCGCCGGCGCGAGTCTGGACGCACGACTACGCCAGCCTCGGCGCGCCGCTGCTCGACGCCGACAAGGCCGAGGCGGCGATGGAGGCGATCGCCGGCTTCGTGGCGCGCGAGGCGCCGGGAGCGGGCGCGCTGCTGCTCCCCAAGCTCGCCGAGGACGGGCCGGTCATGCAGTTGCTGCGCGATCGCGCGGCGGCGGGCGGGACGCGCCTGCGCAGCTTCGACGCGCATCGCCGCGCCGCGCTGCGCTGCGGGCCCGGCGCGGCGGGGGCGCGCGTCACCGGCGAACACCGCCGCCAGCGCCGCCGCCTCGCCGAGCAGGGCCGCGTCGACTTCACCCTGGTCGAGGACGCGGCGGCGGTGCGCGACGGTCTCGAAAGCTTTCTCGCCCTCGAGACGCTCGGCTGGAAGGGCGCGGCCGGCACGGCGCTGCTGCAGGACGGGCGCGCCGCCACCTTCGCCCGCGCCGGGCTGCGCCAGATGGCGCGGCGCGGCCGCGTGCGCATCGCCACGCTCTCCCTCGACGGGGCGCCGATCGCGCAGGGCGTCGTGCTGGTCGAGGGCGCACGCCTCGCCTTCTGGAAGATCGCCTTCGATCCGGCCTATGCGCGCTACTCGCCGGGCGTGCTGCTGACGCTCGAGCTGAGCGCGCAACTGGCCGCCGATCCACAGGCGCGGCTGGTCGATTCCTGCGCCATCGGGAACCATCCGATGATCGACCGGTTGTGGCCGGAGCGGCTCGGCTTCGCCGACGTCGTCATCGCCCTGCCGCAGGCGCGTCGCGCCTTCGCCGCGGCGACGCTGCGGGAAGACCTGCGCCGGCGCCTGCGCGGCCTCGCCAAGCGCGCCTATTACCGGGTCAGCCGCCGCAAGGCGTCCTGACCGGTCAGACGATGCGCAGGATCGCGCCGCGCCGCAGCCGCGGCAGCAACCGGCGCATCGCCTCGGGGGCGATGGCGACGCAGCCCTGGGTCGGCGAAAACCCCGCGCGGGCGATGTGAATGAAGATCGCGCTG
>JAEULW010000086.1 GCA_016793505.1 Methylobacteriaceae bacterium | reverse complement strand
CCCGCGCACGCTGGTTCTGACCTATTTTGGCGACATGGAGGTCTCGAACCTGCGCGAGAAGCCGCCCGGCCGGCAGCCGATCGACACGCGCGCTGCGCCGCTCGAACGTCTCGAGGAGGTGATCGAGGCGGTCGGCCGGGCCATCGCAGCGGGGCGGCGGGCCTACTGGATCTGCCCGCTCGTCTCTGAAAGCGAGGCGAGCGATCTGGCGGCGGCCGAGGACCGGCACGCCGCGCTCGCCCAGCGCTTCGGCGCGGGCGCCGTGGCGCTCGCCCATGGCAAGATGAAGGGCGCGGCCAAGGACGCGGCGATGCAGGCCTTCCAGCGCGGCGAGGCCTCGGTGCTGGTCGCCACCACAGTTGTCGAGGTCGGCGTCGACGTGCCGGAGGCGACGATCATGGTGATCGAACACGCCGAGCGTTTCGGGCTGGCGCAACTGCATCAGCTGCGCGGCCGGGTCGGGCGCGGGAGCGGCCGCTCGGCCTGCCTCCTGCTCTACAAGGGGCCGCTCGGCGAGGCGGCCGAGGCGCGGCTGCGCATCCTGCGCGAAACCGAGGACGGTTTCCGCATCGCCGAGGAGGACCTGCGGCTGCGCGGCGAGGGCGACGTGCTCGGCGCGCGCCAGTCCGGCCTGCCGGGCTTCCGGCTCGCCTTGCCCGAAATCCATGGCGCGCTGCTCGACATCGCCCGACGCGACGCGCGGCTGGCGGTCGAGCGCGATCCGCGTCTGAGCGGCGCGCGCGGGACGGCGCTGCGCGTGCTGCTGCATCTGTTCGAGCGCGACGCGGCGGTGCGGCTGATCCGGGCGGGCTGATCGGCCGCCGCAGGGTTGATGAAACGTCAATGCGAGGGATGGAAATCCGGAGCGTCGCGGCACGGCCCGCACACCACGCCGCGTGAAAGCGCGTGACGTAAAATTCGCCGCAACTTTTGCCGCCTAGCCTCGGACTTGCCTGAGGATGTCTCCTCCCCAACTGAGCCTTGGCCCCGCCGCTCCGCGTCGGGGCCATTTTTTCAGACGCGCTCACAAGCCTTTAACCAACGCCCCCTATGCTCGCCGCGGCAATGACTTCGAGACCGGACATGGAAGAACGGCGCGCCAAGGAGCGCACGCGCACGCTGATCGCCGCGCGCATGGTGTTCGGCGCGCAGGGGCTCACCGCGGAATGCGAAATCCGTAACCTTTCCGCAACCGGGGCCAAACTCATCGTCGACGAGGAAATCCCGGTTCCGACCGAATTCATGCTCGAAATCCCGAGCAAGCATCGCACCCACAAGGCGCGTCTGGTCTGGCGGCATGCGGACGCCTGCGGCGTCGCCTTCGACCTCGAGGCCGAGCAGGCGATGGCGAGCGACGAGGCCACGCGCCTGCGCGCGCTCGAGGAGGAAAACGCCGCGCTGCGCCGCCAGATTCGCGCGCTCAAGGCCGAACTGGCGCTGCGCACGCATTTCGACGAAAATTCGATGTGAGCGCCTCGCCCTAGGCGAGTTCCTCGACCAGCCCGTCGCGCAGCGTCACGCGCCGGTCCATCCGCGCCGCCAGATCCATGTTGTGCGTCGCCACCAGCGCGGCGAGGCGCGTGGCGCGCACCAGCGTCGCCAGCGTCGCGAAGACGTGATCGGCCGTCTTCGGATCGAGATTGCCGGTCGGCTCGTCGGCGAGCAGGATCGCCGGCGCGTTGGCGATGGCGCGGGCGATGGCGACGCGCTGCTGCTCGCCGCCCGACAGTTCGGCCGGCCGGTGCGTCGCGCGCTCGGCGAGCTTGAGATAGGCGAGCAGTTCGCGGGCGCGGGCCTGCGCCTCGGTCTTCGGCAGGCCGTTGATCATCTGCGGCAGGGCGATGTTCTCGACCGCCGAAAATTCCGGCAGCAGGTGATGAAACTGGTAGACGAAGCCGATATGGGCGCGGCGCAGCGCGGTGCGGGCGTCGTCGCCCATCGTCGAGGTCGGCTGGCCGGCGACGAAGACCTCGCCGCCGTCAGGCTTCTCGAGCAGGCCAGCCAGATGCAGCAGCGTCGACTTGCCGGCGCCCGACGGGGCGACGAGGGCGACGAGCTGGCCCGGTTCGATGGTCAGCGAGGCGCCGCGCAGCACCTCGACGCGGCCGGCGCTGTCGCGGTAGTGGCGCTCGACCGCCGCCAGATGCAGGCCGGCCGCCATCACTCGTACCTCAGCGCTTCGACCGGATCGAGCCGGGCGGCGCGGCGCGAGGGATAGAGCGTCGCCAGGAAGGACAGGCCGAGCGCCAGCGCCACGACGGCGACGACGTCGGACAGGCGCACATCCGAGGGCAGATGCGACAGGAAATACAGGTCCTTCGGAAACAGGTTGAGGCCGAACATGGTGTTGAGCGCGGTGCGGATCGGCTCGAGATTGCGCGCCACCAGAAGCCCGACGACGACGCCGGCCGCCGTGCCGACGATGCCGATGCCGCCGCCGATGATCAGGAAGATGCGCATCACCGCCCCGCGCGTCGCGCCCATCGAGCGCAGCACGCCGATCGCCCTGCCCTTGTCCTTGACCAGCATGACGAGGCCCGAGACGATGCCGAGGGCCGAGACGATGATGTTCATCGTCAGGATGATGAACATCACGCTGCGCTCGACGGCGAGCGCGTCGAAGAAGGTCTTGTTGCGCTGGCGCCAGTCGGTCATGATCGCGGGCCGGCCGATCACCTTGTCGATCGACTCGCGCACCTCGTCCATGCGGTCGGGATCGACGACGAAAGCCTCGATCAGGCTCGCCTCGCCCTCCTTGTTGAAATAGAGCTGCGCCTCCTCGAAGGGCATGTAGACGAGCGTGCCGTCGAACTCCGACATGCCGATGCGGAAGATCGCCGTCACCGGATAGGACTTGATGCGCGGGGCGGTGCCGAACGGGGTCTGCGCGCCCTTCGGGGCGACCAGCGTCAGGCTGTCGCCGATGCGCAGCGACAGGTGCTCGGCGAGGCGCTGGCCGATGGCGAGACCGCCCTCGGCGTCGAAGCCCTCGATCGTTCCGAGCTGGATCTTGCCCTCGACGCCGGGCAGGCGCTTGAGGTCGCGCTCGCGCACGCCGCGCACCAGCACGCCGCTCGACTGGTAGGGCGAGGAGGCGAGCGCCTGCCCCTCGACCATCGGCAGGACGACGGTGACGCCCTTGGCCTTGGCTATGCGGCTCGCCACCTCGTCGAAATCGGTCAGCGGCGTGTCGGCGGCCTGGACGAACAGGTGGCCGTTGACGCCGATGATCTTTTCCAGGAGCTCCTTGCGGAAGCCGTTCATCACGCTCATCACGATGATCAGCTGGGCGACGCCGAGCAGCACGCCGAGAAATGACAGGACGGCGAGGACCGAGACGAAGCCGGAGGAGCGGCGCGGCCTCAGATAGCGCAGCGCCACCGCCCATTCGAAGGGCGCGAAGACGCCCGCGGCGCGGCGCGGCGCCGCGGCGGCGGCGCTGTGCTGCATCGTCGTCTCGCTCACGCGGTCAGCCGGTTCAGCGCCTCGTCGGGCGAGAGCGACAGCTTCTCGCCGGTGCGGCGGTTCTTGACCTCGACCTTGCCCTCGGCGAGGCCCTTCGGCCCGACGACGACCTGCCAGGGCAGGCCGATCAGATCGAGCGTGGCGAATTTGGCGCCGGGGCGCTCGTCACGATCGTCATAGAGCGTCTCGACGCCGGCCTTTTCGAGCTTGCCGTAGAGATCGGCGCAGGCGGCGTCCGTCGCCTTGTCGCCGACCTTGAGGTTGGCGAGGCCGACATGGAAGGGGGCGACCTGCGCCGGCCAGATGATGCCGGCCTCGTCGTGATTGGCCTCGATCAGCGCCGCCGCGAGACGCGACGGGCCGATGCCGTAGGAGCCCATGTGCACGGGCGTCTCCTTGCCGTCGGGGCCGTTCACAACGGCCTTCATCGGCGCTGAGTACTTCGTGCCGAAGTAGAAAATATGGCCGACCTCGATGCCGCGCGCCGACACCCGGTCGGCCTCCGGGATGGCGGCGAAGGCGGCGGCGTCGTGCTTCTCCGACGTCGCGGCGTAGAGCGAGGTCCATTTGTCGACGACGCCCTGCATCACGGCGCGGTCGTCGAAATCGACGTCGGCCGGCGGCGTGTCGAAATCGAGGACGTTCTTGTGTCCGAAGACCTCGCTCTCGCCGGTCGAGGCGAGAATGATGAATTCATGGCTGAGATCGCCGCCGATCGGCCCCGTGTCGGCCTGCATCGGGATCGCCTTCAGCCCGAGCCGGGCGAAGGTGCGCAGATAGGCGACGAACATCTTGTTGTAGGAGTGGCGCGCCCCGGCCTGATCGAGATCGAAGGAATAGGCGTCCTTCATCAGGAATTCGCGCGAGCGCATGACGCCGAAGCGCGGGCGCACCTCGTCCCGGAACTTCCACTGGATGTGATAGAGATTTAGGGGCAAGTCCTTGTAGGAGCGCACCGAGGCGCGGAAAATCTCGGTGATCATCTCCTCGTTGGTCGGCCCGAACAGCATGTCGCGCTCGTGCCGGTCCCGGATGCGCAGCATCTCCTTGCCGTAATCGTCGTAACGGCCGCTCTCGCGCCACAGCTCCGCCGACTGGATCGTCGGCATGAGGAGTTCGATCGCGCCGGAGCGGTTCTGCTCCTCCCGGATGATGGCGTTGATCTTGTTCAACACCCTGAGCCCGAGCGGCAGGAAGGCGTAGATGCCGGCCGATTCCTGGCGGATCATGCCGGCGCGCAGCATCAGCCGGTGCGAGACGATCTCGGCTTCCTTGGGCGTCTCTTTCAGGATCGGCAGGAAATAACGCGACAGGCGCATGGGGGCGAAAGCTCCGATGACCGGGCCGCAGGCGCGAATCGACGCCCCGCGCGAGCCCCGGCGAGGGGGCGCACAGAAGCCCGACGCGGCGCCAAATGCAAGGCGGGAGGGGGCGAGGGCTGCCCCCTTCCCGGCGATCCCCGCTGTCGCGGGAGAGGGGGCGGCAATGACCTTGACGGCGGGCCGGGCGCTCCTGTCGCCCGTCATGCCCGGGCTTGTCCCGGGCATCCACGCGGCGCCGCTTGCGGCTGCGCCGGGAAGGACGCGCCCTGCGGGTCGGCGTGGATGGCCGGGACAAGCCCGGCCATGACGCCGGAATGCGGCAGGGACCTCAATTGCGACGATCGCGAAGCAGCGACGCCGATGAGGATGGCGAGGGCCCCGCGCCCGCCTCACATCGCCACAGCGACCCTCACGCTCTTGCCCTCTTCCTCGGCCGCGCGGCGGATCGCTTCCTGCGCCGCGTCGACCTCGCGCTGGCGGTTCCACAGCGCGGCGTAGACGCCCTGCTTCTCCAGCAGTTCGGCGTGGGTTCCGCGCTCGACGATGACGCCCTGGTCGAGCACAAGAATCTGGTCGGCGTTGACCACCGTCGAGAGGCGGTGGGCGATGACGAGGGTCGTGCGCCCCTGCGCCACCCGATCCAGCGCTGTCTGGATTTCGCGCTCGGTAAAACTGTCGAGGGCGCTGGTCGCCTCGTCGAGGACGAGGATCGGCGGCGCCTTGAGGATGGTGCGGGCGATGGCGACGCGCTGCTTCTCGCCGCCTGAGAGTTTCAGACCGCGCTCGCCGACCTGCGCGCCGTATCCCTCCGGCACGGTGCGGATGAAGGCGTCGATCTGGGCGAGGCGGGCGGCCTCCTCGACCTCGGCGTCGGAGGCGTCCCAGCGGCCGTAGCGGATGTTGTAGCCGATCGTGTCGTTGAACAGCACGGTGTCCTGCGGGACCATGCCGAGCGCATCGCGCAGCGAGCGCTGGGTGATCGCGCCGATGTCCTGCCCGTCGATCGTGATGCGCCCGCTCTGCGGCTCGTAGAAGCGGAAGATCAGGCGCGAGATCGTCGACTTGCCGGCGCCCGAGGGGCCGACGATGGCGATGGTCTGCCCGGGCGCGGCTTCGAAGCTGACGCCCTTGAGAATGGGGCGGGCCGGATCATAGGCGAAATGCACGTCCTCGAAGCGCACGGCGCCGCCGCTCACCTCGAGGGGCGGCGCGCCCGGCCGGTCGCGGCGCTCGGGATTCTGGTCGAGCATCTTGAACATCGCGCCGCTGTCGACGACGGCCTGCTTGATCTCGCGATAGACCATGCCCATGAAGTTCAGCGGCTGGTAGAGCTGGATCATGATCGCGTTGATCATGACGAAATCGCCGATCGTATGGGTGCCGGCGCGGATGCCCTGCACGCACATCGCCATCACCACCGTCAGGCCGATGGTGAAGATCACCGCCTGCCCGGCGTTGAGCACGGCGAGCGAGGTGTAGGTGCGCACCGACAAGCGCTCGTATCGCTCCATCGCCCGCTCGTAGCGCGCCGACTCGCGCTGCTCGGCGCCGAAATATTTGACCGTCTCGTAGTTGAGCAGCGAGTCGATCGCCTTGGTGTTGGCGTCGGCGTCGCTGTCGTTCATCGATTTGCGGATCGCCATGCGCCACTGCGTCGCCTTGGTGGTGAACCACATGTAGACGACGATCATGACGCTGACGGCGGCGACGTAGCGCCAGTCGAACTCGTAGAGGAAGACGGCGACGATCAGCAGGAATTCGACGATCGTCGGCATGGCGGTGAGCATCGACATGCGCACGATCGTCTCGATGGCGTTGCGGCCGCGTTCGAGAACGCGCGTCAGCCCGCCGGTCTTGCGCTCGAGATGAAAGCGCAGCGACAGCTGATGGAGATGGACGAAGACGTCCATCGCCATGCGCCGAACCGCATTCATCGCCACCGCCGCGAACAGCGCGTCGCGCCCCTGCGTGAACAGCGCCATGGCGATGCGCAGGACGCCATAGACGATGGTCAGCGCCACCGGCCCGAGCAGCAGCGCCGGCAGCGGCACGCCCTCGAGCCCCTTGTCGCCGGCGAGCGCGTCGGTCGCCCATTTGAAGGCGTAGGGCACGGCCATGGTGACGAATTTGGCGATCAGCAACAGGCCGACGGCGCCGAGCGCGCGCAGCTTCAGGTCGGCGCGCTCGGCCGGCCAGATGTAGGGCCAGAGGTCGCGCACGGTGGCGAACAGCGTGGCGTCGCCGCCGGCGCGAAGGCGGCGCTCGGCGGCGTCCGCGGAGAAAATCTGAGACATGCGGCCCGGCGGTGTCGGCGCCCGGGAATCGGGCCGCCTCTCGATGTTCATATAGTCGCTGCGGCCGCGGCGAAAACCGCGCCGCGCGCATGGCCGGGCGGCGTCCGCCTCAGCGGGCCTGCGGCACGACGAAGATCTGGCCGGGCCAGATGCGGTGCGGGTTCTGGATCTGGTCCGGATTGGCCTCGTAGATCGCCGTGTAGCGCACGCCCTGGCCATAGACGCGGCGGCTGATCCGCCAGAGCGAGTCGCCGCGCGTCACGGTGGTCGTCAGCAATTCGGGCACGGTGACGCTCGCCTCGGGCAAGGGCCGCGGCGCGGCGGCGACGGCGGACGGC
>JAEULW010000058.1 GCA_016793505.1 Methylobacteriaceae bacterium | reverse complement strand
GCCCGAACAGGGAATTGGGCCCCTGCGCCGTGATCTCGACCTCGGCGAGCTCGCCGATCAGCGCCGCCGGCCCGTCGACCTGCACCGCCTGCAGCCAGGGCGACTTGCCGGCGATCTGGCCGGCGTGACGGCCCGGCTTCTCGAACAGAACGTCGCAGACGCGCCCGACGGTCGCCGCGTTGAAGGCCTGACGCTGCGCCTCGAGCAGCGCCTGCAGGCGATGCAGGCGCTCGCTCGCGACCGCCTCGTCGACCTGCCCGTCCATCTCGGCGCCGGGCGTGCCGGGGCGCGGCGAATATTTGAACGAGAAGGCGGCGGCGAAGCCGATCTCCTCGATCAGCGCCAGCGTCGCGGCGAAGTCCTCCTCCGTCTCGCCGGGGAAGCCGACGATGAAGTCGGAGGACAAGGCGATGTCGGGGCGCGCGGCGCGGATCTCGGCGACGATGGCGCGGTAGCGCGCGACGTCGTGGCGGCGGTTCATGGCGGCGAGGATGCGGTCGGACCCGGACTGCACCGGCAGATGCAGGAACGGGGCGAGCGCGGCGCAATCGGCGTGGGCGGCGATCAGCGCGGCGTCCATCTCGTTGGGATGGCTGGTGGTGTAGCGCAGCCTTGCGACGCCCGGAATCGCCGCGACGCGGCGGATCAGCGCGCCGAGGCTCGAGGCCTCGCCCGCCGCGTCGGCGCCGCGCCAGGCGTTGACGTTCTGGCCGATCAGCGTGATCTCGCGCACCCCGTCGGCGGCGAGCGCGGCCGCCTCGGCGAGCACGTCCGCCAGCGGCCGGGAATATTCGGCGCCGCGCGTATAGGGCACGACGCAGAAAGTGCAGAACTTGTCGCAGCCCTCCTGCACGGTGACGAAGGCCGAGGGGCCGCGCGCCAGCGTGCGCTGACGGGCCGGCGCCGGCAGATGCTCGAACTTCTCCTCGACCGGGAACTCGGTGTCGACGACCGGGCCGCGCCGGGCGGCGCGCAGCAGCTCCGGCAGACGGTGATAGCTCTGCGGTCCGACGACGATGTCGACCGCCTTCTGGCGGCGCAGGATCTCGGCGCCCTCGGCCTGGGCGACGCAGCCGGCGACAGCGATCATCGTGTCGCGGCCGGCGGCGGCGCGTTCGCGCTTGAGTTCGCGCAGCTTGCCGAGTTCTGAGAACACCTTCTCCGTCGCCCGCTCGCGGATGTGGCAGGTGTTGAGGACGACGAGATCGGCCTGCGCCATGGCGGACGTCTCCTCGAAGCCCTCGGGGGCCAGCGCGTCGGCCATGCGGCGGGCGTCGTAGACGTTCATCTGGCAGCCGTAGGACTTGACGAAGACCTTGCGGCGGGCGGGCGCGTCCGGGGCCGGCGCCGCCGTCTGCCCGCGACCCTCGATGTCCTCGCCGAAATCCATCGTCTCCGCCGTTCCGGCCCGCGGGCCGCAAAGGGTCTGTTTAGGCGCTTTGGACGCGGTTGAGAATAGTCGGTTCGTCGCCCGCCCGCCGCGGCGCGCGCAGCGCCCGGACCCGCGCCGCGCAGAGCCGGGCCGCCGCCTTGCGGTCGTCGCCGGGCCGGAACGGGATCGGCGCGCCGAAGGCGACGCGACAGACGATCCGCCCGCCGGCCAGCAGGCCGCGCAGATGCGGCACGAAAGCCATGTCGCCGGTCCAGGCGACGTCGAGCCGCCCGGCCCAGCCGAGCGGCAGCCCGTCGCGCGCCACATAGGACAGCGCCACGGGCTGGATGAACACCGTTCCAACCTGCGGCTGCGCCGCCAGCAGGTCGCGGCAGGCGGCGAAGTGCGGGGCGTGGAAGCGGCGCAGCCGGTTGCCGTCGCCGGTGGTCGCCTCGGCGAAGAGGACGACCGGCTCGCCCTGCGCCATGCGCCCGGCCATGGCGCGGTTGACGGCCGGGATCGCCCGCCGGACGCCGCGCGGCACGAACAGCGTGCGCTGCACACGGGCGAACCAGCCGAGCGCGGGCCAGCCCGCGACCTCGCTCTTGGCGAGGAAGCAGACCGGCGCGGCCGCCGCGCCGAGGGTCAGCACGTCGGTCCAGGAAACATGGTTGGCGACGACCAGCAGCGGCCGGACGTCGGCGGGGACGCCCTCGACCTCGAGCTCGAGATTCACGCAGCGCGCGCAGAGCAAGCAGAACAGACGCTGGATGCGGCCGGCGAGGCGCGGCGCGAGGCGCAGCGCCGCCGCCTGCGCCGGGGCCAGCGCCAGAAAGGCGGCGAGGACGAGCGCGAGCCGGGCGGCGCGCAGGACGGTCATGCGGAGCGACTCACGGCGCGCCCCTGTCTGGCGCGGCGATGCGACGGTTTCGCGACGCTCTCATTCCAGATCGCGGCGCAGCACCAGGGCGTTTCCGGGCGGGCCGTCGGCGCGGCGATAATAGCCGGCGCGGCGGCCGGCCTCGGCGAAGCCGGCGCCGCGATAGAGCGCCAGCGCGGCGGCGTTGTCCTCGGCGACCTCGAGGAACAGACGGGCGACGCCGCGGTCGGCGAGGCGGCGCAGATGGGCGGCGAGCAGCGCTCTGGCCGCGCCGCGGCGTCGCGCCGAGGGGGCGACGGCGATGGTCAGCAGCTCGGCCTCGTCGCCGGCGCAGCGCGACAGGGCGAAGCCGAGCAGCTTGTCGCCGCCGCCCTCGAAGGCGCCGTCGGCGAGGCAGGCGGAGGAGGCGAGCAGGCTCTCGAATTCGGCCTCGCTCCAGGCATGGGCGAAGGCCGGGCCGTGGATCGCGGCGCAGGCGGCGGCGCGCTCCGAGCCGATCGGCTTGGCGACCACGGGGCGGCGGCGCAGCAGGCCCTCGAACATCAGGCGGTCGCCCCGGGGGCGCGGGCGAAGGCGGGGCGCGGCGGCGGCTTGGCGTCTGGCGCCTTCAGATAGAGCGGCCGGGCCGGCGCGGCGGCCGGATCGGCGAGCAGGCCGAGGCGGGCGACATAGGCGATGTCGGGCGCCTCGATCGGGCCGACGATCTCGGCCTTCAGGCCCATATGCCAGGCTTCCGCCGCCAGCGCCGGCGCGCCGGAGCCGGCGACGCGGACAGGGCCGGCGCCGAGCGCGCGCATCGCCTCGCGGGCCCCGGCGAGACGGGGCGAGAGCAGCGTGCGCCCGCCCGAGGCGTAGGCCTGCACGAAGATATTGCCGTGGCGGGCGTCGATGGCGACGGCGACGAGGCCGGGCTGGCGATCGGCGATCAGCGGGGCGGCGAGGGCCGACAGGGTCGACACGCCGACGACCGGCACGCCGCGAGCGAGGCCGAGGGCGCGGGCGGCGGCGACGCCGACGCGGATGCCGGTGAAGGAGCCGGGGCCGACGGTGACGGCGATGCGGTCGATCGAAGCAAGGCCGCCCTCGACGAGGGCGAGCACGCGCGCCACCAGCGGCATCAGCGCCTCGGCGTGGCCGCGCTGCATGAGGATCGACTCGGCCGACTCCGGCGCATCGGCGCCGGCCTGCATCACGCAGGCCGCGGTCGCGCCCAGAGCCGTGTCGATCGCGAGGATTTTCATGCGCGCCAGATTGCAGGCGTTGGGGAAGGTGTCAAACCGCGCGCGGCCTATTCCGCGGCGCGCGGGAACAGGCCGGCCTGCGCGGCCGGGCGCTGCGTCTCGGGCAGTTCGAGTTCGGCGATCTTCTGGCCGCGGCGCTGCACCTTGTCGGCCGAGGTGACGATGCCGGCGACATCCTCCTGCGCCTGACGGAAATGCGAATCGAGCTTGCCGACGCGGTCGGCGAGGCGGCGCACGTCCTCCATCATGCGGGCGACCTCGGTCTGGATGACATGCGCCTGATCGCGGATGCGGGCGTCGCGGACGATCGCCTGCATCACCTGCACCGCCATCATCAGCAGCGAGGGCGAGACGATGATGACGCGCGCCTTGTGGGCGCGCTGGACGACGTCGTCGAACAGTTCGTTGAGCTCGGCGTAGACCGACTCGGAGGGCACGAACAGCAGCGCCAGATCCTGGGTCTCGCCGGGGATGAAGTACTTGTCGGCGATGTCCTTGACGTGGCGGATGAAGTCGGACCGGACCCGGGCTTTCGCGGCGGTTCGCGCGTCATCGTCCGCCGCCTCCTTGAGGGCGAGGAAGGCCTCGAGCGGGAACTTGGCGTCGATCACCATCACCCGGTCGTCGCCCGGCAGCTTGACCGCGCAGTCCGGCCGCTTGCCGGTGGAGAGCGTCGCCTGGAACTCAAAGAAGCTCGCCGGCAGGCCGTCGCGGACGATCGCCTCCATGCGGCCCTGGCCGAAGGCGCCGCGCGCCTGCTTGTTGGCGAGGATGTCCTTCAGGCCGACCACCTGTTCGGTGAGGCCGGCGAGGCGGGCCTGCGCCGCGTCGATGACGGCGAGGCGCTCGTTGAGCTTGCCGAGATTGTCGGTCGTCTCGCGCGTCTGCTGCTGCAGACCCTGGCCGACGCGATGCGTGACGGCGTCGAGCCGCTCGGCCATCAGCCGGCCGAGATCGCTCTGGCGCTGGGCGAGCTGCTCGCCCATCTGCCGCATCCGGCCGGTCAGTTCGGCGTTGGCCCTGGCGATCTCCGCCATCTTGTCGTCGAGCTCGCGCTGGCGCTCGGCGGCGGCCCCCGCCTCGGCGGCGCGCGCCTGCCCGGCGCGGCGGGCGGCGACGAGCAGGGCGAGCATGAGGCCGAGGGCCGTCGCCGCGGCGCAGACGGCGGCGTGTAAAACGGTGACCGGCGTTTCGCCGACGAGGAAGAGCGCTTCGTTCATCGGCCGGATGCTAGCCGATTCGCGGCCGCGTCACGAACGGAGCGCGAACGAATTGACCCGGCCGGCGGCGCCGCTTAAGTGAGCCCCGGTTTTTCCAAGGCCGACCGACCCATGGCGATCCGACCCATCCTGATCCTGCCCGACGCGCGGCTGCGGCTGATCTCCGATCCCGTGGCGGGCGTCGACAGGGAGACGCGGACGCTGATGGAGGACATGCTGGAGACGATGTACGACGCCCCCGGCATCGGCCTCGCCGCCATCCAGGTCGGCGTCGCCAAGCGCGTCATCGTCGTCGACACGTCGAAGAAGGACGAGGAGAAGAAGCCGCTCGGCCTGATCAACCCGGAAATCGTCTGGTCAGGCGGCGAGCCGAGCGTCTACGAGGAAGGCTGCCTGTCGATCCCGGACTACTACGAGGAGGTCGAGCGGCCCGGCCAGGTCAGGGTGCGTTATCTCGACGGCGAGGGCCGGACCCAGGAGATCGAGGCGGACGGAATCCTCGCCACCTGCCTGCAGCACGAGATCGACCATCTCAACGGCGTGCTGTTCATCGACCACATCTCGAAACTGAAGCGCGACCGCGTCGTCAAGAAGTTCCAGAAGATGGCGAAGCGCGAGCAGCAGGAGGGGTGAACGTGGCGCCGGCCGGCGGCCGTGATATCATGATATCAACGGAGGCCCCGCCATGCCCGACGTGCTGATCCGCGACATGCCGGCGAAAATGAAGCAACGCCTCGCCGCGCGGGCCAAGGCGAGCGGCCGGTCGCTGTCGGCCGAGATCAAGGCGACGCTGGACGCGGCGCTGCAGGCGCCGGCCGCGCCGCAGCGCGACGAGCCGGGCCTCGGCACGCAGCTCGCCGAACTGTTCAAGGGGCTCGACTGGGATTCCGAACTCGTGCCGCCGCGCGACCGGACGGAGCGGCCCCCACCGGTTTTCTCGTGATCCTGCTCGACACCAATGTCATCTCCGAAGCTATGCGCGCCGCGCCGGCCTCGAAGCGGCCTTTGCGACCATGCTGGATGTCGTCTTCGGCGGCCGCATCGCCGCGTTCGACGACGCCGCGGCGACGATCTCGGGCGACATCCGGGCCATGCGCCGGGCGATCGGCCGTCCGATGGAAGCCTATGATTCGATGATCGCCGCCATCGCGCTCACGCGCGGCATGACGCTCGCCACCCGCAATGTCGGAGATTTCGAGGGCGTCGGCCTCGACGTCGTCGAT
>JAEULW010000054.1 GCA_016793505.1 Methylobacteriaceae bacterium | reverse complement strand
GTTCCTGTGCCCCGGCCGCTCCGACAATTGCGCCAGCGACCCGGGCCTGACCGCGAGCTGGACGCGCACGGCCGACGGCGCGGCGGGGACGCTGCGCTGGGTCTGGGCCGACGGGCGCAAGAAGGAGGCGGCGACGGGTCCGCGGCTCGAGGACTTCGTCATCGAACTGCGCCCGGAGGGCGCGCGGATCGCCGCGGCGGGGGCGACGCTCAACGGCGAGATCGCGGCGGCGCGGCCGCATGCGGCGTTCGAGATCGCCGTGCAGGCGACGCCGCCGGACGAGGGCGCCGCGGCGATGCTGGCGCTGAAGCAGATCGACATCGCGCAGACGCGCGGCCCGGTCGACCCGGCGAAGCCCGCCGCCGGCGTGCCGGCGCTGACGAGCCGCGCGATCTTCGCCGGCGCGCCGTCCGACGCCTGGAAGCCCTTCGCCGCGCATGGCGGGGATTTCGGCAAGTTCGCCCGCTGGCAGGGCGGCGCGCTGATCGTCGACGTGCCCGAGAAACACTATTGGGGCACGACCGGCGTCGTCTCGGCCGCGCCGGCGCTGACGATTCCACGCCTGTCGCGCCGCGCCCCGGCGCGCATCGCCGTGACGCTCGACCCCCTACGCACGCGCAGCGGCGTGATCCTGCTCAACCGGGCGCCGACCGAGGACGTCTGGTTCCAGCAGGTGGTCTGGGCGCAGTGGAGCGGTCGGCCCGACGGGGGCGGGCGCCTCCTCCTCAGCCTCTGCGCCTCGCCCGCCCGGCTCTACGATCTCGAGACGCCGCCGGGCTGGGACGGGCGGATGGAGATCGAGATTTCGCAGGAATTCGCCGCCGTGCGCCTCGCGCCGGGCTGGTCCGTCGGCGGCGTCGCCGGTTGCGCGTCGGAGGACCTGCCCTTGCATGTCAGCGCGCTGGCGCAGGCCGGCGCCGAGCATGCGCCGGCCTCGATCGTCGTCTCGCGCATCGAGATCGGCCGCGCCACGCCCGATGGCATGACCGCCATGGACCGACTCGAATTCCTCGATGCGAAAGAGTTCAAGCCGGACGAATTCCTCGATGTCGTCGCCGGCGCGCTCGACGCGGCCGGAGCCGCCGCGCCGCAGAGCGATGGAGCCAAGCCATGAGACCGTTCGCCCTCGCCCTCGCGACCCTGCTGGCGTTCGCCGCCGGCGCAGCGGCGCAGACCGCGCCTGCCCCTCCCGCGGACGGCAAGCTGCCGCCGCACAGTCGCGACAAGCTGACCGAACTCGTCAGCAAGCTGACCGCCGAGAAGCTCGACGCGGTGATGGCCGCCAACGGACTCGAGGTTCCGAAGGACTTCTTCGGCTGCCTGTGCGCCAACGCGCCGCGCACCGTCGGCGTCGGCTCGCGCTATGTCGAGGGGCAATGCGAACAGGCCGGACTCGGCACCTGGCGCGTGCCGCTGCCCGGCGATCAGAAGACGTGGGCCGCGTGCCTTTCCCAGCATCGCTATCCGGACGGGCGCACGATCGTCGACGTGCTGGCGGACGCCGCCGCCAGCCGGCGCCGGCCGGCCGGCGCGGCGAGCTTCGCCAATCCCGGTCAGGCGTTGCGCGGCGAGATCGCGGCGTTGACGAAGCTGTGCCTGCCGGTCGGCGATCTCGGCGGCCTGCTCGACCGTTACGATCGCGAACATGCCGACTATGTCCGCCGCAGGCAGGAGATCGCCGATCGGGCCGGCGAGCTGCGCGGCCGGCCGCTGCCGCACGTCCCGTCGCCGGACAGCGAGTGGATCGTCGACGACATCCGCAACGCCATCGCCGCCGCGCCCAACCCGTGCGAGCAGGCCGCAGAGGCGGCGCTGATCGCCGAGAAGGCCAATGTCCGACAGCTCGGCGATTACGTCGCCGCGCTCGCCACGACCTGGTATGCGCCGGGCGGCGACGACGCGCTCGACTGGGTCGGCAAGCTGAAGCGCGTCGCCGGCGTCTGGGGGCTCGTCGACAAGGGCGGCGCGATCGTCGATTTCGCCAAGGAGGCGCGGGCGCAGGCCAAACACAAGGCGCATGCCGAGGCGATCGAGGAGGCGCGCGAACTGATCCGCGCCAGCCGCGGCTGGACGAAGGAGATCTATGACGGCGCGATCGAAAGCTACAGCGCCGAGGCCGACGCGAAGTGGACGGCGATCAGGCAGGCGGCCGACACATTGAAGGAAACGCTCGCCGACATCGATCGACGGCGCCTGAAGCGCCCGCCCGGAGACGGCTTCGCGCAGCGGCAGTACGATACGACGCTCGACAATGAAGAGTCCTATGCGAAGGCGGTGCGGGCCGTGACGACCCGCGACGCGCTGGTGCGCCTCGACGAGATCAAGTTTCTCAGAGACACGCTGGAGCGGTTCCGCAAGCCGATGCTCGGGCGGACCTGCGAACAGTGGATGGCGCAGGCCTGCGCCGAGGCGGCGAAGAAGTGAAGCGATCGGCAAGGCGTCAGGAGGCGATCATGCAAGAGAAAACCGCGCGCAGTCTGCGCATCGCGATCGGCGGCTTCGCCGTGCTGTTCGGGCTCTTGACCATCGCCTCGGGCGGGCGGGCGCTGTTCGGCGGGGCCGAGGCACGCGCCGCGGTCGGCGCCGCCGTGCCCTTCGTGCTGTGGTTCAACTTCCTTGCCGGCTTCGCCTATGTCGGCGCCGGCGCGGGGCTGATCGCGGGGCTGCGCTGGTCGGCGCCGCTCGCCGCGGCGATCGCGGTCGCGACGCTCGCGGTCTTCGCCGGCTTCGGCTGGCATGTCGCCGCCGGCGGCGCCTGGGAGATGCGCACGGTCGGCGCGATGATCCTGCGCACGCTCGTCTGGGCGGCGATCGCGCTCGCCGCGCCGCGCCTGCTCGCCGGCCTCGCGCCGGCGCGCTGACGCCTCACTCGTCGGCGAAGACGCGCTTCGGCGCGCCGTAGCGATCGATCCATTCGATCCAGGCGACGTCGGTCGGGCCGATGGCGTGAACGACGACGCGCCAGCGCCCGCCGTCGCGGCGCAGCAGGCCGAGCGTCAGGTCGCTCATCGCGTCGGCCCGCATGGCGGCGGCGTAGCGGGTGCGCGACCAGTCGATCGGCCGCCCGCCCGGCCGGCGCGGCGTCGCCGCGACATAGGCCCAGTCGTCCAGCACGCGCAGCTCGTTCACCGCGAATTCGATGCGCCCGCCGATCGCCGCGGCGACCGGGACGCGCAGCGCGTCGAGGATGGCGCGGCGCTCCGGCGCGCCGGGCGGGAGGCGCAAGACCTCGGCGCCCGCGCCGACGCCGCTCGCCGCCGTCAGGCAGAGCGTCGCCGCGATCAGAGTCCTGCGCGTCAGGCTGGCCGGCATCGCCGCCTCCGTTGGTCGCTCGCCCGGCGACTGTCGCCGGGGCTCGGGGCAGGCGCATTGATCTGGCGCGCAACGTCGCCGCGAGCGCCGGCGTAGACCTTCGTCACAGGTCCCCTCGAACGCCATTTTTATATTCTATTTCAATGTTTTGCTGCTTTGCGGCGAAACCTTGACAGGGCCCGGCGCCGGCCATATGTTGCGCGCCGTCCGATCGGGGGCGCCTCGCGCGCGCCGGAGCGGGCGCGCGGAGTTTTCCTGCACTTTCCGCGGTCGGCGACACGTTGCGTCGGGACGAGGCGCGCCATGACCGGAAAGACGCCGGACGAAGACGATCCCGCCTTGCGGGCGCGTCTCGACCGTCTCTCCGACACGCTGGACCGACGCCGCGCCGAGGACGCGGCGGACAAGGCCCGGCGCGAGGGGGGCAAGGTCACCTCCTCGGCTATGAGCATCGGCCTTCGGGCGATGAGCGAATTCGTCGCCGCCGTGATGGTCGGCGGCTTCATCGGGTGGCGGCTGGACATCTGGCTCGCCACCACGCCGTTCCTGCTGATCCTCTTCCTGATGATCGGCGCGGCGGCGGGGTTCTGGGGCATCTACCGGATCGCGGCGCGCGCCTCGCGCGAGTGAGCCGGACAGGCCGCAAGGCCGGCAGGACAGCGGCGCCCGCGGGCGCCCAACGATCGAAGGTGATGACGTGGCGGCACAAGGACAGGCGCTCGATCCGATCCACCAGTTCGAGATCCAGCGCTACATCCCGATCAGGATCGGCGGGCTCGACCTGTCCTTCACCAACGCCTCCTTGTGGATGCTGATCGTCTTCGGCGCCGTCGCCGCGCTGATGCTCTACGGCACCTCGCAACGTTCGATCGTGCCGGGCCGCCTGCAGGCGGCGGCCGAGATGGCCTACGAATTCGTCGCCTCGACCGTGCGCGACACGGCGGGCAAGGAAGGGATGAAGTTCTTCCCCTTCGTCTTCTCACTGTTCATGTTCGTGTTCTTCTCGAACCTGCTCGGCCTGATCCCCGGCTCGTTCACGGTGACGAGCCAGATCATCGTCACCTTCGCCTTCGCCGCGCTCGTCATCGGCATCGTCATCGTCTACGGCTTCATCAAGAACGGGACGCACTTCCTGCACCTGTTCGTGCCGTCGGGCGTGTCGCCGATCCTGATGCCGTTCATCGTGCTGATCGAGGTGATCTCCTTCGTCTCCCGGCCGATCTCCCTCTCCGTCCGTCTCTTCGCCAACATGCTGGCCGGCCACATCACGCTGAAAGTGTTCGGCGGCTTCGTGGCGATGCTGCTGAGCGCGGGCGCGGCGGCGGTGATCGCGCCGCTTCCCCTTCTGGCGATCGTCGTCCTGACCGCGTTCGAGCTGCTCGTCGCGTTCCTGCAGGCCTACGTCTTCGCCATCCTCACTTGCGTCTATCTCAACGACGCAATTCACCCGGGCCACTGATAAAGATCGCAACAACAGATAGTCGCCCGTTCAAAACTCCGTAGGAGCTTCACGATGGATCCTGTTGCAGCCAAATATGTCGGCGCCGGTCTGGCGGCGATCGGCATGGGCGCCGCCGCTGTCGGCGTCGGCACGATTTTCGGTAACTTCCTGTCCGGCGCGCTGCGCAATCCGTCGGCGGCGGACGGCCAGTTCGGCCGCGCCTTCATCGGCGCGGCGCTGGCCGAAGGTCTCGGCATCTTCGCGTTCCTCGTCGCGATCATCCTGCTCTTCGTGAAGTGACCTTGCCGCGCGCCCCGCTCGCAGCGGGGCGCGCGCTTGCCGACGATCCCGACCGCCGGAGCCGATGATGGCCACGCCAACGACCGCCGCGCAGACCGGAACGCAGGTTCCCGATCATCAGCCGGTGTTTCCGCCTTTCGACACCCAGCATTTCTCCTCGCAGCTGATCTGGCTGGCGCTGGTGTTCGGCGCGCTCTACTACCTGATGTCGCGCATCGCGCTGCCGCGCGTCGCCGGCATTCTCGAGACCCGCGAGGCGAAGATCGCCGGCGACCTCGCCTCCGCCGAGGCGGCGCGCAAGGCCGCCGAGGACGCCCGCGAATCGCACGACAGGATGATCGCCGACGCCCGGGCCCGCGCGCAGGCGACCGCCCAGGACGCGCATCAGCGCCTCGCCGCCGAGAGCGAGGCGCGCCGCAAGCGCCTGACCGACGAACTCGACGCCCGCCTCGCCGCCTCCGAGAAGCAGATCGGCGAGATGCGCGCCGCAGCGATGGGCAATGTCGACGCCGTCGCCCGTGACGCGGCGAGCGCCATCGTCACGCAACTGACCGGGCGCGCCCCCTCGGCGCAGGCGATCGCCGACGCCGTCGCCGCCGCCTCGAAGACCGCCTGAGCGAGGACGGACCATGCATTTCGGAGCCGAAGAATTCGTCCTGTTCGGGTTCGTCCTGTTCGTCGCGCTGCTGATCTATCTCGGCGCGCACAAGACGATCGGCGGCATGCTCGACGCGCGCATCGACAAGGTGAAGCAGGAGCTGGCCGAGGCCGAGCGCCTGCGCAAGGAAGCCGCCGACGTGCTCGACGACTACAAGCGCAAGGCCGCCGAGGCGGAGAAGGACGCCGCGGCGATCGTCGAGCAGGCGCGGCAGGAGGCCGAGCACCTGGCTCGCGAAACCGAACAGCGCATGGCCGAGTTCGTGACCCGGCGGACGAAGCAGGCGGAGCAGAAGATCGCCATGGCCGAGGCGCAGGCCGCCGCCGACGTGCGCGCCGCCGCCGCCGACGCCGCCGTGCGCGCCGCCGAGCAGGTGATGCGGCAGGACGTCAAGGGCGCGGCCGCCAGCGACCTGCTGGCCAAAGGCATCGCCGAGATGAAGCAGCGCCTCAACTGAGGCCGCCGCATCCGGTCTGACGAAGCCCGCCACTCCGGCGGGCTTTTTCTTTGCCGCGGCGCGCGCCATCATGGCCGCCCACGACCGCAGGAGCGAGCATGGGCCGGCGCATCGACTATTTCTTCTCCGCCAACTCGACCTGGGCCTATCTCGGCCACGCCGCCTTCATGGCGCTGGCGGCCAGACACGGGCTCGACGTGGCCTTCCGGCCGGTCTTCCTCGTCGCTCTCTTCGCCGAGACGGGCGGCCTGCCGCTGCCGAAGCGCCATCCGGTGCGCCAGCGCTACCGGCTGGTCGAGATGCAGCGGTGGGGGGAAGTGCGCGGTCTGCCGATCAGGCTTAAGCCCGCGCATGTGCCGTTCGATCCCAGTCTCGCCGACCGCGTGGCGCTGACGCTCGCCGGGGACGGGCCGGCCTGCGACCGCTATCTGCGCGAAATCTTCGCCGGCGTGTGGGAGCGCGACCAGAACCTCGCCGACGAGGCGACGATCGCCGCCTGCGTCGCCGCGGCCGGCCGCGACGGCGCGGCGGCCCTCGCCCAGGCGAAGAGCGAGGCGATCGTCGCGCGCTATGCGCAGAACCAGCGCGACGCGATCGGCGCCGACGTGTTCGGCTCGCCGTCTTACGTGCTCGACGGCGAGGTGTTCTGGGGGCAGGACCGGCTCGACCTGCTCGCCCGCGCGCTGGAGAGCGGGCGCGCCCCTTACCGGCCGGGCTGAACGAGGCGCGTTGCCGCTCGCCTGAAAAGCGACCATCATCGACGCGGCGGGCGCGGCAGGCGCCCGCGCAGGACGCGCGCATGAATCTCGCCGCCCCCGCCGCCGAGCGTCACCGCGCCATGTTGCGGCGCATCCTGCCGGTCTATTTCGAGGATCTCGAGGAGAGCCTGTTCGACGCGCTGCTGGCGGATCTGACGATCCGGGACGTGGCCGCCGGCGACGTGCTGTTCCGGCAGGACGAGCCGTCGGGCGATCTCTATTTCGTGCTGCGCGGCCGGCTGAGGGCGGTGCGCGTCGAGGACGGCAGGGCGCGCGTTCTCGGCGAGATCGCCCGCGGCGAGACGATCGGCGAATTGTCGCTGTTCACCGGCGAGCCGCGCAGCGCCACCATCGTCGCGTTGCGCCCCTCGACGGTGGCGCGGCTGACGCGGCCGGATTTCGAGCGCATCCTTTCGCTCAAACCTTCGATCGCCATCGCCACGGCGCGGCTCGTCATCGACCGATTCCGCCGCGCCGAGCGGGTGCCGGCCCGGCGCGGCCGCGCGGCGACGATCTGCCTCGCGCCGCTGACGCCGGGCGTCGACGCGCGGGCGCTCGGGGCGGCGCTGGCCGACGCGTTGCGCGCGCTCGGCGACGGCGGCGTCGGACTGCTGGCGCAGGCCGAGGCCGAGGACGGGCTGGACCGCGCCGAGCATCACTACGACACGCTGATCCTGATCGCCGACGACGAGCCGACGGACTGGACGCGGCGCGCAACGCAGGCGGCCGACGACATCCTGCTCGTCGCCGACGCCCGCGCCGACCAGTGCCTGACCGGAATCGAACGCTCCCTGATCGGCGAGAACCGCGGCCATGCGGTGGCGCGGCGTTCGCTGGTGCTGCTGCACGCGCCCGAGACGCGCGCCCCGTCGGGCGCCGCGCACTGGCTCGACAGCCATGCGGTGGACCGCCACTTCCATCTGCGGCGCGGCGCGGCGCGCGATCTGGCGCGGCTCGCGCGGGCGCTGGCCGGCCGTTCGATCGGCATGGTGATGTCGGGCGGCGGGGCGCGCGGTTTCGCGCATGTCGGCGTGCTGCGCGCGCTCGAGGAAGCGGGGATCGAGCCCGATCAGCTCGGCGGCTCGAGCATGGGAGCGATCATCGCCTCCTTTCCCGCCTGCGATCTGCGCGGGCGCGATCTCGTCGAGGCGGTGCGCGCCGTCTTCGACCCCAGTCCGACGCGCGACTACAATCTCCTGCCGATGACGGCGCTGTTGCGCGGGCGGCGGGCGCGCACGGCCTGCGAGCGCACGGTGATCGGCATGAACGGCGCGCTGATCGACATCGAGGATTGCTGGCGCCCGTATTTCCTCGTCGCCAGCGACATCACGCACAACGCCGAGGCGGTGCTCAGGCGCGGCTCGCTGGCGCGGGCGCTGCGCGCCACCTTCTCGATTCCGGGCGTGTTCCCGCCGGTGCCGGTGGATGGCCGCCTGATGGTCGACGGGGCGCTGTGCAACAATTTCCCCGTCGACGTGATGGAGCAGCAGGGCGTCGCCGCGATCATCGGCTCGGACGTGCTGGCGGAAAACGCCGCCGCGATCGACGGGCCCGAACTGCCGCCGGACTGGCGGCTGCTGATCGACCGGCTGCGGCCGCGCGAGAAACGCCGCTGGCGCGTGCCGGGGCTGATCGATCTTCTGGTCAACGCGCCGATGCTGGGCTCGGCGGCGCGCCAGCGCGAGATGCGGCGGCGCGTCGATTTTCTGGTTCGCCCCGATGCGGCGGCCTTCGGCCATCTCGACTGGGGCGCGTTCGACGCCATCGTCGCGCAGGGCTACGAGGCGGCGCGACGCGCGCTGGACGGCGCCGAGGCGACGACGCTGGCGAAGCTGCGATGAGCGCCGCTGTGCGCCGGCGCACACGCCTCGCCGCGGCGGATCGACAGAATGGGGGATGGTCGCCGGACGCAATCGAGATGACGACGACGCTGCTCCTTGCGCGCTTGCTGATCGCCGTTCTGACCATCGGCGTCTGGATGCTTCCCGGCGCGGCGCAGGCCTTCGACGCGGCGCAGGCGCGACAGGTCGCCGAGCGCATGACGGCCGATCCGGCATGGATGCGCGTCTACGCCGCCTGCCCGGTCGATCTGCCGCGCAAGCGCGCGCCGAAGCTGCCGATCGACGACGATCCTTCGGCGGAGAGTTGCGGCGGCGCGCCGCTCGGCTGTTTCGAGGCGTGCAAGGCGGGCTCGGGGGCGCACTGCTTCCATCTGGCCCGCGCCTATCAGGTCGACAAGTCGCTGGCGCCGCGCATCTGGGAGCAGTTGTTCGCCGCGGCCTGCGGCGCAGGCTATGCGGCGGGCTGCACCAATCGCGCCGCCGGCATCCGCAATGGCGGCTATGCGGACGATCCGTTCCGCCGACGATCCGCCGCGGCGCGCCAGAGCTGCGAGCTGCGCAGCTTTGCGCGCGCCTGCGCCGGCGAGGACGCCTGGGGTTGCGCCATGCTCGGGCAGGCCTATCGCTATGGCGAGGGCGCGCCAAGAAGCCGGACGAAGGCGCGGCGCGCCTATGCGCGGGCCTGTAGCCTGGCGCCGGATTCCGAACCCTGCGACTTCGCGCAGGACAGCCAGAAGCGCCTCGACCGGTGAGGCGGCGCTATTTCGGCGCGCGCTTGGCGAGGATGCGCTGCAGGGTGCGCCGGTGCATGTTGAGCCGGCGCGCCGTCTCGGACACGTTGCGGCCGCACAATTCGTAGATGCGCTGGATGTGTTCCCAGCGCACCCGGTCGGCCGACATCGGGTTGTCGGGAATCTCCGCCATGTCGTGCTTCTGGGCGAGCAGGGCGGCGTGAATCTCGTCGGCGTCGGCGGGCTTGGCGAGATAGTCGAAAGCGCCGAGCTTCACCGCGGTGACGGCGGTCATGATGTTGCCGTAGCCGGTGAGGATGACGCCACGCGCATCCGGCCGACGGCTCTTGAGTTCAGAAATGACGTCGAGGCCGTTGCCGTCGCCGAGGCGCATGTCGATGACGGCGAAGGCCGGCGGAGAAGCCACGATCGCGGCCTTGCCCTGCTCCACCGTCTCGGCCGTGACGACACGAAAGCCGCGCTGCTCCATGGCGCGCGCGAGGCGGACGAGGAATGGCTTGTCGTCGTCGACGATGAGAAGCGACATGTCGGACGCTCCCGCATCCGGTCGCGCCTGCCCGTCAAGATCCCGCCTGTCCGTCATCGCCCCATCCGGTTTCTGGGAACCGTCGTCCCCGGCTCGTCCCGTATAGGGCCGGAATGCGCCGACGCCAACTCACCGCTCGATTTCGGACGGCGCCTCGATCGACTCGCGATCCCAGCTCAGGGTCGCGACGGCCCCGCCGCCAGGCGCGTTGCGCAGCGCGAAGACCGCGCCTGATCGCTCCAGCAGGGTCTTGGAAATGAACAGGCCGAGCCCGAGGCCGCCCTCCGTCTTGGTGCGGCGACCCTGGCGGGCCGAGCGCAGATACGGATCGCCGACCTGCTGCAGGATGGCGGAGGGGAATCCGGGACCATCGTCGGCGACCACGAGAGTCAGCTTGCGACGCGTCCACCGCACCGTCAGGCGCACCTCGCTGCGGGCGAAATCGACGGCGTTCTCAACCAGATTGCCGAGCCCGTAGGACAGTCCGGGATTGCGCCGCAGCACCGGCGGCCCACCCTCGCCGTCGATGTCCAGAACGACGGCGACGCCGGCCTGGCGGTGCGGGCCGACCGCCTCCTCGGCGAGCTGGGCGACGGACAGGCGCTCATGCATGGAATCGGCGCGCAGCGTCGACAGCTTGGCGAGAATCGCCCGGCAGCGTTCGGCCTCCTGCGCGACGAGTCGGACATCTTCTTCGGTGGGCGGCTCGGCGAGGTTGCGCTGCCATTCCTTGACGACGAGGCGAATCGTGCCGAGCGGCGTGCCCAGTTCATGCGCGGCGGCGGCGGCCAGCCCGTCGAGCTGCGAGAGGTGCTGCTGGCGGGCGAGCGCCAGATCGGTCGCCGCCAGCGCGTCGGACAGTTGCTGAGTCTCGGTCGCCACGCGCGAGGCGTAGCCGGCGACGAAGGCCGCGCTGATGGCCAGCGACAGCCAGATCGTGGCCTTGTAGGCGGGGGCGAGCTCGATCGTCGCGCCCCACAACCAGGGCATCGGCCGATTCAACGCCGCCATCGCCCCGGCGGCGGCGATCATCAGCAGATAGAGCAGCGCCGTGTTGCGCAACGGCAGAGACGTCGCCGAAATGGCGATCGGCGCAAGAAACAGCAGCGTGAAGGGGTTCTGCAGGCCGCCCGTCAGGTAGAGCAGCGCGGCGAGCTGCAGGATATCGTAGCCGAGCAGCGCCGTCGCCGGCGCCAGAGGCAGCCGGTAGCTCAGCCGGTAGCGCAGGCGCAGCGCGATGTTGAGCGAGGCCGACAGGGCGACGAACAGCAGACAGGCGAAGACCGGCAGATCGACGCCGAGCACCAGCGCGGCGAACAGCAGCGCGGCGGTCTGTCCGACGACGGCGAGCCAGCGCACCCGCGCCAGCGTGTCGACGCGCAGCGTGCTGACGTCGCCCATCGCCGGCCGGGCGGCGAAAAAATCGACCATCGACGCTTTATGCGGGCCGGCCGGAGCGGCGACAACCGGATTCGCCGCTTCGCATGCGGGCCGTTTTGACGCGGGGCGGCGCGGCGCCTAACCTGCGCCGCGATCGCCGGGCAAGGTGCGACGATGAACTTCGACTTGACGATCCGACGACGCGCCGGGGCGATTTTCGCCGCGGTTCTGGCCTGCGCCGGGCCGGCGGCGGCGGGCGAGTTGCCGACCCTGGCGCGCGGCCCGGTGCCCGAGACCGCTGCGCCCGCCTCGATCTGGCAGGGTCTGTCGGTCGGGGTCGAGGGAATCGTCGTCGGCGGCCGGGGCATGAAGACCGGCTTCGGCGGGGCGACGACGGTCGCCTGGAGCCGGCGGTTCGAGAATGACCTGATCCTCGGGCTGAAGGCGAGCGCCGGCCACCTGCCGGCGTTCGCGTGGACAGCGTGGCCGGGCCGGCGCCTCGTCGGCGTCAACTTCGTCACGACCGAGGCGAGCCTCGCCTATGATTTTGGCCGGGTGCGGCCGTGGGCGGCGGTCGGCGCCGGTTTCGTCAAGCCGACCGCCTTCGGCGGGGCGCGCGGCCTCGATGCGGTCAACAGCTTCTTCGACGAGCCGGGCCGGACGCGCGGCGTCGTCACCTACGGGGCCGGCGTCGATTTCGCTGTCAGCAATCGCCTGACGATCGGCGTCGGCGTGCGCGGCATGGCGCAGCAGTAGCGCAGCAGCCCCATGTCCGTCGCCTTCACGCGCGAGGAAGATCTCGAAGCCGGCGCCGCGCATCTGCCCGACCGGCCGATCTCGCCGCATCGCAATCTGGTGACCGCCTCGGGTCTGGCGGCGATCGAGACGGCGCTGGCTGAGGCGATGGCGGCGCGGGCCGCGGCGCAGGCGACAGAGGCCGGCGACATCGACCGGTTGGCGATGGCGCGAGCGGTGCGCGATCTGCGCTACTGGTCGGCGCGGCGGGCGAGCGCGGAGCTGTTCGAACCGGCGGCCGAGGCGGGCGTCGTCGCCTTCGGCCGGACGGCGACGATCGCCCGCGACGATGGCCGCCGCCAGCGTTTTCGCATCGTCGGAGAGGACGAGGCCGACGCGGCGAAAGGCTCGATCTCCTATGTCAGTCCGCTGGCGCGCGCGTTGCTCGGCCGCAGCGCGGGCGATAGCATCGTCGTCGCCGGTCGCGAGGCGACGGTTCTGGGCGTCGCCTGACAGCCGACCGATTGCGCGGCGAGGGCGCCATTGATGACTGCGCACGAAGAATTGTCCGACGCGAGGTGGGGCCGGGGCCGAATCATCTGCGCGATCGCCGGCGAGGAGACCCCGCGCCGCAGCGCCATGCCGTTCGCGGCGCTGAGCCCCGGGCTGCAGGATCGCATCCTCAAGGATCATCCCGCGTTGAAACCGGACTCGCTGATCGGCCGCAAGGCGCTCGATCGCTACCGCATCATGCTGCTGGAAGAAATGATCGCGGCCGAGAAGGGCGAATTGTCGACGCTCGAGCGCAACGTCGCCGAGAGTCTGGCGAGCAATTCAACGATCTCGGCCAACAGCGCCGAGCAGTATGAACAGCGCCGCTCGACCGGCGAGATCTGGGCCGACCGCATCGCCAGCTTCGGCGGCAGCTGGACGTTTCTCGGCCTGTTCGCGCTCACTCTGGCGGCCTGGATGGGGCTCAACGCCGCGCTCGCCGCGCGTGCATTCGATCCCTATCCCTACATCCTGCTCAACCTCGTGCTCTCCTGCCTCGCCGCGGTGCAGGCGCCGATCATCATGATGAGCCAGAAGCGGCAGGAGTCGAAAGACCGGCTGCGGGCGATGAGCGACTATCAGGTCAACCTCAAGGCGGAGCTCGAGATCCGTCACCTGCACGACAAGATCGATCATCTGCTCTCCCACCAATGGGAGCGGCTGGCCGAAATCCAGCGCATGCAGGTCGAACTGTTGCAGGAGCGGCGAGGCTGACGGGCGCTGCGGCGCGAGATTGGCGATCAGGCGGATGGTCGCGGCGCGGCGGCGGCGTCTTCGCGAGCCGGCGGCGCGACGGATTCGACGCGCGGGTCATTGTTGACCAGCGGGCGCAGCCGCAAGCGGATTTTCGGGCGCGGCGCGGCGCCGTTCCGCTCGTCGGCGTCAAAGGTCTGCGTCGCATCCTTGCGCGTCGCCTCGGCCATGGCGAGCAGCATCTCCGTCACCGCTCGCGTCTGCGACTTGAAGAAGTTGCGCGCCGCGGCGGGCGCGGGATAACCGATCGGCGCGTCCGCGCGCGTCTGGCCGTCGATCATCGCGGCGATCGACAGTTCGCCGCGCCTGGCCGCCGCCGCATCGGAGCGACGCCGCGCCAGCACGAAGCGGCGGCCGAAATCTTCGAAAGCCGACATCAGGTTGCGGTAGCGCACCCAGCGATGATTGGGAAAGGCGCGCCGGATCGCCTCGCCGGTTTCGGGATCGGTCGCCGCGGCGGGATCGAATCGCGCCGCGATGAGCTTGCCGGCGGCCTGCCCCCGGCCGTCGAGTTCGGCGACGACATCGGGATGCATGTCGATGTTCAGCCCGCCCTCGTCGTCACGGAGCGCGATGTCGACGACGCGCTCGCGCACGCCCGGCGAAATCAGCAGCTGATTGTCGCTCCAGAATCGCGCCGTGTTGACCAATGCGGCAAGAAAGCCGCCGACGCCGCCGGTTCGTTCGAAATCGGTGAAGGGAATGGCGCGAATGCGATTGTCGCGCGGCAGCGAGACATAATCCCAGACATTGTATTCCGTCGCGCCGCTGCGCAGCGCCTCGGCCTTCGGCCGGGCCTGCGCCTTGCGTCGCGGATCGGCGGCGGCGGCGATCGGCTTGTCCGCGAGTTCGGCGCGATCGAACTCCTCCGCGCCCTCGACGTCATTGTCCGGCGGCTGTCGCGCGACATCGATGCCGGTGTCGAAATCAACGAGGTTGAGACAGAATGTCGGCCGGCTCGGCAGCGGACTGTCGAAGAAATGAATCGGGAAGTTGGAGGTGAGGCCGCCGTCCGAGAACCAGACCCGGCGCAACTCGTAGCGGCCCGTCGCGACGCGCTTTCGCGTGAAGTCGGGCGTCCGCAACCGCACCGCCGACAGCAGCAGCGGAAAGCTCAACGACATGCGCGCAGCGAA
>JAEULW010000324.1 GCA_016793505.1 Methylobacteriaceae bacterium | reverse complement strand
CAGCGTCACGCCGGCCTCGGCCAGCGCCTTCTTCCAGGCGACCGAGCAGCCCTCGAAATCGAGAATCTCGCGCTTCGACATCGGCAGGAAATCCTGCACATGCGCGGCGGCGCGGAAGCGGATGGCGCGGCGCGCCGACCTGGCGCTCTCCTCGTCCATCAGCACCAGCGCCGCGGCGCCGTCGGAGACGAGCGAGCAGTCGGTGCGCTTCAACGGGCCGGCGACGAAGGGGTTCTTCTCCGATTCGGCGCGGCAGAACTCGAAGCCGACATCCTTGCGCATCTGCGCGTAAGGATTGGCGACGCCGTTCTTGTGGTTCTTGGCGGCGATCATGGCGAGCGCGTCGGACTGGTCGCCATACTTCTGGAAGTAGCGCGCGGCGATCTTGCCGAAGACGCCGGCGAAGCCGCCGGGCGTGTCGCCGTCCTCGGGCAGGTAGGAGGCCTTCAGCAGCGTCTTGCCGATCTCGGGGCCGGGCAGTTTCGTCATCTGCTCGACGCCGACGACCAGCACGCGTTTCGCGGCGCCGGCCCTGATCGTCTTGATCGCCTGATGCACGGCGGCGCTGCCGGTGGCGCAGGCGTTCTCGACGCGCGTCGCCGGCTTGAAGCGCAGATCGGGCGAGGCCTGCAGCACCAGCGAGGCGGTGAAATCCTGCGGGCTGAAGCCGCCGTTGAAATGGCCGAGCACGATCTCGTCGACCTCGGCGGGGGCGAGGCCGGCGTGATCGAGCGCCTCGGACGCGGCGCGCACGACCAGATCCTCGACGCTCATGGCGTCGTGTTTGCCGAACGGCAGATGCGACCAGCCGACGATGGCGGGCATGACGGGGTTCCTCCGGGTTGTGGCGCGATTATGGGCGATCGCGCGAGGCGTGGCGAGGGGCGGCGTCACACCGGCCCGCCGCCGCCGCGCAGGAAGATGCGGTTGCGCCCTGAATTCGGCGTCGTCTGGGCGATCTCGACGAGACCGGCGGCGACGAGGCGGGGCGCGAAACCGGCGTCGAAGCGGGCGGCGAATTCCGGGTCGATCTCGATCAGCAGGGTGCGCAGGCCGGCGAGCAGCGCGTCGTCGAGGCCGGCGAGCACCAGCGCCTCGGCGCCGTCGACGTCGATCTTGACGGCGGTCGGCCGCGCCGCCGGTTCGACGGCGAGGAAGTCGGCGGCGCGGAGGGTCAGCACGGATTGCGCGCCGATGCGCTCGATGCGTTGCAGCCGGGCGATCTCGTGGCCCGGCAGGGTGGAGGTGAAGCCCGGCTCGAAGGCGCGCACCGCCAGTTCGGCGACGCCGGCGCGGTCGGACAGGGCGAGGTTCAGCGCCGCGACGCGCGAGTCGACCTGGTTGGCGACGAGATTGCGCGACAATTGCAGATAGGTCGCGGCGAAGGGCTCGAAGGCGTAGACGCGGGAAAGGCCGCGTCGCGCGGCGTAGACCGAATAGAGCCCGACATTGGCGCCGACGTCCCAGAGCACGTCGTCGTCGCGCAGCACAGCGTCGATCCAGCGCACCGTCTCGGGCTCGAGCGCGGCGACGTCGCGCGCCACGCCCGCGCCGACGCCGCCGATCGCCAGCGGGCCGAAGCGCGAGGCGAAGGGCTCGCTCTCCGTCTCGAAGACGTCGAGCCGGGCGCGAATCTTCCGCGCGATCTTCACCGCCCGGTCATGGCCGAGGCGATCCAGCGCGGCGCGCAGCCCGTCGGCGACCAGCCAGGACAGGCCCATCAGTCGCCCGTCGCGACGAAGGTTCCGCGCGACTGGTCGAGCACCAGCAGGCGGCCGTCCATGACGCCGAAATAGCAGCCGTGCAGGGCCAGCTTGCCGCGCTCCTCGAGCGTTCTGACGCAGGGGAAGGAGCGCAGATTGACGAGGCTGTTCTTCACCGATTCCTGCGCCAGGCGCTCGACGTAATCCGGCGTCGCCGGCGCAGCGCGGCCGATGCGCTCGGCGGCCGGGGCGATCAGCCGCATCCACGAGCCGATGAAATCGCCGGGCGAGAGCGGGCGCATGTAGGGGTCGGCCTCGTTCTCGGCGAAAGCGCGCACGCCGCCGCACTGGGCGTGGCCCATCACCACGATGTGCTCGACGCGCAGGCCCATCACGGCGAATTCGAGCGCCGCCGAAGTGCCGTGAAAATCATTGTTCGGCGCATAGGGCGGCACGAGATTGGCGACGTTGCGCACGACGAACAGCTCGCCCGGCCCCATGTCGAAGATGGCTTCGGGCGAGACGCGCGAGTCGCAGCAGCCGATCAGCAGGATGCGCGGCTTCTGCCCGGCCTCGGCGAGCTGGCGGTAGCGCGCCTGCTCGGTCGGGAAACGTCCTAACAGGAAGGCGCGGTAGCCGTCCTGAAGGCGCTGCGGAAAGGCCTGCGGGCCGAGCAAGGCGGCGGGCGCGTCGGTCGCCATCTTCGTCACTCCTGTCGTCATGCAGCGTCTCTATCCGACGAGCGCGGCCAGTTTGTCGAGATCGACATTCGCCCCGCACAGGAGAACGCCGACGCGCTCGCCCTTCTGCGGGCGGAAGGCGCCGCCCGCCAGCGCGGCGAAGGCGGCGGCGCCGCCCGGCTCGGCGGCGACGCGCAGCTCGCGCCACAGCCGCTTCTGCGCCGCGCCGAGGGGGGAATCCTCGCCGAGCCCGACGCTGTGGACATGCGCGCGGGCTATGTCGACGACGAGGCCGCCGGCCGAACGCGCGCCGAGCGAATCGGCGGCGACGGAGTCGATCTCGACGTCGACCGGCCGGCCCGCCTGCAGCGCGGCGTGCAGGGCGCGCGAGCCGGCCGGCTCGACGCCGATCACCCTGACCCGGCCTGCAAACCAGGCGGCGATTCCGGCGATCAGCCCGCCGCCGCCGACGGCGACGAGCAGCGTGTCGATCCCGGCGCCGGCGGCGGCCAGATCCTGCTGCCATTCGAGGCCGACCGTGCCCTGCCCGGCGATGGTGGGGCGCGAATCATAGGCGTGCAGCGCCAGCGCGCCGCTGTCGCGCGCATAGGCCTCGCACAGGGCGAGCGCGTCGGCGTAGCGGGCGCCCTCGACGACGACGTCCGCGCCGAAGCCGCGGATCGCGGCGATCTTGGCGGGCGAGGCGATGGCGGGCACGAAGATGCGCGCCTTCAGCCCGAGCCGCGCCGCGGCGTAGGCGGTCGCCGCGCCGTGGTTGCCGCCGGAGGCGGTCGTCACGCCGGCCGGCGGAACCGTCGCGCCGACCAGATTGGCGAAGGCGCCGCGCGGCTTGAACGAGCCGGCATGCTGCAGGAATTCGAGCTTCAGCGAGACCGGGGCGTCGCAGCCGAGCGGCGCGCCGTCGATCGCCATCAGCGGCGTGCGGCGGATGAAGGGGCGGATGCGCCGTTCGGCGGCGGCGACGTCGGCGGGGGTGACGGGCAGGGTCATGCCCGGCTCCCTAGCAGACTTCGTGGGCCGGCGCCCGCGCCGCGCGCCGGGCCGAGTTGCATCGCCGCGCCGGCGCGCTAGCCTGCCGGCGCATTCGCCGAGGGGCCGCCATGATTTTCGTCGCCATCTGTCACGACAGGCCGGGAGCGCTGCAGACGCGGCTCGACAACCGCCCGGCGCATCTCGCCTATCTCGACGCTGCGAAGGACGTCGTGAAGGCGGCCGGCGCGCTGCTCGGGCCCGACGACAAGCCGGTCGGCTCGATGCTGATTCTGGATTGCGCCGACCAGGGCGCGGCGGACGCCTTTCTGGCCGGCGATCCCTTCGCCCGGGCCGGGCTGTTCGCCTCTGTCGAGGTCAAGCCCTGGCGCCAGTCCGTCGGCGCGCCGGTGGGCTGAGCCATGGCGAAGCGATACTGGCTGGTGAAGAGCGAGCCGTCGGTCTGGTCGTGGGAGGATCAGGTCGCCGCCGGCGAGGCCGGCACGGCGTGGGACGGCATCCGCAACCACACCGCCAAGCTCAACCTGATGGCGATGAAGCCGGGCGACCGCTGCTTCTTCTACCACTCCAACGAGGGCAAGGAGATCGTCGGGATCGTCGAGGCGATCGGCGCGGCGCGGCCCGATCCGAAGGCGGCGCCGGGCGAGCCGGGGGTCGTCGTCGACATGAAGGCGGTCGAGAAGCTGCCGAAGCCGGTGACGCTGGCGCAGGTGAAGGCGACGCCGGCGCTGAAGGACATGTCGCTCGTCACCTCCTTCCGTCTCTCGGTGCAGCCGGTGACGGCGGCGGAATGGAAGGCCGTGTGCAAGATGGGCGGGCTGTAGCGCCGCCCCGGCAAGGGAGGCTGACATGACGATCGCATGGTGGGTTCCGCTGGTCGCAGGCGTCGTCGCCTGGATGGTCGGCGGCGCGTGGTATGGCGTCCTCGGCGCGCGCTGGGCGGCGGCGACGGAGCAACCGCTCGAGACGCTGCGTCCCGGCGGCAGACAGCCGCCGGGCCCGATGGCGCTGTCCTTCATCGCCGATCTGGTGATGGCGACCTCGCTCGCCTACGTCATTGCGCGCGCCGGGCCGGTGACGGTCGGCCAGGGGCTGCGCTGGGCGCTGGTCGCCTGGATCGGCTTCGTGGCGACGAGCCTGATCGTCAACAATGGCTTC
>JAEULW010000042.1 GCA_016793505.1 Methylobacteriaceae bacterium | reverse complement strand
GCGCCGCCGGTGAGGTCGCGCATTTCGAGATCGAACTTCGGCATCTCCATGCGGTACTCGGACATCCAGAAGCGCGCATAGACCGTCGCCGGCTTTTCACCCTGCGTCCCGCCCGTCGCCAGGATGCGCAGCACGTCGGCGAACTCGACGCCCTCGATGACGCTCGGCCCGTGCGCGCCGGTGTAGGGCTCGCCCTCCGTTGCGCCCGAGATCGCGCCGGCGGCCGAGAACATCCGCTCGATGCGGCCGTTGCGCACGCCCTCGATATGCGCCTGACGATAGGTCGTGGTCTGGCGCGAGCCGGCGAAGGACTGCTCCAGCTCGATCGCCGGCGCGCTCAGCGCCGCCGCCTCGAGCTTGCGCAGGCGCTCATGGATCGGCGCTCCGTCCCGCCCCGTCAGCGCGGCGCGCAGCTCGTCCGCGTCCATATTGGCGCCGATCGCCTCCAGTCGCGGAATGCGCAGCGCGCCGAAGCCGAAGTCGATCGAGATGTTCTCCACAACGACGATCGGCGCGGGCTGCGCCAGGCCGGCGCCGGCGAAGCCGAGGGCCGAAGCCGCGACCGCGGCGCTCAGGATCAGCCTCATCTCGTCCTCCCGCTCAGGCGAATGCCCGCATCGTCGCTTCGAGATCGGCGCGCGCCGGCAGGCCGGCCTCGTTGCCGAGGTGCTGCACCTTGTAGGCCGAGCCGGCGCGCGCCCATTCGAAATGCTCGCGCCACGTCACGCCCGGCCGCTCCAGATAGGAGGCCATGTAGGTGCCGTGGAAAACGTCGCCCGCGCCTGAGGTGTCGATCACCTTTTCGCGCGGCACGGGCAGGGCGGGCAGGCGCTGCACCTCGCCCTTTTCGTCGTACCAGAGCATGCCGCGCTCGCCCTCGGTGACGCCGCCGATGCGGCAGCCGCGCGATTTGAGATAGTCGAGCATGCCCTCGGCAGTCAGGTTCATCTGTTCGCACAGACGCTCGGCGACGACGGCGATGTCGATATAGGCGAGCAGGTCGTGCGTATTGGAGCGCAGGCCGCCGCCGTCGAGCGAAGTCAGCACGCCGCGCTCGCGGCAGGCGCGGGCGTAGTGCAGCGCCGCGTCCGACTGGTGCCCGTCGAGATGCAGCGCCTTGCAGGCGCCGAGATTGAGCTGCGGAAAGGGGTGCAAGTAGTCGTCGTCGCGGGCGCGCAGGATGGCGCGCTTGCCGTCCTTCGGCAGGATGAAGGACAGCGACGAGCGCGCCACCTTGCGCGGATGCACCGGGATCGCATAGCGCGCCGCCATGTCGAGGAACATACGCCCGAGCCAGTCGTCGGCGAGCGAGGTGAGCAGGTCGGGCGCATGGCCGAGCCGCGCGCAGCAGAAGGCGGCGGTCACCGCATTGCCGCCGAACGACACGGCGTAGTCGCGCGCCACGTCCTTCTGGTCGCCGGTCGGCATGACGTCCGACACCATCGTCACGTCGATGTAGGTCTGGCCGATGAACAGGGCGCGCATGAATCCTCGCAGGGCGGTCCGCCGGCGAGACTAGAGCGTGCAGGCCGCGCGCGAAAGACGCCGCAGCGTCAGACCGAGAAACTCGTGCCGCAGCCGCACGAGGCGGTGGCGTTGGGATTGTGCACCTTGAACGCCTGGCCGATCAGATCGTCGACGAAATCGATCTCGGCGCCGCGCAGGAAATCGAGCGAAACCGGGTCGATCACCACGCTCGCCCCGTCGCGCTCGACCACGAGGTCGTCCGCCGCCTTTTCATGCGCCACCTCGAAGGCGTACTGGAAGCCCGAACAGCCGCCGCCATTGACGGCGACACGCAGCATCGCGCCGGCCGGCTCGCCGGAGAGCACCTTGAGGATGCGGCGGGCGGCGCGGGGGCTGACGGAGGGCAGGGCGTCGGTCATGTCGCAGGGTCTCTGGCGTTTCGGCGCTTGCCGGGGCTTCGACCGGAAGATAGGTCCGGGAGCGGGTCGGTTCAATGCGGGGAGACGAGGGTGAGCGAGCCCGATCGCGACGATCTGTCGCCGCCCTTGCGCCGGCTCGCGCCTTTTGCGTCGGACTGGCGCGAAAGCCGCGGCCGCCTCGTCGCCGAGCCTGCCTCCCGCACCCGCGGCGAATTCCAGCGCGACCGTGACCGCATCATCCATTCCACCGCCTTCCGCCGCCTCGCCCACAAGACGCAGGTGTTCGTGCCGCTGCAGGGCGACCATTTCCGCACCCGCCTGACGCATTCGATCGAGGTCGCCCAGATCGCCCGCGCCCTCGCCCGCGGCCTGTCGCTCGACGATGATCTCGCCGAAGCGGTGGCCCTCGCCCATGATCTCGGCCACACCCCCTTCGGCCATTCCGGCGAGGATGCGCTCGCCGAACTGATGGCCCCCTGGGGCGGCTTCGACCACAACGCCCACGCTTTGCGCATCGTCACCCGCCTCGAGCGCCGCTACGCCGATTTCGACGGCCTGAACCTGAGCTGGGAGACGCTGGAGGGGCTGGTCAAGCACAACGGCCCGCTCTCCGGCGCGCCGGGTCTGCCCGCCGACATATGCGACTACGACGCCCGCCATCCGCTCGACCTCGCAAGCTACGCCGGCGGCGAGGCGCAGGCCGCCGCCCTCGCCGACGACATCGCCTACGACGCCCATGACATCGACGACGGGCTGCGGGCCGGCCTGTTCCGCCTCGACGATCTGCGCGCCGTCGATTTCCTGCGCGATCTCATCGACGAGATCGAGGTCTGGCGGCCGGGGCTCGAGCGGGTCCGCGTCATTCACGAACTCGGCCGCCGCGTCATCACCCGCTTCGTCGAGGATGCGCTGGCCGAAAGCCGCCGCCGCCTCGCCGCGGCCGCGCCGCGATCGGTCGCCGCGATCCGCGCGCTCGACGCGCCGGTGGTCGCCTTCTCGCCGGCGATGCGCGCCGCCGACGCGGCGATCAAGGCCTTCCTCTATCCCAACATGTATCGCCACCCGCGCGTCATGCGCGTCCGCGCCAGAGCCGACGACGTCCTTCGCGATCTTTTCCGCCGCTTCATGCAGCGTCCGCAGGACCTGCCGGAGGAGTGGCGCCCGACCGACGATGGCGAGCCGGGCCGCGCCCGCGCCGTCGCCGACTACGTCGCCGGCATGACCGACCGCTACGCCCTCGCCGAGCATCGCCGGCTGTTCGATACGACGCCCGACCTGACCTGAAGCGCGCCGGCCTCGGCGGCGCTTGACCGGACGGCCGCATCATCCGCGCATTGAGCCTCAGGAGTTCGTCGCCATGATGCTGCGCGTCCTCGGCGCCGTTCCGGTGCTCGGCTTCATTGGCTGGAATCTCTATGCGGGCGTCTACCTGCCGAGGCAGTTCGCGCCGCCCGGCCGCGAAAAGCCGGTGTGGTCGGAAGTTGGCCTGTCGCGGGAGCAGGCGAGCCAAGCGGTCGAAGCGCAGGTCGCCGCCTACCGGCCCGGCCTCGCCTGTTCATGCGCCCAGCGCCAACAGGCCCGGACAGCGCACGCCGAGATCGACGAGGAGAAAATTGCGGCGAAGGTTCGCTACAAACTCTGCCTGCGCCGCGAGATGCCGAAAAGCTCCGAGAAGCGGAACATCGCCGGGATCGGCCGCGTGCGCAGAGATTATTCCGCCCGGAAGGCGGGCGCGCCGTTCGACTGCGACGGGCCGAACGGCGCGCTGGCGATCATCCGCGCGGGCTGAGCGGATCCGGCCTTCAGGCCGTCGCATCCATCCGGCGCCGACGCGCGGCGAGGCCGAGTCCGGCGAAACCGATCAGCATCATGGCCCAGGTCGAGGGCTCGGGCACGCCCGACGCGACGCCGATGCCGACCGTCAGCCCGTGCCAGTTCTCGCTGCTGTCCCCGAAGCTGAGCGAAGTGACTGGGCCAGCGAATTTCAGCACGCCATGCACTTCGCCGAGGCCGAAGAAACCGTCGCTCGAGCCGTTGACGGCGAACGATCCACAGCCCCAGTAGCCGCAGCCCTGCGCGACGACGGAGAACGGTTGCGAGAAGACCGCCGTATTGCCGTTCCAGCTCGTGAACGCGAGGTAGACGTCATTGACCGCCTGGCTGAACAAGATCGTTCGCGTGCCGCCCTGATCGAGCGCGATGATGTCGGTCCCGGTCGGCCGGTTGACGAGGCCCTGCGTATAGCCGTTGTCGACCCAGTAGTCCGTGCCGCCGCCGGTGATGGCGAAGGCGATGGGAGCGTTCGGCGACGTGAATCTGACGGTGATCGCGCCGATCGACCCGCGCACCGTGTTGGCGCCGGCCGTGTGCCAGTCCGTCCACTGCACCGTCGCGGCCTGCGCCGATCCTGCGACGAGAGCGCCCGCGGCGAAGGCCGCCGCGGCGAGCGCGCCGCGCGTGCGCTGCATGAGTAGTGCAAGCATCATCAGCCCTTTCCGCCGGCGAAGACCGCCGGCCATTCGCGCCGCATTCACGTATTTTAAGCCACGATTTCGCCGGCGCTTCAAGGCGGCGACCGGCGGATGCGCCGGGCGCCTCGCCGGGCGGCGCGGTCGGCTTTGACCGCGCCCGCAAATTCCTCTACGCCGCGCGGCGCAGTCGAAGAGCCCGTGAAATGAACATTTTTGCCGATTTCCACGCCCGCATCGCCGCCATTCTCGCAGCGCTGGGGCGCGAGGGTCGCCTGCCGCCGGGCCTCGATCCCGCCCGCTTCACGGTCGAGCCGCCGCGCGATCCCGCCCATGGCGACCTCGCCGCCAACGCCGCCATGGTGTTCGCGAAAGACGTGAAGTCGCACTTCGCCAGCCCGCGCGCCTTCGCCGAGGCGATCGTCGCCGCGCTCGTTCGGGACGCCGATGTGGCGGGGGCCGAGGTCGCCGGGCCAGGGTTCATCAATATTCGATTGAAAATAGACGCCTATGATCGAGTTCTGATCCAAAGCCTGAGCTTGCAGGAAAACTTCGGCCGCATCGCGCCCGACCCCTCGGCGGCGCCGGTGAACGTCGAATATGTCTCCGCCAATCCGACCGGGCCGATGCATGTCGGCCATGGCCGCGGCGCGGTGTTCGGCGACGCGCTCGCCAGTCTGCTCGCTTTCGCCGGCCGGCAGGTGACGCGCGAATATTACATCAACGACGCCGGCGCGCAGGTCGACGTGCTCGCCCGCTCCGCCTTCCTGCGCTACCGCGAGGCGCTCGGCGAGGCGATCGGGGCGATCCCCGAGGGGCTCTACCCCGGCGACTATCTGAAGCCCGTCGGCGCGACGCTCGCGGCCGCCCATGGCCGCGCGCTGCTCGACCGTCCCGAGGCGGACTGGCTGCCGACCGTCCGCGCCGCCGCGATCGACGCCATGATGGCGCTGATCCGCGAAGATCTCGCCGCCCTCGGCGTCGCCCATGACGTGTTCTTTTCCGAGCGCTCGCTGACGCTGACGCCGCCCGGCGCGGCGCGCGACGCGGTGATGCAGGCGGTCGAGGCGCTGCGGTCCCGCGGCCTGATCTACGAGGGCCGGCTGCCTCCGCCCAAGGGTCAGCTCCCCGACGACTGGGAGGATCGCGAGCAGACGCTGTTCCGCTCGACGCAGTTCGGCGACGATGTCGACCGGCCGCTGCTGAAATCGGACGGCGGCTACACCTACTTCGCCTCCGACATCGCCTATCACAAGTCGAAGGTCGATCGCGGCTTCCGCGAGCTGATCGACGTCTGGGGCGCCGACCATGGCGGCTACGTCAAGCGCATGCAGGCGGCGGTGACGGCGATTTCCGGCGGCGCCGCCGCGCTCGACATCAAGCTGTGCCAGCTCGTCAAACTGGTGCGCAACGGCGAACCCGTCAAAATGTCCAAGCGGTCAGGGGACTTCGTCACCTTGCGTGACGTCGTGGACGAAGTCGGCCGCGACGCCGTGCGCTTCATGATGCTGTTCCGCAAGAACGATGCGCCGCTGGAGTTCGACCTCGCCAGGGTGATCGAACAGTCGAAGGACAATCCGGTCTTCTACGTGCAATACGCGCATGCCCGCGGCTGTTCGACGCTGCGCAAGGGGCTGGAGGCCTTTCCCGATCTCGACCTCTCTCCGCCGGCGCTGGCGCGGGCCGACCTGTCGCTGCTCGCCGATCCCGGCGAGCGCGGCCTGATCCGCCTCATCGCCCAGTATCCGCGGCTGATCGAGCAGGCGGCGGCCGCGCACGAGCCGCACCGCGTCGCTTTTTATCTCCACGACCTCGCCTCGGCCTTCCATTCCCACTGGAATCGCGGCAAAGACGAACACGGCTTACGCTTTGTTAATGAAGAACAGCGAATTTTGACCATCGCGCGGCTCGCCTTGGTGACTTCGTTCACCGCTGTTTTGGCCTCCGGCCTCGCGATCCTCGGCGTCTCGGCGCCGCAGGAGATGCGTTGAGCGCCTTTCCGCGCGGCCTTAATCCGGCCCCGTGTGAAGGGCAGAACTCAGGCGGCGCCGTGTTGAGGCGCCAGGATCGCCGTAGTCGCGTAGGGCGATCCTCCTTGCGAGGTGTGAGATGAGCGAACCCGCGCCGAAGGCCCAGATCGACATCGAGGAATTCGAGC
>JAEULW010000030.1 GCA_016793505.1 Methylobacteriaceae bacterium | reverse complement strand
GGGCGTTCGCCGCCGACGCGCCGACGAACAGGAGCGCAGCGAGAAGCGCAAGGGATGCGGCGGATTTCATCATGGAGGAACCCTCGCGAGGCAGGAGCAGCCGCAAGCCTAGCAAGGCGCCGCGCGCGACGCCCTGTCCCGTTTGGGACATGCCGCGACGCCCCTAGACCGGCAGCCCCGCCTCGGCCTTGACCTCCTCCATCACCGGATAGGTGTGCGTCGCCCGCACGCCCGGCAGCGTCAGCACCACCTCGCCGAGGAAGCGCCGATAATGCGCCATGTCGGGCGCCCGCGCCTTGACGAGGTAGTCGAAGCCGCCGGCGATCAGATGGCATTCGAGCACTTCCGGGGCGCGGCGCACCGCGGCGTCGAACTTCTCGAACACGTCCGCCGTGGTGCGCTCCAGCGTCACCTCGACGAAGAACAGCATGTCGAGACCGAGCTTTTCCGGATCGAGCCTTGCGTGGAAGCCGGTGACGACGCCCTCGCGCGTCAGGCGCTTCACCCGCTCCGCGGCGGCGGTCGGCGACAGGCCGATGCGCTCGGCCAGATCGACATTGGAGACTCGCCCGTCCTGCTGCAGGATGGCGAGGATGCGCCGGTCGAGCCGGTCGAGCGACACGCTTTCATGAATCTCGGTCATTGGCCATCTCTGTAGTGATTTCACCTACAGATTGGCGAAATAGGCGCCTACAGTCACGCTCGATCTGCGTCTATTCAGTGTCATCGCCGCCCGCCGCCAAGGAGCCCCGATGTCCGCCGCGCCGCGCTTTTCCGCCCCTTACGCCGCCCCCGACGAGGACATCGCCCGCGAGCTGCTGGCGACAGCCGGCCTGCCGCGCGAGGCCGAGGCGCGCATCGACGAGCGCGCCACCCGGCTGATCGGGGCGATCCGCGGCCGCGCCTCGGGCCTCGGCGGCATCGAGGATTTCCTGCGCGAATACTCGCTCTCCACCAAGGAGGGCCTTGCCCTGATGGTGCTGGCCGAGGCGCTGCTGCGCGTGCCCGACGCCGAGACCGCCGACCGGCTGATCGAGGACAAGCTCGGCCAGGCGGACTGGGCGAAGCACGAGACGCGCTCGGGCGCGCTGCTGGTCACCGCCTCGGCCTGGGCGCTCGGCCTGACCGCCCGCGTCATCCAGCCGGGCGAGACGCCGGAGGGCGTGCTCGGCGCGCTCGCCAAGCGCCTCGGCCTGCCCGCGGTGCGCACCGCGACGCGCCAGGCGATGCGGCTGATGGGCTCGCATTTCGTGCTCGGCCAGACGATCGAGGAGGCGCTCGCCCGCGCCGGCTCGGGCCAGGGCCGCCTCTACCGATACTCCTTCGACATGCTCGGCGAGGGCGCCCGCACGGCGGAGGACGCGCAGCGGTATCTCGACTCCTACGCCGCCGCGATCGAGGCGATCGGCAAGGCCGCCGGCAACGCGCCGCTGCCGGATCGTCCCGGCATTTCGGTGAAGCTGTCGGCGCTGCATCCGCGCTACGAGGCGGTCGGCGCGGCGCGGATCATGGACGAACTCGTTCCGCGCATCGTCGGCCTCGCCCGCGCCGCGAAGCGCTACGACCTCTCCTTCACCATCGACGCCGAGGAGGCGGACCGGCTCGAGCTGTCGCTCGACGTCTTCGCCGCGATCGCCGCCGATGCGTCGCTGAAAGGCTGGGACGGTTTCGGCCTCGCCATCCAGTCCTACCAGAAGCGCGCCATGGCGGTGGTCGACTGGGTGGTGGCGCTGGCTGAGAAGCTCGACCGCAGATTCATGGTGCGCCTCGTCAAGGGCGCGTATTGGGACACGGAGTTGAAGCGCGCGCAGGAGCGCGGCCTGCCCGACTATCCGCTGTTCACCCGCAAGGCGATGACCGATCTCGCCTACCTCGCCTGCGCGAAGAAGCTGCTGGCGGCGCGCCCCCGCCTCTACCCGCAATTCGCCACGCACAACGCCCTGTCCATGGCGACCATTCTCGAACTCGCCGGCGGGCCGCAGGGCTTCGAGTTCCAGCGCCTGCACGGCATGGGCGAGGAGGCCTACAAGGCCCTGCTCGCCGAGCAGCCGGGCGCGGCCTGCCGCACCTATGCGCCAGTCGGCGGACACAGCGATCTGCTCGCCTATCTGGTGCGCCGCCTGCTCGAGAACGGCGCCAATTCCTCCTTCGTGTCGGTCGCCGCCGATCCCGACGTGCCGGTGTCGAACCTGCTGGTTCGCCCGCAGACGATCATCGGCGCGGCGAACGCCGCGCGGCATCCGAAGCTGCCTTTGCCCGACCGCCTCTATCCCGACCGCACGAATTCACGCGGCGTGGAGCTTGGCGATCGCGTCAGCCGCGAGAGCCTGCTCGCCGATATCGGCGCGGCGAGGATCGCCGGCCTGCGCGCGACGCCGCTCGTCGACGGCAGGCCGGCGGCGGGCGCCGAGCGGGCCGTGAACTCGCCCATCGACGGCGTCGAACTCGGCCGCGTCGTCGAGGCCTCGCCTGCCACGGTCGAGGCGGCGATGGCCGCCGCGCGCGCCGGCTTCCGGGCGTGGGATCGCGCCGGCCACGTCGCCCGCGCCGCGACGCTCGACAAGGCCGGCGATCTGCTCGAGTCGCGCCGCGCGCGCTTCCTCGCGCTCATGCAGTCGGAGGGCGGCAAGACCCTCGACGACGCGATCGCCGAATTGCGCGAGGCGGTCGATTTCTGCCGCTACTACGCCGCCCGCGCCCGCGAGATGGGCGAGGGGCAGGCGATGCCCGGCCCGACCGGCGAGGACAATCGCCTGCGCTATCGCGGCCGCGGCGTCTTCGTCTGCGTCAGCCCGTGGAATTTTCCGCTGGCGATCTTCCTCGGACAGATCGCCGCCGCGCTCGTTTCCGGCAACGCCGTCGTCGCCAAGCCGGCCGAGCAGACGCCGCTGATCGCCTTCGAGACGGTCAGGCTCATGCACGAGGCCGGCGTTGCGGCGGGCGCGCTGCATCTCGTCCCCGGCGACGGCGCGGTCGGCGCCGCGCTGGTGGCGCATGCCTTCACCGACGGCGTCGCCTTCACCGGCTCGACCGAAGTCGCGCTGCGCATCAATCGCGCGCTGGCGGCGAGGGATCGCGCCATCGCGCCGCTGATCGCCGAGACCGGCGGCGTCAATGCGATGATCGTCGACGCCACCGCCCTGCCCGAACAGGTCGCCGACGACGTCGTCACCTCCGCCTTCCGCTCGGCCGGCCAACGCTGCTCGGCGCTGCGGCTGCTCTGCGTTCAGGAGGATGTCGCCGACAAGGTGATCGCGATGATCGCCGGGGCCGCCGCCGAACTGAAGATCGGCGATCCGCGCGACGTCAGCGTGCATGTCGGCCCGGTGATCGACCGGGAGGCGAAGGACAAGCTCGACGCGCATGTCGCGGCGATGACGCAGTCCGCGAAGCTCCGCTACGCCGGCGCGCTCCCGCCGGGCGGAAAGGGAACCTTCGTCGCCCCGCACATCTTCGAGCTGTCGCGCGTGAGCGATCTGAAGCAGGAGGTCTTCGGCCCCATCCTGCACGTCGCGCGCTGGCGCCCGCGCGACCTGGGCAAGCTGCTCGACGACATCGAGGCGACCGGTTACGGCCTCACCCTCGGGGTGCATTCGCGCATCGACGAGACGGTCGAGGCGATCACCGACCGCCTGCCGGTCGGCAATGCTTACGTCAACCGCAACATGATCGGCGCGGTGGTCGGCACGCAGCCCTTCGGCGGCTGCGGCCTGTCCGGCACCGGGCCGAAGGCGGGCGGCCCGAACTATCTCAAGCGCTTCAGCCTCGAGCAGGTGGTGTCGATCAACACCGCGGCGGCCGGCGGCAACGCGAGTCTCATTGCGATGGGCGAATGATGCGCGCGCATTCCTGGCGCGCGCTCGGCGCGATTCTCGGCCTCGCGGCGCTCTCGCTGGCGATCTTTTTCAGCCCGACGCTCGGCGGCCTCGCCATCGGCGCCGTGCTCGCCTTGACCTGCTTCGCCCTCGGCGAACGCGCCTTCCGCCGCCTCGCGACGAAAGAGGAGATCCGCGCCGATCTGGAAGACCGCGTGCGCAACCCGCCGGGGTGAGGGAATCGTCATCGCGAGGAGCGGAGCGACGAGGCGATCCATGGCGACGCCTCACGGCATGGATGGCTTCGCTCCGCTCGCCATGACGATCGGAGAGCCTTGCGCCCTTGACGCGTCGCGGTCCGCGCGCACCATGCGCGCATGCTCCCGTATCGTCCCAATGTCGGCATAGCCCTGTTCAACCGCGACGGCCTCGTCTTCGCCGGTTTCGGCAATTCGTCCGGGCCGGAGATCGTCACGCCCGGCCATGAATGGCAGATGCCGCAGGGCGGCGTCGACGAGAACGAAGACGTGATCGCCGCCGCGCGGCGCGAGTTGCGGGAGGAGACAGGGATCACGCAGGCGACGTTTCTCGACGTGACGAAGCAGTGGCTGCCCTACGATTTCCCGCCCTATTCCGGTCCGCCGCACCGGCTGTGCGCGTGGCGCGGCCAGAAGCAGAAATGGGTCGCTTTCCGCTTCGAGGGCGAGGACGCCGACATCGACCTCACGCGCGAAAATGACGGCGAGCCGCCGGAGTTTTCGCACTGGCGCTGGATGTGCCTCGCCGATCTGCCGGCCCTCGTCGTCGCGCACAAGCGCGCCGTCTACGAATTCGTCACGCAGGCGTTTGCGCGGTTCGCGGCGTGAGCGGGATCAGCCCGCCTCGACCCGATGGCCGAGCGCGGCCGCGACGCGCGCGAGCAGGGCGAGCAGCGTGCGCCGCTCCGCCGGCGTCAGATCGGCCATCGCCCGCGCATTGACCGCGAGAGCAGCCGCCTCGATGCGCGGCCACAGGCGCCGGCCGGCCGGCGTCAGCGTGATCGTTGCGCGGCGGCCGTCGTCGGGATCGGGCTTGCGCATGATCAGACCGTCGCGTTCGAGGCGCGTCAGCGTCGCCGCCATGGTCGGCTGTTCGATCGCCGCGAACCGCGCCAGCGCGCCCTGGGTCATCGCCTCGCCCCGCGCCAGAGCGAAGAACACCGGCAGCGCGCCGACGCCGACGCCGGTCTCGCGCAACGCCTCGTCGATTGCCCGGGCGAACAGGCGCGCGGTGAGGTTGGTCATGTAACCGGCGGAGTCGGAGCGCTGGAGAGCCATTTATATCGCTTGCTATGTTATTGCATCGTATGCTATAGAACGCCCGTTCCGATCCGTTGTCAAAGGACCAGTCGATGTCTCCCCTCGTGCGCCTTCATGCGGCGGCGGGCGCGGCTGCGCTCGTGCTCGTCGCCACCTTCCAGATCGCCACGCTCGCCGTCGAGATCGCCGGCGACGCGAGCGCAATCGCGCGCGTCAAGACGGCGATCGCCTGGGGGTTGCTCGCGCTCGTCCCGGCGATGGCGGCCGCCGGCGCGACGGGCGCGCGCCTCGCCGGCTCGCCGCCGCGCGGCCTGCCGGCGCGCAAGGCGAAGCGGATGAAGGTCATCGCCGCAAATGGCGTCGCGATCCTCGTTCCTTCGGCGCTGTTCCTGGCGATGAAGGCGAACGCTGGCGCCTTCGACGCCGTCTTCGTGGCCGTGCAGGCGCTCGAGATCGTCGCCGGCCTCGGCAACGCGACACTGCTCGCGCTCAATCTGCGCGATGGTCTCGCCATGCGGCGGGGTAGGCTGTCGCGCGAGCGGCGCGGACAGACCTGATCAGAACTTCACCGTCAGCCCGCCATCGACCGGCAGCAGCACGCCGGTGACATAGGCCGCCTCGTCCGAGGCCAGAAACACCGCGGCGTGCGCCACGTCCCAGGCCGTGCCCATATGGCCCATCGGGCATTGCGCGTCGCGCTTCTTCCACATCTCCTCGACGTCGCCCGCCGCATAGGCCTTCGCGATGCCGGAGGATTTCTCCACCATCGGCGTCTTCATCAGCCCGGGCAGGATGGCGTTCACGCGCACTTTCTTCGCTGCATATTCGACCGCCGTCGTCGCGGTGAGATGATTCATCGCCGCCTTGGTCGCGTAGTAGGTCGAATAGGGCAGCCCGGTGTAGCGAATCGAGGCGACCGAGGAGATGTTGACGATCGCCCCGCCGCCCTGCGCGACCATCGCCGGAATGACGTGCTTCATGGCGAGGTAGCAGCTCTTCAGATTGACGGCGAAGACGCGGTCCCACTCCGCCTCGTCGATCTCGACGACGCCGCCCATTGCGGCGATCCCGACATTGTTGTCGAGAATGTCGATGCGTCCGAACATCGAACGCGTCGTCTCGACGACGCGGGCGATGTCGTCGCTCTTCGTCACGTCGGCGCGCAGGGCGAGCGCGACGCCGCCTTCGTCGGCGATCAGCTTCGCCGTCTCCTGCGCCGCCTCGACATTGATGTCGACGCAGACGACCTTCGCGCCCTCGCGGGCGAAGGCGACGGCCGTCGCCTTGCCATTGCCCCAGCCCGGCCCGATCGAGCCGGCGCCGAGCACGATGGCGACCTTGTTCGCGAGGCGTTTGGTCATGGCGCTGCTCCCTGTCCGGCGCGAGCCTAGCGCGGCCGGCCGCGGGCCGGCGCCGCCGCCGGCGCATGGCGGCTGCCCGCTCAGTCGCCGGCGAGCGCCATGTCGTCGCGGTGGATCAT
>JAEULW010000022.1 GCA_016793505.1 Methylobacteriaceae bacterium | reverse complement strand
GAGCGCGCGCCGCATCTGCGGCGGAGCGGGATGAAACGACGGCGGCGCGGAGCGCTCCGCGCCGCCGTTTCGCTTTTGGTCCTGCTCAGGCCGCCACGAGATCGCGCGGCGAGAACGTGCCGTCTTCATTCGGCTCGAGATCGATGCGGCGGTCGTGCAGATCGACCAGCGTCGAGCGATGGCCGATCGAGACCAGCGTCGTCTCGGGCAGCTTCTCCTTCAGCATGCGGTAGACGGCGGCCTCGGTCTTCTCGTCGAGCGCCGAGGTCGCCTCGTCGAGGAACAGCCATTCGGGTTTCGCCAGCAGCGCGCGGGCGAGCGCCAGGCGCTGCTGCTCGCCGCCGGACAGGCGCTGCTGCCAGTTGTCGCTCTCCTCGAGCCGCGCGGCGAGTCCCGGCAGTTGCGCCGCTTCCAGCGCGGCGCGGATGTCGGCGTCGGCATGCGCCTCGGCGCCGCCGGGATAGGCGACCGCCTCGCGCAGCGGGCCGATCGGCAGATAGGGGCGCTGCGGCAGCAGCATGATGTCCGCCGGCGCGCCGATGCGGCCCGTCGCATAGGGCCAGATCCCGGCGATGGCGCGGAACAGCGTCGACTTGCCCGAGCCCGACGGGCCGGTGAGCAGCACGGACTGGCCGGGCGCGAGCGAAAGCTGATCGACGCGCGCGATCTGTCGGCCGTCGGGGAGGCCGAGCGTGAGGGCGTCGAGTCGCACCTCGGGCGACTCGGCGCGCGTCAGCTCCGCGCCCGTCTCGCGCCGGCGCGCCGAGCCGATCGCGGCGTCGAACGACGTCAGACGGTCGAGCACCGCTTTGAACTCGGCGAGCGAGGTGTAGTAGTTGACGAAGAAGGTCAGCGCCCCCTCGACGCGGTTGAACGCGCCGGCGGTCTGCGACATCACGCCGAGCTGGATCTTGCCGGCGAAATAGAATGGCGCGGTGAAGATGTAAGGGATGATCGGGCTCAGCTGTCCATAGGTGGCGGTGAAGGCCATCAGCTTCTTCTTGCGGTCGACGATCTGCAGATAGTTGCCGATCACGGCGCCGAAGCGGCGCATCAGCGAGCGCCGCTCCGCCGCCTCGCCCTCGAGCAGCGCGACCTGCTCGGTGTATTCACGCAGCCGCGCCAGCGAGAAGCGGAAATCGGCCTCGTAACGCTGGCGCTGGAAGGCGAGCGGCACCAGCGCCCGGCCGATGCCATGCGTGATCAGCGTGCCGATCGCCGCATAGATCAGCGCCACCCAGAACAGGAATCCGGGCACGACGATCGTCGTCCCCGGGATCGCGAAGTTCGAGGACAGGCCCCACAGCACGATCGAGAAGGAGACGAGAGAGGACAGCGTCGAGATCAGGATGATCGAATAGCTGTAGACGCCCGCCCCCTGCTGGCCGCCGGCGATGAAGCGGTCGACGTCCTCGGCGATACGCTGGTCGGGATTGTCGGCGTTGTCGCCGGTCAGCGTCATGCGGTAATGCGTCGCCCCGTCGAGCCAGTAGCCGACATAGCGCTCGGTCAGCCAGCGCCGCCAGCGAATGATCAGCATGGACTGCATCACGAACTCGATGATCGCGCTCGCCACATAGATGAACGCCCAGGGCGTGAACACCCAGAGCAGCAGCTGCCAGAACTCCGCCTCGTTCTTGTTCTGGATCGCGTTGAACCAGTCGCGGTTGAAGAAAGACAGCCGCACAGAGATGCCGACCTGCGCCTGATTGATCACCACCAGCGCCACCACCATGGCGACGCCGATGCGCCGCTCCAGCGCCTGGAAACGGATGAACGGCCAGATCGTCGCCATGCCCGTGTCGCCATTGTCGAAATAGCGGTCGGCGATGCGCGTGATCTGCCGCACGACGGGAATGTGCGAGACGAGGAAGACGATGACGCCGAAGACCGCCACCGTCACCGGCAGGCTGTCGGGCGGCAGATAGTCCTTCAGCGCCGCCGGCCAGGCGCCCATCTTGCCGGCGAGGACGACGAGGCCGAAGATGATCGTCTCGACGCCGAAGATCGCCGAAAAGATCTTCAGGAAGCTCGAGATCGAGGCCGAGCGGAAGGTCGCGAGCCCGTTCAGCCCCGCCACGACGGCGAGCAGGACGAGGCCGGGTTCGCGCTGGGCGAGCGCTGCGACGGCGACCAGGGCTGCGAAGGCGCCGACGGCGAGGCCGAGAAGCTTCATGCAAGGTCCGTGATTCGCCGGCGTGGCCGGCAGGGCGGGGCGTTCAGGCCGTCATGGCCCGGCTCCGGCGTCAAATCAACAGATCGGGACGCAAGTTTGGCCCCCGAGGCGGACATGGTCCGGCCCGGGGCGGACATGGTCCGGCCCGGGGCGGCCGTGGCAGGATCGCCGCCGGCGCGCCGTCAGGGACCCCTGGGATGAATCTGCAAGCCATTCTCGACGACATCGCCGCCGAACTCGGCCCCCGGCTCGGCGAGGGCAAGGTCGCCGACTACATTCCCGAACTCGCCCGGCTCGATCCGCGCCGCTTCGGCATGGCGGTAACGACGCTGGCCGGCGAAACGTTCGCCGCCGGCGAGGCCGACGCGCCGTTTTCGATCCAGAGCGTCTCCAAGGTGTTCACCCTCACTTTGGCGCTCGGCCGGGCCGGCGATGCGCTGTGGCGGCGCGTCGGGCGCGAGCCCTCCGGCTCGCCCTTCAACTCGATCGTCCAGCTCGAGGCGGAAAAGGGCGTGCCGCGCAATCCGCTGATCAACGCCGGCGCGATCGTCGTCGCCGACCTGCTGCTGGCCGGCCGCGCGCCGAAGACGGCGATCGGCGAGATCGTCGGCTTCCTGCGCTTTCTGGCCGACGACGACAGCATCGTCGTCGACGAGACGGTGGCGCGGTCGGAGGCCGACACCGGCTTCCGCAATCGGGCGCTGGCGAATTTCATGCGCGCCTTCGGCAATCTCGACAATCCGGTCGATCTCGCGCTCGGCGTCTATTTCCATCAGTGCGCCGTGGCGATGAGCTGTCGTCAGCTCGCCCGCGCCGGCCTGTTCCTCGCCGATGGCGGCCGCGATCCGCTCACCGGCCGCAATGTCGTGACGCGCGAGCGGGCGCGGCGGATCAACGCGCTGATGCTCACCTGCGGCCATTACGACGGCTCCGGCGATTTCGCCTATCGCGTCGGCCTGCCGGGCAAGAGCGGCGTCGGCGGCGGCATTCTCTGCCTCGCGCCGGGGCATGGCGCGATCGCCGTCTGGTCGCCGGCGCTCAACGAGAAGGGCAATTCGCTCATCGGCTCGCTGGCGCTGGAGATGCTGGCGAAACGGACGGGCTGGTCAGTGTTCTGATCCCGGAGCGCGACGCGTCGGCCGGTCCGATCTGCGCCTCGATCTCGCGGATCTGTCCGCTTGCGGTATCGAACGACCGCGGCGTCAGGTCGATGCGGCGAAAGCCGACGCCCGCGTCGAGGACGAGGAACAGCGCCAGATTGGCCGCCACCGCCGGCGCCAGGATATAGGGATGCGACACCCACTCGGGCGCGCGCAGCGCCGCGAGCGTCTCGCGCCATCCCGCCGCGGCGGGCGCAGTCGGCGCCGGCGCCGGCGCGACCATGCCCGGCGCAAGGCGAGCCAAAGCCTCGATGCGGGCGGCGACGTCGGCATGCGTCGGCGCCAGCGTCGGCGTCGTCCAGGAAAACATCATCGCCTGCGCGCCGACGTCGATGTTGTCGAGCCGGTCGCGCGGGGCGATCCTGCGCAGCGCCGTGGCCAGCGCCTGCGGGTTCTTCGTCATCCGCGCCGCCTCGGCGTCGGCGATGAAATCGCGCGCGCGCACGATGGCGAGGCGCGTCATCAGCGCGACCGCGCCCGCCGCGATCGCCGCCCAGACGACCAGCGCCAGCGCCTCCCAGACGAACATGGCGCCGAGCGCCAGCAGCGCGATCATGCGCAGGCCGGGCCTGAGATTGTTCCACACGATCAGGAACGCCATACGGTGTGCGACGCCGGCGCAGATCGTCGCCAGTCCGATCAGCCGCGCGTCGCCGTGGCGGATGTGGATCAGCTCATGCGCGATCACCGTCTCGAGCTCTTCGCGCGGCAGGCCGGCGATCAGGCCGCGCGTCAGGCCGAGCATGGCGCCGCGGCGCGTCAGGCCGGCGGCGAAGGCGTTCATCGCCTCGCTGTCGACGATGTGGATCGCCGGCGTCGGCAGGCCGAGCGCCAGCGCCTGCGTCTCGACCAGATCAAACAGCGCCGGATCGTCCTTGCGTTCGAGCCGGCGCGCCCCGATCGAGCGCGCCAGAACCGGGCGATAGAACAGCCAGGCGACCACGACCCAGATCGCGCAGCCGGTCAGCGGAAAGATCAGCAGCGCCGGCGTCGCGAGGTCGACGATCGCCGAGACGACGAAGCTCAGGCCCTGCGCCCGCGCTTCCGGCGAAAAGGCGCGGCGCGCGACGGAGGCCGCCAGCATCGCGCCCGCCAGCAGTTCGAACAGCGCCGCGAAGACAAGGAACAGCGCCAGCGAGCGCAGGTGATTGGCGCGCACATGCGCGTAGAAGCCGGTCGCGCGCATCACCGGCCGATCTGCGGCAGGGCGAGCGAATAGCGCTTGCCGCCGCCGAAGGCGCGCCGCGCCAGACGGCCGACGCCGTAGCCGAGATAGGCGGCCGCCGCGACGAGCCCGCCGATGGTCGTGACGAAGGACGGCAGCGCCGCCGCCGCGCCCACGCCGACGACGAGGCTGACGAGGCCGAGCCCGAGCGCCAGCGCGCCCCCGGCCGCCAGCGGCGACCAGACCGGATAGCCGCGCCAGCCGAGATCCCAGCCGAGCCAGATGAAGAGCAGGGAGATCATGCGCCCTCGCCATTGGCGGAGCCCGCAGCATCGCCTGCGATCGTCGAACAAAGCCTTGACGCTTGGTCGCCGGTCCCCGCGAGGGTTGACGATCGCTTGCCGCAAAGCCGGGCGTTCGCGGCAAGCCGTCGCCTTGCCGTCCTCCGCGCCCCATATTGGCGGCATGAAGACGCCGCGACCCGCCCCGGCCCCCGCCGCCGCTGTCACGACGGCGATTGGCCCGTTCGACGATCCCGCGCGCCTGCCGCCGCGCGTCGCCGCCCTGCGGGTCAAGATCCTCGAGGCCTGCGCCAGCGGGATGGTCGAGGCCCTCGCCGTGCCGATCCAGTGGGCCGAGACGCCGCCGGTCTTTTCCCGTGGGCCGGACCGGCCGCGCGGCTTCGCCGACATCGTCGGCTTCCTCAAGCGCCGCTCCTTCGACGGCGAGGGGCGCGAGATGGTCGCCATCCTGCGCGCCGTCTTCGAGCAGCCCTTCGTCGCGCTGCGTCGCGGCCCGTTCGAGAGTTATGGCTGGCCGGCGGCGGCCTGGATTCCGCTCGCCGCGCCGACGCCCGAGGCCCGCGCCGCGCTCTGGCGCTGCGTCCGCTTCGCCGATCTTTCCCGCGACGACGCGGCGCTCCACCGCGCCGTGATCGGGGCCGACGGAACCTGGCATTCCTTCCTGGCCGGGGCGTGAACGCTTTGTTTGCCGGCCGGCGCTAGACAGGGTGGGGGCGCCGCGGGCGTCGCGCCGGTTCGCCGCTCTTTGCGGGCCATCTGTCGCAGGCCATGTCCGTCGCCGTCACTTTCGCGCTCAACACGGCCTTCAATTTCGTGATCGGCCTTCTGGTCGCGAAATTCCTCGGCCCGGCCGAATTCGGCCGCTTCGCGCTGGCGACGGCGATCGCCGTCTTCGTCAATTCGGCGCTGTTCGACTGGATCCGCCTCGCCGCGACGCGCTTCTATTCCCAGCGCGCCCGCGACGAGCAGCCGGCGACGCGCGCCACGCTCGATCTCGTCTTCGCCCTGGTGGCGAGCGCGCTCGGCGTCGGCGCGCTGGCGGTCATTCTCTCCGGCGTCGAATTGCAGCTCTCCGGCGCGCTGCTCGCCATGGCGATCGCGGTCGGCGTCGCCAACGGCCTGTTCGACTATCACACCGCCCTCGTCAGGGCGCGCTTTCTCGACGGCGTCTATGGCCGGCTGATCCTCGCCAAGAACGTCGCCGCGCTGCTGTTCACCGCCGGCGGGGCGTGGTGGTTCCAATCCGCCCGCATGGCGCTGATCGGCATCTGCCTGTCGGTGGCGAGCTCCCTCGTCGCCGGCCGCGCCGCGCTGATCGATCCGGGCGCCACGCCGGCAGCCGCCCGCCGCGACCTTGCGGGCGCGTTTGCGCGCTATGGCCTGCCTCTGGTGCTGGCGGGCGTCCTGTATCAGGCGATTCCGCTGCTCAACCGGTCGATCGTCGCCGCCCAGTGGGGCTTTGCGGAGACCGGCCAGTTCGCGCTCGCCTATGACATCGGCGTGCGCATCGTCGCCGCCATCGGCTCGACTCTCGACGTGCTGCTGTTCCAGCTCGCCGTCCGCGCCGAGGAGCGGCACGGCCTCGACCGCGCCCGCCAGCAGGTCGGCCGCAACATCGGCCTTGTGCTCGCGATCCTCGCCCCGAGCTGCGCCGGCGTCTGGGCGATCCTGCCGAGCTTCGAGGCGCTGGTCGTGCCGGCCGAATTCCGCGGCCCCTTCGCCGCCTATCTGACGTTGCTGCTGCCCGGCTTCTTCGCCTTCGCCGTCATGCAATATGCGCTGAGCCCCGTCTTCCAGATCGGCCATCGCACCTTGCCGGTCGTCGCCGCCGCCGCGCTCGCCTGCCTGACCAATGTCGCGCTGGTGTGGTTCGCCCCGCGCGAGGCGGGCGTCGCCGCGCTGGCGGCGAGCCAGAGTCTGGCGGTCTGTGTCGGGCTCGTGGCGCTGCTGGCGCTGGCCGCGCTCGAGCGCCCGGTCTGGCCGCGCTGGCGCGATGTCGCCGGCGCCTTCGGCGGCGCGGCGCTGATGCTCGCCGCCCTGACGCCGCTGCGCGCGCTGACGCCGGGCCTCGCCACCGGCGCCTTGCAGATCGTCGTCGGCCTCGCCGTCTGCGGCGCCGTCTTCGCGCTGTTCGATGTCGCCGGCCTGCGCACGCTGGCGCTGCGACGCTGGCGTGCGCAGCCTGCCTGAGGCGCCTCGCGTCAACCCGGCGTTGACCATGCCGGCGCGCTCTTGACGCTTGAATAACCACAACAAAGCTTTGCGCTTAAGCTGACGATTTGAACGGTTATTGTCGATCTGCCGGCGTCCGGAGCGCGCCGGCGCCCGACGCGCGGATGGAGCCCGCGCGCCGGCCGGCCTTCGCGTCGCGTAGGGAAGGAGCGCCATGCGTCCTGGATGGCTGATTTCGATCGTCGTCGTCGCAACGGCGGCGCCTCTGGCCGCGCCGCGCGCCAATCCGCTGGTCATTCCGGGCTATGCGCCCGCCCCTGTGCGGGTCGCCAGCGCCGCGCCGGGCGCCTATGGCGGCGGCTTCATCGAGTTTCTGGCGACCGGCCGGTCCGGCCCGCCGCGCAGCGCCGCCGGCGTCCTGACCGCCGCTCCGGTCGCCTACGGTCCGCCGCCGACGCCGGTCCATGGCCGCGGCCAGAGCTACGGCCCGCGCCCGACCCCGGCCTACGGCCACGGACAGAACTACGGCGCGCCGCCGACCGCGACCTACGCCTATGCGCCAGCCCGCAGCGCCGCGCCGATGGCGCATGAGCCGCTCGCTGCGGCCCCGGCCGCCGTCGCTCCGCGCCGCACGGTCGATCCCGCCTTCCTGCGCCAGGAGGTGAGCTATTCCGGCCCGCACGGGCCCGGCACGCTGATCGTCGACACGCCGAGCCGCCATCTCTACCTGGTGCAGTCCGGCGGCCGGGCGATCCGCTACGGCATCGGCGTCGGCCGGCCCGGCTTCGAATGGTCCGGCGTCAAACGCGTCAGCCGCAAGGCGCAATGGCCGGACTGGCGCCCGCCGGCCGAGATGCTGAAGCGCCGTCCCGACCTGCCGACCTTCATGGCGGGCGGGCCGGAAAATCCGCTCGGCGCCCGCGCGCTCTATCTCGGCTCGTCCCTCTACCGCATCCACGGGACGAATGAGCCGCACACCATCGGCCAGAACGTCTCGTCCGGCTGCATCCGCATGATGAACGACGACGTCGTCGATCTCTACGAGCGCGTGCCGGTGGGGGCGAAGGTGGTGGTGATCTGATCTTTCCGACGTCCCGCAGAGGACGGGAGGCCGCGAGAGCGGACAGGAGAAAGCCGCCCCGCAGCGCTGCGGGGCGGCTTTTTTCGTGTGCGCCCGGATGACGGCTCAGACGTCCATCGAATCGCCGCCGTCGAACCCGCCGCCGTCGTCGAAGCCGCCCGACGAGCCGGGATCGTAGCCCGCGTCCTGATAGGTCGCGTCGGGCTGGAACGGCCGGTCGAGCGGCGGCAGATCGCCGGACGATCCGCCATCGCCATGGCCGGACAGCGCCGTCGGCGCGCCATGGCCGGCGCCGGCCTCCTTGCCGCCGCCGAACAGGCTGCCGATCGAATTGGCCAGCAGCATGCCGCCGGCGACGCCCGCCGCCGCGCCGAGCGCGCCGGCGAGGAAGCCGCCGCCCCGCGCCGGGGCGGGTTGCGCCGCATTCGCCCAGGGTCCGCCCTGCGCGGCCGGCTGCGCGCCGAAGGCCGGCGGGGCGAGGCGATCCTCGCCGAAGCGCGATCCGGCGGCCGGCGCGCGGCTCCACGGATTGGCCGGAGCGGCCGGGGCCGGCGGGGCGGCGCGGTCGCCGAAGATCGACCGGCCGGCGCCGCCGAGGAAACCGCCGCCCTGCTGCGGCCGGGCCTGCTCGGCCTCGCGCAGCTCGGCCTCGAGCTGCCGGATCCGTTCGTCGGCGGCGGCGAGCGCCTGATCCTGCACCAGCACGGCCTGCGCCAGCGCATAGGCGGCGTGCGGGGCTTCGCGCACCCGCTCGGCGATGTAGGCCTCGGCCTGCGCGTCGCGCGGATTGCGCGCGGCGTCGCGCACGCGGTCGAACAGTCCGGCGAGCATCTGGCGTTCGTCGGGCGTCATCGGTCTCTCCCCAAATCGCGCGCGCTGCGACGCGCGCAAACGATATGGGGAGAGCCGCGCGCCCCGCCAAGAGGCGCGGAGAAACGAGCCTATTTCAGGTCCTTGCCCGAGATGTCGACCGACAGGGTCGCGACGAAGCGGTGGCCGCACCAGGACGAGCGCCCGTTGGCGACGACGCCGACCGGATTGCCGCGCGGATCGGAGGTGTTGATCCAGCACTGCGCGCGCGTCAGGTCCGTGCCGGAATAGCGCAGATCGAGCGTCGCGATCTTGTAGGTGTAGCCGACGCCGGCGTTCCAGGTGTTGTAGGAGACGTACTTCGTCGGCCCGTAGGCGGCCTTCGACGTGCCGAGGAACTGCCGGCCGAACTCTCCCGAAACGTAGAAATTGTTCGGCAGGTTCACCTTCAGCGTGCCCGACACATAGGTCGCGTCGGCGCCGACATTGGTCCAGTTCGGCGCGTAGAAGACATTGGCGCCGACCGTCACCATGTCGTTCCAGGTGTAGCTCGCCTTGCCGTAGATCTCGCCCCAGCCCGGATTCTTCGCCGTCGTCGGCACGCCGCCGGGAACCGGCGTCAGGAACGTCACGCCCGTCCCGTCGATGAAATACTGCCGCGTGTTGTTGAGATAGGCGTACCAGATCGCGCCGAAATCGAAGGCGAAGGGGCCGAAGGTCGGGCGCACGCCGGCGAAGATGTCGGCCTCGACCGCCGGATTGGTCGGCAGCTTGACGCTCCACAGCTGGCCGCCGGCGTAGAGCTGAAAGTTTTCGTGAACGTTGAAGCGCAGCTCGCCATAAGCGGTGACGGCCGGCTGATGGTTCGACTGCGTGACGCCGCGCGAAATGTAGTCGGACATGGCCTTGCCGCCGACCGCCCAGTCGAACAGCGGCGCGGCCGGTGCGGGCGGCGGGGCGGGCTCCTTCTTCTTGCCGAGATCAGCGGCCTGCGCGCTCGCCGACAGGAGGAGAATGGCCGCGGCGGCCAGAACGGGCGACTTCGTCACGAACATTGAAATGGCTCCGCACGGTCCAGAAAAATGACCCTGCGAGCCTGCGCGCGCCCTTCGCGATATCAAAGCCGATGTGGCGGGCGCCGCGCCCAACCCGGCGGCGCCGCGGGCGCGTTTCGACCAATCCTTGTGCAGCGCAGCAATTTCGTTCCGGCGCGTGGCGGAATTGTCACGCGCCGGCGCCGTCCAGACGACGCGGCGTCGGTCCGCCGGTGGCCCAGTCGATCAGTTCGACCGTGTGTACGATCGGCGCGCCGAGCCCGGATTCGAGGTGAGTCATGCAGCCGATGTTGCCGGCCGCCACGATCTCCGGTTTCGTCCGCGCGATATTGGCCTGCTTGCGCGCTTTCAGCCGCCCGGAAATCTCCGGTTGCAGGATGTTGTAGACGCCGGCCGAACCGCAGCAGATGTGGCTCTCCGGCACGTCCTTCACCTTGAAGCCCATGGCGCGCAGCAGCGTTTTCGGCGCGTCGGTGATCTTCTGGCCGTGCTGCATCGAGCAGGCCGAGTGATAGGCGACGGCCTGTCCCGTCGCCCGCGTCGGCGCGCCGAGATCGAGCGTCGTCAGATATTCGGCGACGTCGCGCGTCAGCGCCGAGACGCGCTTCGCCTTCTCGGCATAGGCGGCGTCGGCGCGCAGCATGAAGCCGTAATCCTTCACCGTCGTGCCGCAGCCCGAGGCGGTGATGAGGATCGCCTCGAGCCCCTCGCCGTCGATCTCGGCCGTCCAGGCGTCGATGTTGCGCTTGGCCTGCCGATGCGCGTCGTGCTCGTGACCCATGTGGTGGACGAGCGCGCCGCAGCAGCCTTCGTCTTTCGCCACCACCACCTCGATCCCGAAGCGGTTGAGCAGCCGGATCGTCGCCTCGTTGATCTCCGGCCTCAGGCCCGGCTGCGCGCAGCCCGTCATCAGCGCGACGCGCCGGCGCCGCGCGACCGGCGCCGACGGCGCGAACACGCCCGGCTTCTCGGCGAAGGAGCGGCCGGAAAAGCGCGTCGGCGCCAGCGCCAGCATCGCCGCGACGCGCTTGCCGACCACCGGCAGCCTCGCCAGCAGCGGCGCCAGCGGCTTGGCGGCGGCGCCGCCGAGCATGGCGAGGCGGAAGCGCGTGCGGTCCGGCAGCGCGAAGGCGAGCAGCGCGCGCATCGCGCGATCGGCGAGCGGTCGCCTGTAGGTCGCCTCGACATGCCCGCGCGCGTGATCGACGAGATGCATGTAATGTACGCCCGACGGGCACGTCGTCATGCAGGAAAGGCAGGTCAGGCAACGGTCGAGATGGGTGACGATCTCGGGCGTCGCCGGCCGGCCCGACTCCAGCATGTCCTTGATGGGGTAGTTGCGCCCGCGCGGGCTGTCGAGTTCGTCGCCGAGCAGCAGATAGGTCGGACAGGTCGCGGTGCAGAAGCCGCAATGCACGCAGCTGCGCAGGATCTTTTCCGACTCCTGCATCTGCGGATCGGCGAGCTGCGCGAGGGAGAAGTTGGTTTGCATGAGGCCCTCAGCCGCGCGCCGCGCGGCGCCCGG
>JAEULW010000013.1 GCA_016793505.1 Methylobacteriaceae bacterium | reverse complement strand
CCGCCGGCGCCGCGATCGTCGACCGTCTCGACGAAAGCCGTGACGCGCGCGACCATCATGCGATCGAGAATTGGCGCGGCGACGAGGCGGGCGCGCAGCGTCGCGGCGGCGAATCCGGCGAAGACGAGGGCGAGCGCGGTCAGCGCCAGCACCGGCGCGCGGGCGGCGCGCCGCCGGGCGAGGACGGCGCCCGCCGCGCACAGCGCGCCGCCGAGCGCCGGCGCCCACAGGCTCGGCTCGCGATCGGCGGCGAAATAGCCGAGCACGCCGAGGCCGGCGAACACCGGCGACCACAGGAACAGGCGGCGATGGGCGATCTCCTGCGCCAGCGCGTCCGCCAGCCAGCGCCGCAGGAAAGCGCCGTCGAGCGTCAGCGAAGGCGAAACGGCAGGCGCGGCCGCGGCGCGCGCGCCCGCTCCTGATCCGCCGTTGCGTCCCGATCGCGCCAATGCCGCCGCGCCCCTCGCGACAGGCATGACCCGCCGCCCCGCGCATGCTACACGAGCCGCCCGTCGCCTCCATGCCTCCCGTCGCCGAGACCGCCATGTCCGAGAAAGTCGTCACGCGCTTCGCCCCGTCGCCGACGGGCTTCCTGCATATCGGCGGCGCGCGCACGGCGCTGTTCAACTGGCTCTTTGCGCGCAAGCACGGCGGGGTGATGGCGCTGCGCATCGAGGACACCGACCGCGAGCGCTCGACGCAGGCGGCGATCGACGCCATTCTCGACGGCCTCAAATGGCTCGGTCTGGCCTGGGACGGCGACGTCGTCCATCAGTTCGCGCGCGCCGGGCGGCACGCCGAGGCGGTCAGCGATCTGATCGCGCAGGGCCGCGCCTATCGCTGCTACGCGACGCCGGCCGAACTCGACGAGATGCGCGAGAGCGCACGGCGGGAGGGCCGTCCGCCGCGCTATGACGGGCGCTGGCGCGACCGCGATTCCGCCGACGCCGCGAAGGCGGAGGCGGCCGGCCTCAGGCCGGTGATCCGCCTGCGCGCGCCGCAGGAGGGCGAGACGATCGTCGAAGACCGCGTGCAGGGGCGCGTCGTCTTCCCCAACAAGGATCTCGACGATCTGGTGCTGCTGCGCTCGGACGGCACGCCGACCTACATGCTCGCCGTCGTCGTCGACGATCACGACATGGGCGCGACGCATGTCATCCGCGGCGACGACCATCTGACCAATGCGGCGCGGCAGACGCACATCTATCAGGCCTTCGGCTGGGAGACGCCGGTCTTCGCGCATATCCCGCTGATCCACGGGCCGGACGGCGCCAAGCTGTCGAAGCGCCACGGCGCGCTCGGCGTCGACGCCTATCGCGCCATGGGCTACCTGCCGGCCGCCCTGCGCAACTATCTGGTGCGGCTCGGCTGGAGCCAGGGCGACCGCGAATTCTTCTCGACGCAGGAGATGATCGAGGCGTTCGACCTGTCGGGCGTCGGCCGATCGCCGGCGCGATTCGACTTCGCCAAGCTCGAGAACATGAACGGGCACTACATGCGCGCGGCGAGCGAGGCCGATCTCGTCGCCGAGATCGAGGGCGCCCTGCCCTATCTGGAGAAAGCGGACGCCTTCCGGGCGGCCTGGTCTCCGGCGCTGAAGGCGCAGCTGACGGCGGCGATGCCGGGCCTGAAGGAGCGCGCCAAGACGCTCAACGAGCTGATCGACGGCGCCGGATTCCTCGTCGCGCAACGGCCGCTGGCGATGGACGCCAAGGCCGGCGAAATTCTCGCCGCCGGCGGCAAGGCGCATCTGGCGGCGCTGGCGCCGCGGCTCGCCGCCCTGCCCGACTGGAGCGCGGCCTCGACCGAGGCGGCGGTGCGCGCCTATGTCGAGACCAGCGGCGCCAAGCTCGGCCAGGTCGCCCAGCCCTTGCGCGCCGCGCTGACCGGGCGATCGACCTCGCCCGGCATTTTCGACGTTCTGGCGGTGCTCGGCCGCGACGAAAGTCTCGGCCGCATCGCCGACGCAGCGTAAGCGACGCGCGCCGTCTTCATCCCTTGGTCGGCTTGATGGCGGAATGGCGCCGCGCTAGGCTTTTCGCGATGCACAATTCGTTGTCCGGCGCGTCGCCGGCGACGCAACACGACTCCCAACGGCGAGGCGGTCTCCCATGCCCGATTCCGGCACCCTGAAGTATGGCGACAAGACGATCGAACTGCCGGTGCGCAAGGGTTCGATCGGACCGTCTGTGCTCGACATCCAGAAGCTGTATGGCCAGACTCATATGTTCACATATGACCCTGGCTTCACCTCGACGGCGGCCTGCGAGTCGAAAATCACCTATATCGACGGCGACGAGGGCGTGCTGCTCTATCGCGGCTATCCGATCGAGCAGCTCGCCGAGCATGGCGACTTCCTCGAGACCTGCTATCTGCTGCTGCACGGCGAATTGCCGACCAAGGCGCAGAAGGACGATTTCGACCTGCGCGTCACGCGCCACACGATGATCCACGAGCAGATGGCCCGCTTCTTCCAGGGCTTCCGACGCGATGCGCATCCGATGGCGGTGATGGTCGGTTCGGTCGGCGCGCTGTCGGCCTTCTATCACGACTCGACCGACATCTCCGATCCGACGCAGCGCATGATCGCCTCGATGCGCATGATCGCCAAGATCCCGACGCTCGCGGCGATGGCCTACAAGTACCATGTCGGCCAGCCCTTCGTGTATCCGAAGAACGCGCTCGACTACACCTCGAACTTCCTGAACATGTGCTTCGCCGTGCCGTGCGAGGAATACAAGGTCAGCCCGGTGCTCGCCCGCGCGCTCGACCGCATCTTCATCCTGCACGCCGATCACGAGCAGAACGCGTCGACCTCGACCGTGCGTCTGGCCGGCTCGTCGGGCGCCAATCCTTTCGCCTGCATCGCGGCCGGCATCGCCTGCCTGTGGGGACCGGCGCATGGCGGCGCCAACGAGGCGGCGCTGAAAATGCTGGCCGAGATCGGCACGGTGGAGAACATCCCCAAATACATCGCCAAGGCGAAGGACAAGAACGATCCGTTCCGTCTGATGGGCTTCGGCCACCGCGTCTACAAGAACTACGATCCGCGCGCCAAGATCATGCAGAAGACGGCGCATGAGGTGCTGACCGAGCTCGGCGTCAAGGACGATCCGATGCTCGAGGTGGCGGTCGAGCTCGAGCGCATCGCGCTGCACGACGAATATTTCGTCGAGAAGAAGCTCTATCCCAACATCGACTTCTATTCGGGCATCACGCTGAAGGCGATGGGCTTCCCGACCTCGATGTTCACCGTGCTGTTCGCTGTCGCCCGCACCGTCGGCTGGATCGCGCAGTGGCGCGAGATGATCGAGGATCCGCATCAGAAGATCGGCCGGCCGCGCCAGCTCTACACCGGCTATCCGCGCCGCGAATTCGTGCCGCTGTCGCAGCGCTGAACGCGTTGAAAGAAATCGCCGCCGGCGCCCTGCGCCGGCGGTTTTTCATGCGACGGCTCAGGCCGCCGACTCGCCCACCGAATCCGCCATGCGCGCGCCGCGGCCGCCGAGCGGCTTCGGCGCGCCGCGCGTCGAATCGATCGCCGTCTGATGCTCGATTTCGGCGTTGAGCTCGGCGCCGAACAGCACGACGATCGCCGACAGCCACATCCACATCATCAGGCCGATGGCGGCGCCGAGCGATCCGTAAGTCGCATCATAGTCGCCGAAGCGCGAAATGTAGAAAGACAGCGCCGCCGAACCGGCGATCCAGGCCGCGGCGCCGGCGAGCGCGCCCACCGAGGCCCAGCGCCATTTCGGCTGCGTGCGGCTCGGTCCGAAACGATAGAGCACCGACAGGCCGAGCGTCAGCGCCACGAAGAGGGTCGGCCAACGCAGGGTCGCGAGCAGAACCTTTGCATCTTCGCCGAGGCCGAGCCCCGCCATCGCCGCCGGCACGCCGACCACGCCGGCGACGGCGATCAGCGCGGCGACCAGGGCGCCGATCGTGAAGGCGAGCGAGACGAGATTGAGTTCGAAGAAACCACGCTTCTCCTCCTCCTCGTAGACCACGTTGAGCGCGTCGATGATCGCCTTCATCCCGGCATTGGCCGACCACAGCGCCAAAGCGAGGCCGAAGACGAATTTGAAGCCGAGCGCCACATCGCCATTGGCGACGACGCGGGCGATCTGGTCCTGAACGACCGAGAAGGCTCCAGCCGGCATCGCCGAGGCCAGAAACGACAGGTGCTCGGCGATGGTCGCCGGCGAAGCAAAGAGCCCGTAGCTCGACACCAGCGCAGTGATCGCCGGAAACAGCGCCAGCAGGCCGAAGAAGACGACGCCGGCGGCGATCGCCAGCAGGCGGTCCTCGCCGATTTCGCGCCAGACGCGCTGGAAGATGTCCTTCCAGCCGGCCCAGGGGATTTGCCAGGGGCTGATCGCCGTGCGGCCGCGTCCGGGCTGCGCGGCGCGCGCGGCGGCCTGGGCGGGGCCGACGTCATGACCGGCGCCGAGATCGGCCTCGCCGCGCCGCGGCGCGAAGGCGGCGCGCGCGATCGCGAAAACAGCAAGAGCGACAACAGCCGTCGTTGCATGCGCTGCAACGCCGTCGCGCGCCAGCAGGCGAGGCGACGCCGCGCCCGCCAGCGGGGCGGTCGAACGCCCGTCCGGTTCGATCCGCAAGCGAAGGCGCTTCGCCTTGTCGAAGGCGACGCGGGCCTGTCGCGCGAGATCGTCGGCGCCGAGATGTTCGGCTCGGGCGCGCAAGTTCGACAATCGCGCCGACGCATCGTCGAGCGCCACCCGGGCG
>JAEULW010000352.1 GCA_016793505.1 Methylobacteriaceae bacterium | reverse complement strand
GCGGTCAAGATCACGCCGGCGCACGACTTCAACGATTTCGACGTCGGCAAGCGCCATGCGCTGGCGATGATCAACGTGCTCGACGCCGAGGGGCGGATGCTCGTCGATCGCCTCGACGGCGACGCGCCGCAGATCGGCGAGGTGCGCGCGCTGCACGGGCTCGACCGCTTCGAGGCGAGGAAGCGCGTCGTCGCGATGATGGAGGCGGCCGGGCGCTTGCGGGCCATCGAGCCGCACACCCACATGGTTCCGCATGGCGACCGTTCCGGCGTCGTGGTCGAGCCGTGGCTGACCGACCAGTGGTATGTCGACGTCAAGCCGCTCGCCGAAAAAGCGATCGCGGCGGTGCGCGCCGGCAAGACGCGAATCCTGCCCGAGGCGCGCGAGAATGAATATTTTCGTTGGCTCGAGAACATCCAGCCCTGGTGCGTGTCGCGTCAGCTCTGGTGGGGACATCAGATACCGGCCTGGTATGGGCCTTACAGGAATGAATCCGGCGAATGGGCGCTGCCGATCACAAATCCTGAACGCCTTACGCGTTTTGTTGTTCGGACAGAGGCAGATGCTGTCGCGGCGGCTCGGAAATCTTACGAGAGGGATGTTGTCGTAGTCTCAAATTTTGATGAGGCGCTGGCCCGGTCACGTCAAGACAACAGCCGTTTTTACATCTGGCGCGACGAGGATGTCCTCGACACCTGGTTCTCCTCCGCCCTGTGGCCGTTCTCCACACTCGGCTGGCCGGAGAAGACGGACGCGCTCAAGCGCTTCTATCCCAACGACGTGCTCGTCACCGGCTTCGACATCCTGTTCTTCTGGGTGGCGCGGATGATGATGGCCGGCCTGTTCACGCAGGACGACGTTCCCTTTCACACCGTCTACATCCACGGTCTGGTGCGCGACGCGCAGAACCAGAAGATGTCGAAGACCAAGGGCAACGTCATCGATCCCATCACCGTCATCGACGAATATGGCGCCGATGCGCTGCGCATGGGGCTCGCCGCCTTCGCCTCGGCGGGGCGCGACATCAAGCTGTCGACGCAGCGCATCGAGGGCTATCGCAACTTCTCCACCAAGCTGTGGAACGCGGCGCGCTTCGCCGAGATGAACGGCTGCGCGCGCGTCGCCGGCTATGATCCGAAGCAGGCCAAGGAGACGCTGAACCGCTGGATTCTCGGCGAGACGCAGAAGGCGGCGGCCGAAGTGACGGCGGCGATCGAGACGTTCCGCTTCAACGACGCGGCGGCCTCGGTCTATCGCTTCGTCTGGAACGTGTTCTGCGACTGGTATGTCGAACTGGCCAAACCGGTTCTGCAAGGCGAAGCAAGCGCGGCGCAGACGGAGACGCGGGCGACGCTGGCCTTCGTCCTCGATCAGGCGAGCGCGCTGCTGCATCCCTTCATGCCGTTCATCACCGAGGAGCTGTGGCGCATCAAGGGTGAGCAGGGGCCGGCGCGCGCCTCGCTGCTGGCGCTCGGGCCGTGGCCGCAGCTCGACGGGCTCGTCGACGCGCAGGCCGAGGCGGAAATGGGCTTCGTCGTCGATCTCATCTCCGACGTGCGCTCGGTGCGCTCGGAGATGAACGTCGCGGCGGGCGCGCAGATTCCGCTCGTGCTCGTCGGCGTCGACGCGCAGACGCGGGCGCGGGCGGAGCGGCACGCCGACACGCTGAAGCGCCTCGCCCGTCTGTCCGACATTTCCTTCGCTGACGTCGCGCCGGCGCAGGCCGCGCAGATCGTGGCGCGCGGCGTCGTCGCGGCGCTGCCGCTCGCCGGGATCGTCGATCTCGGCGCCGAGAAGACGCGGCTCGCCCGCGAGACGAAGAAGCTCGAGGGCGACATCGCCCGGATCGACGCCAAGCTCGGCAATGCCGACTTCATGGCGCGCGCGCCCGAGGAGGTGGTCGAGGAGCAGCGCGAACGGCGCGCGGAGGCGGCGGCTCGGATCGAGAAGATGCAGGCGGCGCTGGCGCGGCTCGGCTGAGCGGTCAGGCGCCGGTCGCGGCGCTGAACAGCAGCTTGAGATTGAGCGCGATGATGATCGCGGCGATGACGGCGGCGACCGCCGTCACCCAGCGCGGGGCGCGCAGCGCCCCCATGATGCGCGGCGAGGCCGACATCCAGACCAGCGGCACGATCGCGAAGGGCAGGGCGAAGGACAGCACGACCTGACTGAGCACCAGCAGTTCGCCGGTCGCTTTTTCGCCCGCCGCGAAGATCACGGCGATCGCCGGCACGATGGCGACGAGGCGGGTGAACAGACGTCGCGCCGCCGGCGGCAGGCGCAGCTTGACGAAGCCCTCCATGACGATCTGACCGGCGAGCGTCGCCGTCACTGTCGAATTGAGGCCGCAGGCGAGCAGGGCGAGCGCGAAGAGATGCGCCGCCGCGGCCGCGCCGAGCAGCGGCGCGATCAGCCGGTGGGCGTCCTGCAACTCGCCGACATCGGTATGGCCGCGCGCGTTGAAGGCCGAGGCGGCGAGCACCAGCAGCGAGCCGTTGATCAACAGCGCGAAGGACAGCGCGATGGTCGAATCCCAGGTGGCGAAGCGGATCGCCTCGCGCTTCTCCTCGATCGTGGGGCCGACCTGACGGGTCAGCACCGCGCCTGAATGCAGGTAGAGATTATGCGGCATGACGGTCGCGCCGATGATGCCGAGCGCGATGTAGAGCATCTCGGAGTTTCTGAACAATTCCGGCGTCGGGACGACGCCGCGCAGCACGTCGGCGATCGCAGGCTGGGCGAGGGCGAGCTGGCCGACGAAGGCGACCGCGATGACGATCAGCAACGCCCCGACAAAGGCCTCGACGGCGCGAAAGCCGAGCCGCTGCAGCGCCAGGATCAGGAACACGTCGAGCGCGGTCAGGATGACGCCGAACAGCAGCGGGATGCCGAACAGCAGTTGCAGTCCGATCGCCGTCCCTATCACCTCGGCGAGGTCGGTGGCGATGATGGCGCATTCGGCGATCACCCAGAGCAGCCAGGCGACGGGGCGAGGCAGGTGGTCGCGGCAGAGCTGGGCGAGATCGCGACCCGTGGCGAGCGCCAGCCGCGCGGTCAGCGATTGCAACAGGATCGCCATCAGACTGGAGACGACGACGACGAACAGCAGCGCCGTGCCGAATTTCGAGCCGCCGGCGAGCGAGGTCGCCCAGTTGCCCGGATCCATGTAGCCGGTGGCGACGAGGTAGCCCGGGCCGAGGAAGGCGAGGAAGCGCCGCGCCGGCGCGCCGCGCACCGCCACCGACCGGAAGGATTCGCCGAGACTGACGTCGCTCATGCCGCAGCCGCCTCTTGTCGTCGAGGCGCTAATATGTAGCCTCGGCTACAAATTGCAAGTCCGGTCGCAATCACCCTGCGGCTCGTGCTAGGGGAGGCGACGGACCGCCGCCGCGCCGCAGTCGGTCCGGGAGCGTGAGGAATGGCCGCAGAGACGCACAAGCCGACGCCCGACCTGCCCGCCGTGGCGGCGCAGGCGCGCCGCTTCGGCAAGGCGCGCAGCGCCCAGTCGCACGCGCTGATGGAAGATTACGCCGAGCTGATCTCCGACCTGATCGGCGCAGAGGGCGAGGCGCGGGCGACCGACATCGCCCGCCGGCTCGGCGTCTCGCACGCCACGGCGATCAAGCATCTGGCGCGGATGAAGCGGGAGGGCCTCGTCACCTCGAAGCCGTATCGCGGCGTCTTCCTGACGGCGGAGGGCGAGGCGCTGGCCGAACGCGTGCGGCGGCGCCATCGCCTGGTGGTCGATCTGCTCGTGGCGGTCGGCGTGCCGCGCGAGAACGCCGAGTCCGACGCCGAAGGGATCGAGCACCACGTCTCGGACCAGGCGCTGCGGGCCTTCGCCCGGTTTCTGGCAGACCGCACGGGCTGAGCGACGCGCGTCGTTGCAGGCGCGCAACAGTGGCGCGCGATTTCCGCGGCCGAACTGCGGAGGCTTGCCTTGGAAGGCGGCGAGCCTCAATCCAGCCATAAACCCCGAGCCAAAGTCGCGCATTCCGGAAACGGCGGACGGCGAGGCGGCTGAGGACGTCCGGCTGGCCGGGCAGGGTGGCGGCGGCGCGGCGTTCCGCGCCGGGAGTTCGGGTCGGACATGGCGCGCGCACAGATGGCGTTTTCAGGGGACGGCGCGGCCGTCGTGGGAGCGTCCCAATTCGGTCCTGCAATCGCCCGGATGGGCGCGCATGCTTCCAGCATCCCATCGTTTCGAAACGGGCTTTGCAGGGTTGCGGTGATGAAGACGGCCGGCGGCGCCGCTTTTCTGGCTTTGATGGCTTTCGGCGCTCCGGCGCTGGCGCTCGACGGCACGCAGTCGCCGGCGAGCGCGCCGGTCAAGCCGGGCGCCTTGTTCGCCACGCCGCAGCAGGCGTTCCGGCAGGGTTTCGAGGCCTATCGATCGGGCGACGTGCAGACCTCGCTGCCCGCCCTCAAATACGCCGCGGAAAACGGCCACCCGCTCGCCCAGTGGAAACTCGGCAAGATGTATGCGGATGGCGACGGCGTCCCGCACGACGATCTCAAAGCCTTCCAGTATTTTTCGCGCATCGTCGAGGATTTCGACGATGACGACGCCGCGGCTGGCCGGCGCGACCTGTCGGTCGTCGCCAACGCCTTCGTCGCGGTCGGCGTCTATTCGCTGAACGGCATCGCGGCGGGGCGGGTGAAGCCCGATCCGCAGCGGGCGTTGCAGGTGTTCCATTATGCGGCGACGAATTTCGGCGACGCCAACGCGCAGTACAATCTGGCGCGGATGTATCTCGACGGCGCGGCCGTGGCGCGGAACGTCGGCCAGGCCGTGCGCTGGCTGAACCTCGCCGCCGAGAAGCAGCACCATCAGGCGCAGGCCCTGCTCGGCCACATCCTGTTCTCGGGCGAGGGCGGCGTCGCCCGCCAGCGGGCGCGCGGGCTGATGTGGCTGTCGCTGGCGCGCCAGAGCGCCGATCCGGCCAAGGACAGGTGGATCGTCGAGGCCTACGAGACCGCGCAGAAGAGCGCCAGCGATCTCGACCGCGACGCCTCGCGCCTCTACGTCGAGCGGCGCCTCAAGAAGCGCGACTGAGCCCGAAAAGGCCCGCCTCGAGGCGGGCGTAGAGCGCCGCGTAGGGACGCGCCGCCGGCATCGTCCGCAAAGCCGCCAGCGCCGACTCCCGTTCGCCCGCCGTCGCGGCGGCGAGCGCGCGGGCATGGGCGGCGGCCAACGCCTCGAAACCGTCCCCGGCGGCGGCCTCGCCATGCAGCGCGTAGATGCGCAGCTGGGCGGCCTTGCCCTTCACCTCGACCGGCGGCATCGGCAGGAAGCGCAGGTCGCCGGCGGCGGCGCGCGTCGCCTCGGCGACGAGGATCGGCGCGCCGAGCTCCTTCGTGGCGCTCTCGAGCCGGGCGGCGACATTCACCATGTCGCCGACGATCGAATAGTCGAAGCGTTGGGCCGAGCCCATGTTGCCGACGAAGGCCTCGCCGGTGTTGACGCCGACGCCGATGCGAACCGGCACGTGACGGCGGCCGGCGGCTTCGGCCTCGGCCTGCATCGCGGCGTCGAGGCGGGCGACGGCGCGTTGCATGGCGAGGGCGGCGCGGCAGGCGCGCGCGGCGTGATCGGCCGTCTCGATCGGCGCGTTCCAGAAGGCCATGAGGCCGTCGCCGATATACTTGTCGACGGTGCCGCCCTCGGCCAGCACTGCGGCGGTGAGCGGCGTATGCAGGCGGTTGAGGAAATCGACGACGCCGCGCGCGTCGAGCGTCTCCGCCCGGGCGGTGAAGGCGCGCGCGTCGGCGAAGAGGGCGGTGACGACGCGCGTTTCGCCGCCAAGACGCAGGCCGGACGGATCATCGGCGAGGCGGGCCACCATTACCGGCGACAGGTAGCGCCCGAAGGCCTCGCGCACGCTGCGTCGCTCGCTCTCGGCGCGGCGATAGACCGCCACCGTGGTCAGGCCGTAGGCGAGGAGGGCGCCGGCGGCGGGCACGGCGGCGTCGATCAGCAGGTCGAGAAAGCGGAAGGCGGCGAAGCTCGCAGCGAAGATGACCAGCGCCGCCGCGCCGCCCACCAGCGCGGCTGCGGCCGGCGGCAGGCGGCGCGCCAGCCAGCCCGCCGCCGCCGCGCTGAGCACGGCGAGAAAGGCTTCGAGCCCGGGCGCATAGTCGGGTCGGGCGAGGCGCGAGCCCGACAGCGCGTGCTCGACGATCTCGGCATGCACGTCGACGCCGGCGATGGCGCCCTCGAGCGGGGTCGAGCGCAGATCGACCAGCGCGGCGGCGCTGGCGCCGATGAAGACGATCCGCCCCTCGATCTCCGAGGCGGCGGCCGAACCGTCGAGGACGCGCCAGGCCGGAATGCGCCGGCCCGGCTGCGAACCGGCGTAGCGCACGCGCACCGCGCCGTCCCATTCCGTGGCGATCTCGACATCGCCGACCTTGACCGCGACGACGCCGGTCTGCGCCCCGCCGAGCGCCTGTTCGCCGGAGGCGTTCGACGCCTTCACGACGATGGTCGAGGCGCCCTGGGCGACGCGCAGCGCCTCGAGCGCCAGCGAGGGCAGCAGGCGCGTCCTGCCGCCGGGTTCGGCGAGGCCGAGCAGCAGCGGGGCGCGGCGCAGCACCAGATCGCGGTCGGGCAGGAAGTTGACCGCGCCGAGCCCCGGCGCGGCGGCGGCGAGCGGGCCAATCGGCGCAGCAAGGCCGGGAAAGGCCGTGACGAAGCGCACGGGATCGTCGCCGGCCGTCGCGAAGCCGGTCTTGACCGGCGGCGCGGGCGCGCCGGCGACGCGGGTCAGGGCGAGGGCGAGCACGGTCGGGGCGGCGCCGACCTCGTTGGCGAAGGCCTCGTCATGACCGACCATATTGGTCAGGGCGAGGGCGAGGGCGCGCTTCTCGGGCAGATCGGGCAGGGCGTCGAGCACGCGGTCGGGCGAGGCGCGATCGGGCTCGGAGAAGATCACGTCATAGGCGATGGTCGCCGCCCCGCGGGTGCGCAGCGCCGCGGTGAGAGAGGCGAGGCGGTCGCGCGGCCAGGGCCACTGGCCGAGGCGGGCGAGCGACTCGTCGTCGATGTCG
>JAEULW010000322.1 GCA_016793505.1 Methylobacteriaceae bacterium | reverse complement strand
GACGTCGACCCCCTCGCCGCCGATCCCGCGCTCGACCAGCACGGCGGCGATCTCGGCGGCGAGCCCGGCCTCGCCCGCCGCGGCCGCGGCGACGACCATCGCGGCGAGGCGCGGCGGCAGCGCCAGCGCCCGGATCGCCCGGCCCTTCGCCGTGATCGCGCCGTCCCCGTCGAGCGCCCCGAGTTCGCCGAGCAGGGCGCGCGCCTCGGCGAGCGCGGCCGCCGGCGGCGGATCGAGCCAGGCGAGCCGCGCCGGCTCACGCTCGCCCCAATGCGCGCAGTCGAGCACCAGGCCGGAGAGGTCGGCGGCGAGAATCTCCGGCTGCGCATAGGGCGCGAGCGACAGCGTCGCCGCCTCTTCCCACAGCCGGTAGCAGACGCCCGGCTGCGTGCGCCCGGCGCGTCCCCGGCGCTGATCGGCCGCGGCGCGCGACACGCGCACCGTCTCGAGCCGCGTCAGCCCGAGATCGGGCTCGTAACGAGGAACGCGCGCCAGCCCGGAGTCGATCACCACGCGCACGCCCTCGATGGTCAGCGAGGTCTCGGCGATCGAGGTGGCGAGCACGATCTTGCGTCGCCCCGCCGGCGCCGGCGCGACGGCGCGATCCTGCGCGGCGCGGTCCATCGCGCCGTAGAGCGGCGCGATGTCGACCGACGGATCGCGCACGCGCTCGCGCAGGATGTCGGCGAGGCGCGTGATCTCGCCCTGTCCCGGCAGGAAGACCAGCAGCGAGCCGCTCTCCTCGGCGAGCGCGCGCAACGTGACGCGCGCGACCTCGTCCTCGAGGCGGGCGCGCGGATCGCGCGCCGCATGCCGCGTCTCGACCGGGAAGGCGCGCCCCGCGCTCTCGACGACCGGCGCCTCGCCGATGAGCTTCGCCACGCGCGCCCCGTCGAGCGTCGCCGACATGACGAGCAGGCGCAGGTCGTCGCGCAGCCCGGCCAGCGCGGCGAGCGCGAGCGCGAGGCCGAAAACGGCGTCGAGCGAACGCTCGTGGAATTCGTCGAACAGCACGCCGGCGACGCCCTCGAGCGCCGGATCGTCGAGGATCATCCGCGCGAACACGCCTTCGGTGACGATCTCGACGCGCGTGCGGGCGGAGATTTTCGAGCCCATGCGCACGCGCAGGCCGACAGTGTCGCCGACCTCCTCGCCGAGCGTCGCCGCCATCCGCGCCGCGGCGGCGCGCGCGGCCAGACGACGCGGCTCGAGCACGATCCGCTTGCGGCCCGCGACCCATGGCTCGTCGAGAAGCGCCCGCGGAACCCGCGTCGTCTTGCCCGCGCCCGGCGGGGCGACGAGCACGGCGTTGGGCCCGGCGGCGAGCGCGCCGGCGAGTTCGTCGAGAACCGCGTCGATCGGCAGAGGCGTCGAGAAGCTGCGCACGGGCCGCGTGATGGCCGAGGCGGCGGGCGATGGCAAGCCCGCGCCGCGCCGCGGCGCCTACCGGTCGCGCGTCGATGACGCACCGTCGAGCGGGCGCCAGGCCACCGGATGCGAGGTCCAGTGGCGAATGTCCGCCGGCACGTCGGCGAGGTCGAACGCCCAGGATTGCAGTTCCGGCGACCAGCATCCGGGGCAGATCGCGCCGGAGGCGAATTTCACCAGCAGCATGCGCCCGTCCTTCGGCGCCTCGTCGAGAGAAAGCCAGTCGTCCAAGGTCGCGATTCGCTCCGCCGTCACTCCGGCGGAAGCCTTGGCGCGGCGGCTTGCGCCACGCTTGTCGGCGCCGCGTCCCTCGCTCATCGCAAAGGTTTGGGCGTTTCGCTTTCGCTCGCGCCGAGACCTCTGGCGCAGGCGACGATCGACGCCCATGCGTCCTCGGAAATCGGCAGGCCGTTGGCGCGGCGCTCGGCCCGCGCCTGCTCTTCCGGCTCGCCCGGGATCAGCACTTCGTCGACGCCCTGCGCCGGCTTCGCGCTCTTCACGAAGGCGACATAGCGCGCGACGTCGGCGTCGAAGACCTCTTCGACCGCCACCTGCGCCGGATCGACATAGAGCGCGAACATGCCGTTGGCGAAGTGCTTGGCCGGCTGCGTCGCGCCCGTGCCGGTGAGCGAGCCGCCGATGAGTTCGCACATCAGCGCGAGGCCCGAGCCCTTGTGCTCGCCGAAGGCGCGGATCGCGCCCTTGCCTTTGGAATGCTCGCGCACCGGCTGCGTGTTGGTCTCGCCATAGAGTTGATAGGGGTCGGTGGACAGCGCCCCGTCCGGGCCGATCAGCGCGCCCTCCGGCAGTCTCTTGCCGCCGAGGCTCGCCACCAGCACCTTGCCTTCGGCGACGAAGGAGGTGGCGAAATCGAGCAGGATCGGCTTCTGCCCCGGCCGCGGCACGCCGACGCAGAACGGCGCGGTCGAAAACCGCCGCTCGACGCCGCCGAACGGGGCGACCAGCACGCTGCCCGAGGCGGTGACGAAATGGATCGACACGATGCCCTCGGCCGCCGCCTCTTCGGCATAGGCGCCGACGCGGCCGATATGCGCGGAGTTGCGCAGCGCCACCGCCGCGACGCCGCTCTGTTTCGCCTTTTCGACGCCGAGCCGCGTCGCGAAGGCGGCCATCGTCTGGCCGAAGCCGTGGCCGCCGTCGACGACGGCGAAGGCCGGCGCGTCGACGATCGTCTTCGCCGTCTGGCCGGGGACGGTGCGCCCCTCCTGCGCCCAGCGCACATAGAGCGGCGCGCGCACGACGCCATGGCTGTCATGGCCGGCAAGGCTCGCTCCGACGAGATGGCCGGCCACCGCCTGCGCCTCGCCCTCCGGGCAGCCGAGCCGGCGAAACATCGTTGTCAGATAGGCTTCGAGCGCGCCTGCCTCGATGCGCAGCATTCCCGGCTCCTCCCCCGCCCGTGACGGGCGCCGCACGATCCTGTATCGCAGGGCGATGATCAAGATCACGCCGACGATTTCGATCGACGAGGACGAACTGCGCGAAAGCTTCGTGCGCGCCTCCGGCCCCGGCGGACAGAACGTCAACAAGGTGGCGAGCGCCGTGCAGCTGCGCTTCGACGCCGCGGGCTCGCCCAATCTGCCGGACTGGGTGAAGACGAAGCTCCTCGCCCTCGCCGGCCAGCGCGCCACCAATGACGGCGAGATCGTCATCTTCGCCGACCGCTTCCGCACCCAGGAGCGCAACCGCGACGACGCGCGGGCCCGCCTCGTCGAACTGATCGCCGAGGCCGCGCACCGCGAAAAGCCGCGCCGCCCGACGCGGCCGACGAAAGCCTCGAAGGAGCGCCGGCTGAAGGGAAAAGCCGTGCGCTCCGGCGTCAAGGCGATGCGCCGCGAGCGGCCGGGAGAGGAGTGAGCGCGAGCCTCAGAACAGCCGCCCAGGCAGCACCATCAGCGTCGGCTTGTCGGGCAGGCTGTCGCGCGACACGGTGAGCGTTCCCGTCTCGGCGCGCCGGACGGCGACGCGGTCGCCGAGCCGGCCGATGAAGCGCTCCAGCGCCGCGCCGGAGAAGTAGTGCATCGGAATCATCAGCGGCGCCTTGATCTGCTCGATCACCTCGATCATGCCCTGCTGATCCATCGTCCACGAGCCGTCGACCGGCACCAGCAGCACGTCGACGCGGCCGAGATCGGCCAGCTTGTCGGCGTCGAGCGTGTGATGCAGGTGGCCGAGATGCGCCACGCACAACCCTGACGTCTCGAAAATGAAGATCGAATTGCCGGAATAGTCGGTCGACGAGCCCCAGTCGCGGATGTTGGTCGAGACGTTGCGCACCCGCATGTCGCGCTCGGTGACGTCGTGCCGCGCCGGCCCGCCGGCCGGGTTCCAGCCCGGCAGCAGATGTTTGATGCCGGGATCGGGGCTGCGGCTGTTGTGCGTCGAATGCGCCTTGTTCATCGTCGCGATGTCGGGCGTGCGCGCCGGGCGGACGACGTCGTTGTAGTCGGTCGCCGCGCGCACGCCGGCCGGACTCTCGATCTCGAAGGTCGAGTGGCCGATGAAGCTGATCTTCACCTCGCCGGCGGCGAGCGCCAGGCGCGTGTCGCGCGCGGCGAGGCGGGTGCGCGCCGGCCCCTGCGCGACGACGGCGCAGCCGGACTGGCTCTGCCCCGCGGCGGCGGGCGGCGACGCCTGGGCCAGCTCTGTCGAGGCCGCCGCCGGCGCGGCGAAGGGCAGGGCGAGACAGAACGCAAGAGCAGCGACGCAGCGCGGCATGGCGGCCTCCGGTCGGCGGTCGTCGCGGCGCCGCCGACGCGGCCCGCCATCCCAGTATGTCGCGCGCCCGGCCCGAACGTCGAGCCGGGGCGCGAACAACTTGCCGTCAACCCGCCGGCTCCCCATCTTGGCGCCGCCGGAAGGAGCGGCGCGCCATGATCGACCTCGCGACCGCCGCGTTCCGGCAGATTTTCACGCCGCCCTTCCGGGCCGTGACGATCAAATCCGTCGCCCTGACCCTCGGCGTCCTCGCCCTCGTCTGGATCGCGGTGACGAGCGGCGTCGGCCATCTCGTCGCCCTGCAGAACTGGTGGCTCGACACGGCGGTGTCGGTGCTCACCGGGCTCGGCCTGTTCATCGGCCTCGCCTTTCTGATCGCGCCGGTGACGGCGCTGGTCGCCGGCCTGTTCCTCGACGACGTCGCCGAGCGCGTCGAGCGCGAGATCGATCCCGAGGGGCCGCCCGGCCGGCCCGTGCCGGCGGGTCGCGCGGTCCTTCTGGCGGCGCGCTTCGCCGGCGTCTCGGCCCTCGTCAACCTGGCCGCGCTGCTGCTGCTGTTCGTGCCCGGCGTCAATCTGATCGCCTTCTTCGCCGCCAACGCCTATCTGGCGGGGCGCGAATATTTCGAGCTGGCGGCGATGCGCTATCGCTCGGTCGAGGAGGCGCGCGCCCTGCGCGCCCGCCATGCGGCGCGGCTGTTCCTCTACGGCCTGCCGATCGCCGCGATGATGGCCGTGCCGGTGCTCAACCTGTTCACGCCGCTGTTCGGGACCGCCTTCATGGTCCGCGTCCATCGCCGGCTGGCGCCGCTCCCGGCGCCGGCGCAGGCCGCGTCTCAGGCCTTGGCGCGGTCGAACTGACCGGTCTTGCGGTAGCGCCAGAGATAGGTCGGCACGATCGCCTCGACCAGGGTCGGGCGCAGGCCGAGCCCCTCGAGCGTGCGGCCCTCGGCCTTCGCCGCCTCGGAGACGACATTGTCGCGGCCCAGCAGTTTCACCTGATCGCGCGTCGTCACCAGCTCGTCCGGCATCAGCCCGAGGGTGAGCCTGTCGGCCGTCTCGGTGATCGCCGCGATCAGCCGCGCGCCGGCGTCGGGCACCGGGATCAGCGCCCGGCGCCGCTCCGTCACCTTCAGCACGTAGTCGAAGATCTCGCGCATGGTCATGACCTCGGGCCCGCCGAGTTCATAGGTCGTCCCCGGCTTCGCGCCGCCCTCCAGCGCCCGCGCCGCCGCCTCGGCGACGTCGCCGACGAACACCGGCTGCAGCCGCGTCGTCTCGCCGACCAGCGGCAGCGCCGGCATGAACCGCGCCAGCGCCGCGAAGCGGTTGAAGAACTGGTCTTCCGGGCCGAACACGACCGACGGCCGCAGGATCACCGCGCCGGGCCGGGCCGCGCGCACCGCCGCCTCGCCCTCGCCCTTGCTGCGCGCATAGCCCGAATCGGAGGCCGCGTCCGCGCCGATCGCCGAGACATGGACGACATTCTCGACGCCCGCCTGCGCCGCCGCCCGCGCCACCGCCTGCGCGCCGAAGGCCTGCACGGCGTCAAAAGTCTGGCGGCCGGACGGGACCAGCACGCCGACGAGATTGACGATCGCGTCCGAGCCGCGCGCCGCGGCGGCGACCGAATCGGGATAGCGCAGATTGGCCTGCACCGCCGTCACCTGGCCGACGCCGCCGAGCGGTTGCAGATGGAAGGCGAGATCCGGCCGCCGCACGGCGGCGCGCACCCGCCAGCCGCGCTTGGCCAGCGCCCGCGTCAGATGCCGCCCGAGAAAGCCCGAGCCGCCGAAGATGGTGACCAGCCGCCCGTCCCGGTAATCGCTCATGTCCCGCACTCCGCCCCTCGCCGGCGCGGCTGCGGCCGCGCCCCGTCGATCAGCCGGTTCGTTGCATAAGCGATGGACGGCGCCCTGTATAGGCGACCTTTCGCGCAAGCGCGCGCCCGGTCAGCCCTGGCGGCCGGCGACGACGCGCGCCGGCGCCGCCTTGCCGATGCGGATTTTCGCCTTCTTCCCGCCCCTGGGCGGCGGCGGATCGTCGTCGGAGGGCAGCAGCATGATCGCCGTGCCGCAGACGATCGAGCCGAAGGTGATCATGAAGCTGCCGAACAGCAGCGCCAGCGCCGGGATCGGCGAGGAGGAAGAGAAGATCAGCCGTTGCAGGCCGGCGACGTCGAACCACAGCACCAGCCCGGCGAAGGCGACGCCGAAGGCCATGCCGATCAGCAGGTTGACGATGATGAATCGCACCAGTCGGTCGCGGAACGGCAGCATGTCGGCCGGCTCCGGGTCGGCCGCGCGCCGGCGGCGCAGCGGCGTTTCTCGTCATGCAACATATCGGGCGGCCGCCGCCGTTGACAAGGCGCAGCTCCCGCCCGTATGACACGCCCGCGCCCAGATGGCGGAATTGGTAGACGCGCTGGTTTCAGGTACCAGTGACGCAAGTCGTGGAGGTTCGAGTCCTCTTCTGGGCACCATCCCCTTTCCGGGGATCGTGAAATCAATTCCTTAAGCCCGAACAGAGTGTTGCGCTGACCCTACTGTGCTACAAGGGTGTGCAACACATGCTTTTCAGGCTCGTGCGGCCGATGCTGCGTTCCGGTTCTTCTCAACGCCAATTCGTGAAGCGCATTCCTGACGCCGTTCGCCATGCGTTGATCGGCCGTCGATTGCTCATCCCGTTCGGCCCCGGTTTGGCTGCGAGGGTCCATATCGGCCCCGCCACGCGCTCCATACGGTTCTCGTTGCGCACTCGCGATGCTGCGGAAGCGAAGGCGCGGCAGGCGGAAGCATTGGCGTTCATCGAACCGCTGTTCGCCAGCGCAGCGAACGGCACTGCAATGCAACTCAGCCACCGACAGGCCGTCGCATTGTCGGGGCGCCTGTATCGCTCTTGGAGCAGTGAAGAGGGCGAGCGGACTGTTTCAGTCGAGGTCACGCCTGAGGGCACATGGAAAAGGGTGCTCCCGTCTCTCCACGAATTGGCACGAGCGTTCCGCCAGCAGGCTGACCGAATGGCGGAGCTAGTCCAGTCCGACGACGACGCGGGATTGGAAAGCGCGTTCGGCCCGGTCCTCAACACGCTGTTGGATGCCGAAGGTATAGCAAACCTTGATCATGACTCTCGCGTCTTGGCCATGCGGGAGTGTGCACGCGCTGCCTCTGACGCTTTCAAAGCAAGGGCTCGCAACGCTAAAGGCAACTACGCGCCGGACCCGAAGGCCCAACGCTTTCCGGCGCTCGATCCGCAACGCGACGCCGCGCAGAGCGCCGTCGTTGCGCTTTCGGGGTTGTTTGAGCGGTGGCACGCGGCCGCGAAGGCCGCGAAGCGGAAAGAAAGCACCATCCAAAGTTACAGAGCGACTATCGCGAAGTTTGTAGCGTTCATCGGACATGACGACGCCGCGAGGGTGACGACACAGAACGTCATCGACTTCAGGGACGCCCGTTTGCGAGAGAGCATCGCTCCAAAGACCGTCAAGGGGTCCGACATCAATGCGCTGCGCGTAGTCTTCGGTTGGGCCGTCGACAACAAGCAATTGCCGGCCAATCCCGCGTTGGGCGTGAAGGTCATGATGCCTCGCCGCGCAGAAAGCCGGCGGCGAAAGAGCGGCTACTCCGACGAAGAGGCTGTTTCGCTCCTGTCAGCGTGTTTGCGCGTCGACACAAAAGGTCGCGCCTCGAAACGCAGGTTGGCCGAGCGTTGGGTTCCATGGATTCAAGCCTATACGGGAGCGCGTGTTGGCGAGATCGCGCAGCTGCGCAAACACGACGTGAGGCGCGAGGACGGGCAATGGGTGATCCGCATTACGCCAGAAGCAGGCACGGTGAAAACCGGCGAAGAGCGTCTAGTTGTGTTGCACCCGCATCTTGTCGAATCGGGGTTTCCTGATGTCGTCGCGGCCGCGCCGGAGGGGCACTTGTTCCTCAAGCCCGCACGCACTGGATACGTGCTTGGCCCGTTGCGCGGCCTGAAGAACCGGCTTGCGGAGTTCGCGCGGCGCATCGTTCCTGATCCACGACTGGCGCCAACGCATTCTTGGCGTGATCGCTTTCGGACCATCGCGCGGCGCGCAGGGATCGAAGACAGCATCGTCGATGCGATCCAAGGCCACGCGCCTCCTACCGAGGGCCGCCGCTACGGATCAACTGAGATTGCAGCGCAGGCGAGGGCGTTCCAACTCTTCCCGCGCGTTCAGTTGCCGGGCGCATCGTGAGTGAGGTGTGGCCTGCTGCCGGTTCTGTGGACGCGCAGTTAAGCTAATCCCACCCTCCGCTCGAACTCAACCGGGCTGACGTAGCCGATGGTCGAGTGCCTGCGGACAGCGTTGTAGAACCTCTCGATGTAGTCGA